>JANYJX010000059.1 GCA_025358355.1 Actinomycetes bacterium | reverse complement strand
GCACCCCACGCAACCTGCGAGCCCGCATCGCAACACGGCTACTCGCGCTCGCCGCCTGCATCCAACTCAACCACCAACTCGGCCGACCCAGCCGCGCCATCGCCGACTACACCGCCTAACCCCGTGGCATCAACCATCTAGGCTCGGGCGCATGGTGTTCCGCTTCTGCGACGAGATTGCACTCGGCTTCTCGTGGGTCGCCGAGGAGGCGATGACGCGCACGTCGCACGCTCTCGTCGCCGACGGGCGAGTGTGGCTCGTCGACCCGGTCAACTGGCCCGAGGCGATCGAGCGCGCGCGGTCTGTCGGTGAGCCGGCGGGCGTGCTTCAGCTGCTCGATCGGCACAACCGCGACTGCGCAGCCGTCGCCGAGCGGCTCGGTGTGCCGCACCTCGTCGCCCCGGCCACGGTGCCGGACTCGCCATTCGAGGTCGTCGAAGTGAAGCGCTGGAAGCGCTGGCAGGAAGTCGCGCTCTGGTGGCCGGAGCCACGCGTGCTCGTCGTCGCGGAGGCGATCGGCACGAATCGGTTCTTCACCGGCGGGCGCCGAGCCGCAGGCGTGCATCTCTTTCTGCGGCTGACTCCGCCGAGAACGCTGGCGCGCTTCCAGCCGGAGCGCCTGCTCGTCGGCCACGGCGAAGGTCTGCATGGCCCGGCGGCCACAGTCGCTCTCCGCGAAACGCTGAGTCGGTCCCGCCGCGATATCCCTGGGTTGTTGCTTCGCCTACCGCGGCTGCTCAGAGAGTGATCTCGCTCAACGGGATCGGCTCGAGCTCGGCAGCCGTTCCGGCGTAGCCGAAGCTAGCGAGGTCGCCTTCGACCCGCCCCCATGGCTGCGGCAACGGGTCAGACGAACTCGGCCCCGCGGTCGGCCACGCCAATCCTCGCGTTGCGTGCGCGACCGAGCCCTGAACATCGCTCAGGAAGTACTCGATCGCGCCAACAAGCTCGCCCCAACGCAGGTCTGCCACGCCTGAATGCCAGTTGGGATTGAACTCCGTTCGCCCGTACGAGCCATCGACCTCGCAGAACTCAATCTCTGCTCCTCGCCGCTGTCTGACTGACTTCCTGCTCAACGACGATGGGTCCGTTGACGGCCTGAGGCGCCGTCGCGCCCCAGCCCTGCTTGTTCGGGGCACGGCCGACCCGACCCTGGAACGGGGAGCTTGCGCGCACGCTCTCCGCCAACGTGCTCGAGCTAGCCGGCGTCGATCACGGGTTTGGCTCCGAGGGTGATGATCCGCCCGACACGCTGGACAACCTGAAGCGTGTGGTGGAAGCCGTCGCGGCGTTCGCAGCTCTCGTGTAGGACAGCGTCGCTCAGCCGGCGGGCGTGAGCAGGCCCGGGCGGACGAGCCGCGACGGCGCCTTCAGGCCGGCGTCTTGCACCTTCGGGTTGCGCGGCTCCTCGAGTGGCTCCGCCCCAAACGATGCCGCCCGACGCTCGGCGGGCGCGTCGCCGTAGAGCGTCGTCCGCTGCCGCGGCACGCGACCGGCCGAGCGGATCAGCTCTTCCATCCGCTCCGGCGGCATTTCCTGCCCCCACTCCGAGCCGGCCGAGCGTGAGATCGACTCGTTCATCAGCGTCCCGCCGAGGTCGTTCACACCTGCGGCCAGGGCTTGTCTCGAGCCCTCTGGCCCGAGCTTCACCCACGACGCTTGGATGTTCGTGATGTGCGGGTGCAGCGCCAGCCGGCCGACGGCGTGCATCAGCAGCGTCTCGCCGAACGTCGGGCCGCGCCGCGCGCGCCCCTGCAGGTAGATCGGCGCCTCCATCGGCACGAACGGCAGCGGCACGAACTCGGTGAAGCCGCCGCTCGCCTGTTGTTGCTCACGTGCGCGGACGAGATGCCGTGCCCACGATCGCGCGCCGTCGACGTGACCGAACATGATCGTGACGTTCGACCTGAGACCGACCCGGTGAGCGGCCTCGTGTACGGCAAGCCACTGGTCGGTCGTCACCTTGTCCGGGCAGATGACCGCGCGCACCTCGTCGTCCAGGATCTCCGCGGCCGTCCCGGGAAGCGAGGCGAGACCGAGGTCGCGCAGCCGCGCGAGGTACTCCTCTAGCTCGAGCCCGAGTGTCGCCGCGCCCTGCCAAACCTCGAGCGCCGAGAACGCGTGGACGTGCAGATCGGGTAGCGCCTCGCGGATCGTCGCGACGACCTCGGCGTAGTAGTCGCCCGTGAACGCCGGGTGGATCCCGCCCTGGAGGCAGACCTCTGTAGCTCCTCTGTCCCAAGCCTCCTCGCAGCGGCGGACGATCTCGTCAAGCGGCACAAGGTACGGCGCGCCGCGCAGGTTCCGCGCCAGCTTCCCCTTCGAGAAGGCGCAAAACCCGCAGCGGAAGTAGCAGACGTTCGTGTACTGGATGTTCCGCGTGACGACGTAGCTGACCTCGTCGCCGCAGACCTCGCGGCGGAGCCGGTCGGCCGCGGCGAAGATCCTTTCGCGTTCCTCGCCTCGCGCCTCGAACAGCCTGGTGATCTCGTCCTCGCCGAGCTCGTCGCCCGATAGTTCCAGCGGAAGCGCATTGCGGCGCACGACGAACGGGACCGAGACGGGCTCGCCAGGCGCCCAGCGATCTTCGCGGGCGAGACCCATCGCGTCGGACGCACGGAGCACGGCCGTTCGGATCGCTGGGTCGAGCCACCGCCCGCCGGTGTACGCAGGGTAGACGGGTAGGCGCGGCGCGAGCGCGAGGCCGCGGCCGCGCGTCGCCTCCTCCAGCTTGCCGAGATCGGGCCAGGGCGCCTCCGGGTTGACATGGTCGATCGTCACGGGCGAGACGCCGCCCCAGTCGTCGATACCTGCATCAAGCAGCCGTGGGAACTCGTCGTACGCAAGGTTCGGCGGCGCCTGGATATGCCAGCTCGGCCCGAGCAAGATGCGCGCGGCGGCGATCGTCCAGAGGTGGTCGTCGAGCGGGGGCTCGGCATGATCGGCCATACGCGTGCCCGGCTTCGCGCGGAAGTTCTGGACGATCACCTCCTGGACGTGGCCGAACTCCTCGTGGAGCGCTTTCAGCGCCTGCAGTGCGTCGAGCCGCTCCTCGCGAGTCTCGCCGATCCCGATCAGGATCCCGCTCGTGAACGGGATCGCGAGCTCGCCGGCGAGGCGGATCGTCTCCAGGCGGCGCGTCGGCTCCTTGTCCGGCGAGGCCCAGTGCGGGCCGCCGCGCGCCGAGAGTCGCTCAGCGGTCGTCTCCAACATGATCCCCATCGAGGCCGACACCGGCCGCAGCGCCTCGAGCTCCTCGCGCGTCATCACCCCTGGGTTGAGGTGCGGCAGTAGCCCGGTCTCGTCGAGAACGAGCTTCGCGCAGCGGGCGAGGTACTCGAGCGTCGACGCGCAGCCGAGCCCGGCGAGCTCCTCGCGCGCGACCTTGTAGCGGAGCTCCGGCTTGTCGCCGAGGGTGAAGAGCGCCTCGGTGCAACCCGCGGTGGCGCCGGCGCGCGCAATCGCAAGCACCTCGTCCTCGGTGAGATAGGCGCGCTCCCCGCGGCGAGGCGGCCGGGCGAAGGTGCAGTACCCGCAGACGTCGCGGCAAAGAGTCGTCAGCGGGATGAAGACCTTGGGCGAGTAGGTGACGATCGCGCGCGGCCGGAGTCGCCGCGCCTCGGCAAGCAGCTCCTCGAGCGGCATACGGAGCAGATCCTCGCGTGCTACCGCCACGCAGCGGAGCCTATACGCGCAGTAGCGCCAGGCCTTGCGTGCCAGCTAATCACGGGGGTAGGCTCACCCGATGAGCGCGATTGGGTTCTCGCCCGTACAAGCCAACGACGAGGCGCGGGCACTCGACACGCTGGTCTCGGCGTTCGCCGCCGACCCGGTCATCCGCTGGCTGTACCCGGAAGAGGCCCAGTACGTCGGGCGCTTCCCCGAGCTGCTCAGAGCGTTCGGCGGCAAGGCGTTTGACGGACAGACGGCGTTGACGCTCGACGACTTCTCCACCGTCGCTCTCTGGTTGTCCCCGGGCACCGAGCAAGACGGCGACATGATCGTGTCGATGCTCACCGAGAGCGTCTCACCCGAACGGCATGAGGACACCCTCGCGGTGCTCGAACAGGTGGGCGAATCACATCCGACGTATCCACACTGGTACCTGACGTTCTTCGGCGTCGACGCACCTCTGCAGGGGAGGGGGCTCGGTAGCGAGCTGATGACCCACTGCCTTCGGATCGTCGACGCGGATCATCTGCCCGCCTACCTCGAGAACACCAACCCGCGCAACACCCCGTTCTACGAGCGCCACGGGTTCGAGGTCACCGGCGAGGCACGGGCCGGGGCATTCCCGCCGCTGACGTTCATGCTGCGAGCCGCTCGCTAATCCTGCAGACTCGCTTCAGCCCTTGTAGGAAACCAGCGAGCCGAACTGTTTCCATCCCGTCTTCGCGTACTGCTGGAAGTACATCTGGCTGAGCGGGAAGTGGTCGCCCGGGCCGGTCTTGATCGCGATCCCGGGGAGCAGGAACGGGTCGTCGGTGATGTTCATCGAGTCGACCGCCGCGATCAGCCCGGCGCGCGTCGGATTCTTGCCGAGCCGCTTCAGCAGGTTCACCGTCGCGTAGGCGACTGCCATGCCGTACACGTGGTACACGTCCTTCGCGTTCGCGCCCTTCGCGTACCTCGCCAGGATCGTGCGGTACAGCGCGATCGCGGGATCCTTCGACCACTTCGGATCCGTCGGATCCTTGAGGAAGACGACCGACACCGAGCCGAGCACTGTCTTGTTCTGCCCGCCCTCGGAGGCGAGCAGCATGATGTTCGACGCCGACGAGACCGCGTTCGTGATCACGAACGGCTTCCAGCCGAGCTTATTCGCGAACACGTACGACTGGATCGCGAACTGCGGCGTCGCGAAGATCGCGAGCGTGTCGGCGCCGGAGCTCTTCAGCTTCGCGATCTGCGAGCCGACATCGGACGCCGTCACCTCGTAGTTCTGCGCCGCGACCACCTTCGCAACGCCACCACCGAGGCCGCGATTGAGGCCGACGAGCAGGTCACGCCCGTAGCTGTCGTTCTGCGCGATCACCGCGATCTTCGCCTTCGGATGGCTCTTCCTCATGTACTGACCGAGCGCCCACCCTTCCGCCTGGTAGCTCGGGAAGAAGCCGATCGTCTGCGGGTAGGTCGCGGCATCGGCGCCGAACGATGTGTCGCCCGACGCCGCGAACAGCTGCGGCACCTTCAGCTGGTTCAGGTACGGGCGGATCGCGAGGTTCGTCTCGGTCCCGAGCGTGTTGAAGATCGCGAAGACCTTGTCCTGCTCGACGAGCTGCCGCGTGAGCTGGACAGTCTGAGCCGGGTTGTAGGTGTCGTCCAGGTACTTGTAGTTGATCTGCCGGCCGCCGACGCCGCCCTTCGCGTTCACGTACTTGAAGTACGCGCTCGCCCCTACGGCCACGGCTGAATAGGCCGACGCGACGCCCGAGAGCGGGACCGTGCCGCCGAGCAGGATCGACGTCGGCGTGATGCCCGGATCGCCGGTCGCGCGGGTTGAACCAGCGAGCGCCGATGCACCCAACGTCAACGCGACGGCGAGTGCGACGAAGACGATCGGCTTGCGCGTCACGGCGCCGATCCTATCGCCCGCGGAACAGCGAAGCGACCCGGCGCAACAACCCGGCCGCGCCCGTCGGGAGCAGGAAGATCACGCCGATCAGGATCACGCCGTAGACAACGCCCGGCGCGCCCGGCGATTTCGAAATGTCCTGCGCCCACAGCGGCAGGAACTCGATGAAGATCGCGCCCGCAATCAGTCCGGTCAGCGAGCCGAGCCCGCCTACGACGACACCGACGAGCAGGAAGATCGAGAGCTGGACGGGAAACGTGTCCGGGTTCACGTACGTCGTCGCGATCGCGAACAGCGAGCCGGCGACACCCGCGTACGCCGCGCTCACGCCGAAGGCGAGCGTCTTGTAGCGCGCGAGACTGACACCAGAGGACAGCGCCGCCGTCTCGCTGTCGCGTACCGCCCGGAACGCCCGGCCAGTGCGCCCGCGCAGCAACAGCCACGCAACTACGTAGAGCACGAGCGCCACCGTCCAGCAGAGGTAGTACAGCCAGTTGTTGAAGTTCAGCTTCCAGCCGAGCACGTGCACCGGCGCGATCCCGCCGGTCAGCTCCTTCACGCCGAACAGGTTCTTGCCGGAGCCGCCGCCCGTGAATCCTTCGAACTTCTTGATCACGGCCGGAGTGGCGACGGCGATCGCGAACGTCGCGAGCGCGAGGTAGAGACCGGTGAGCCGCAGCGCCGGAAGGCCGAACAGGAACCCGGCGGCGCCAGCGACAACCGCGGCGGCCGGGATCGTCCAGAGATCCTTGATGCCGTGGTCGGTCATCAAGATCGCCGTCGTGTAACCACCGACCGCCATGAACGCGCCGTGCCCGAGCGACATCTGGCCCGTGTAGCCCGTGAGCACGTTCAGGCCGATCAGCGCGACGAGGTAGACGGCGACGTAGGCGAACTGCTGAGCGCGGAAGTCGGTGAGGAACTTCGGCAGGACCGCTATTGCGACGACGAGGGCCGCGAACAGACCGGCCGAGGTGGCGGTGCGCCTCATACGCGCTTCACCACCCGATGCCCGAACAAGCCAGCCGGGCGGAACAGCAGGACGGCGAGGATCACGCTAAGCGCCGCCGGTAGCCGCAGGTCAGCCCCAACGAAGTTCACGTACGTGCCGAGCAAGTTCAACCCGACACCGAGGAGCAAGCCGCCGACGACGGCGCCCACCGGCGAGTCGATCCCGCCGAGCACTGCCGCCGCGAAGGCGTAGATGAGGACGGCCTGCATCATGTTCGGGTCGAGGAAGACGGTCGGCGCGGTGAGCGCACCCGCGATCGCGCCGAGCATCGTCGCGAGCCCCCAGCCGACACCGAGCAGCAGTGGCACGCGCACGCCGACGAGTCGCGCCTCGGCCGGGTTCGTCGCAGCTGCGCGCAACGCGAGCCCGACCTTCGTGAAGCGGAAGAAGAGGCCGAGCAGGATCACGACGCCGATCGACACGCCGATCGTGCCCAGATCCTGGATCGAGATCGCGACACCGCCCATGTCGATCGTGCGCGTCGGGAACGGGCTGTGCACGCTGCGCACCTCGCCGCTCCAGATCCACGTCATCGCGCCGTTGATCAGCAGCAGCAAGCCGATCGTGACGATGACGACGCGCAGAACCGAACCGCGTTCGACGGGTCGCACGACGAGTTGGTGCACGCCGAACCCGCCGGCGAACGAGATCGCGAGGGTGACTGCAAGCGCCGGCCAGTACGGCCAGCCGTGGTTCTGCGTGAGCGTCCAGAGGATGTAGGTCGAGAACGTCGCCATCTCGCCCTGCGCGAAGTTGATGACGCCAGTTGCGCGGTGGATCAGGACGAGCGCGAGGGCGAGCGCGCCGTAGATCCCGCCTGACGCGAGCCCCGACACGACCTGTTGGAGGAAGTTGGTCACGTCGCGTCAGTAGCCGAGGTAGCTCTTGCGGACGGATTCGTTTTCGCGCAGCTCGGCGCTTGTTCCCGTGACGGCGACCTCGCCGACCTCGAGCACGTAGGCGCGATGCGCGGCGGCGAGCGCGATCCTCGCGTCCTGCTCGACGACGAGCACCGCGAGGCCCTCCTGCTCGTTCAGCTCGCGCACGATGCGGAAGATCTCGCGCACGACGAGCGGCGCGAGGCCGAGCGACGGCTCGTCTAGCATCAGCAGGCGCGGCCGCGACATCAATGCCCGGGCGAGCGCGAGCATCTGCTGCTCGCCGCCCGAGAGCGTTCCGGCCTGCTGGTCGCCGCGCTCGATCAGCCACGGGAACCACGCGGCCATGCGCTCGACATCGGCGTCGATCTTGCCGCGGCGGGTGTACGCACCGAGCCGAAGATTCTCAGTAACGGTCAGCTCGGCGAACGTTCCTCGCCCTTCGGGAACGTGCGCGATGCCTGCTTTCGCAACTGCTTCCGGGCCACCGCTGAGCGCGCGGCCCGCGAGCTTGATCGAGCCGGAGCGCCGAACCGTTCCCGACACAGCGCGCAGCGTCGTCGTCTTCCCCGCACCGTTCGCACCGAGCACGGCGACGATCTCGCCCTCGCCGACCTCGAGCGTGACCCCGCGCAGCGCACGAACCGGGCCGTAGCGAGCCTCGACGCCTTCGAGCACGAGCAACGCGGTCATGCGCCAACCACCGGGTCGTCGTCGGCCGCACCAAGATAGGCCTCGATCACGGCTGGATCCTGCTGCACCTGGGCGGGCGGCCCGTCGGCGATCTTGCGGCCGAAGCTGAGAACGTTGACGTGGTCAGAGATGCCCATCACGAGCGCCATGTGGTGCTCGACCAGCAGGATCGTCAGCTCGCGGTCGTCGCGTAGGCGACGGACGAACTCGCCGAGCTCGGCTACTTCTTCGTGGTTCAGCCCGCCCGCCGGTTCGTCGAGCAGGAGCAACGACGGCTGGGCAGCCAGCGCCCGCGCGATCTCGACCCGCTTCTGCGTTCCGTAAGGAAGATCGGCGGCGGGCCGGTGAGCGTGCTCGCGCAGGCCGACGTAGTCGAGGATCTCGAGCGCGGCGCCCTCGTCGGCCGAGCGGGTGTGCGAGCCGACCAGCACGTTCTCGAGCACGGACATCGTCTTGAAGAGGTTGATGTTCTGGAACGTCCGCGCGATCCCGCGCTCGACGATGCGATGCGGCGGCGTGTGCAGCAGCGACTCGCCGTTCAGCTCGAGCGCGCCCTCGTCGGGCGTGTAGAGGCGCGTGATCACGTTGAAGGCCGTCGTCTTGCCGGCGCCGTTCGGCCCGATCAACCCGCAGATCTGGCCCGGCTCGACATCGAACGAGACGCCGTCGAGCGCGACAATCCCGCCAAACCGCAACGTCACATCCCGTACGGAGAGGAGCGCCATAGGCCGCGAGTACCCTACTCAGTGGGCAGCGATCGTGGCAACGCGATGAACATGAGATGGATCGCGCCAGTCGGGATGTTGGCCGTGGCGTTGTCGGCTGGCTGCGGCGGTCACACGTCGATCGTGCAGACCGAGGCGGATTGCGTTGTCCGTTTCTACTTCTCTACGAGCACTCCAAAGAACGAGATACGGGCGATCGTCAAAGCGGCGAAGAACGATCCGCGCGTCGCAGCCCTCACATTCACATCGGCCGAGAAGGCACTTGCGAAGCTCAAGAAGAAGTATCCGGAGCTTGCCGGTTCGCTCTCATCCAATCCGCTGCCTGCATCGCTCCTGATCCGGCCGCATCGCGCAGCAGACTCAGCGCGCATCGTCACGTCGCTTCACCGCCACGGCCTGTCGGCGTCGTCGGACGTTCAAGATCGCTGCCAGTCTGCCCTGGCCAAGCCAACCCGGGTTGACACAACGCCGCTGGCGCGCGGCCCGGAGCAGCTGAGCACAGCCGAGCGAAAAAGGTTCGAACTGCGCTTGCAACGAGACCTCGCGGCGGGTCGTGCGCGGAAGCACGCTCAGATCACAGCAAACCGTGCGACGCTCAACGCGCTCCCGCTCATCGCTGGGGCACGGCTCGAGCGAGAGGCGCAGAACCCCGAGAGCAAAGACCGCAGCTGGTCAATCGCCGAGCAAGAGTATGGGCTCTACGCATTGGAGAAACTGCAGGGCCAGGACTTCTTTGCCTGGGATTCGTCCGGCTGGGGGACATTCCGGATCTATTCGGTTCCGGCTGCTGTGACCGCAACCGACGTTCGCACCTTCGTGATCGACCAGCTGTCAAAGCGATGGCTGCCCGCCGGAGAGACACGATCCAGTCGAGCTGACGGGAACCCCATGTTCGACATCTGGTTCGCGAGTGGCAAACGCTGCGTCTGGTACATGATCGGCAGCAACACGGGCGTGAAGGTCGCGGGACGTCGCACATTGGAGGTTGCAACCGATCTCGGTCGAGGCTCGATCTGTTGACCAACCGGCGTTAGAGTTGCGGCCATGAGAGAGTTCATCAGCACCACGCAAGACGGGCACGTCGCTGTCGTCACGATCACGAATCCGCCTCTGAATCAGCTTTCGGCGGCGCTCCTCGTCGAGCTCGAAGCCGAGATCGAGCGGCTCGATGCTGACGACGCGACCCGCGCGGTCGTCTTGCGCGGTGGCGGCGAGCGCGCGTTCGTCGCAGGCGCCGACATCAAGGAGTTCCCGGCGCTGCGCGAACCGGCCGCTGGCGAGGGCGCCGGTTCAGCTCGCGGAATCCAGCGAGTCGGCCACCGGATGGACGCCGCCCGCAAGCCGTTCGTCGCAGCGATCCAGGGCTACTGCCTCGGCGGCGGGCTCGAGCTCGCAATGTGTTGCGACGTGCGGGTTTGCGCCGACGACGCGCAACTCGGGCAGCCTGAGGTCAAGCTCGGGCT
Organism: Actinomycetes bacterium; assembly: GCA_025358355.1. GTDB lineage: Bacteria > Actinomycetota > Thermoleophilia > Gaiellales > Gaiellaceae > Gaiella. The sequence goes on along the minus strand of JANYJX010000059.1, from coordinate 12,376 downwards.
GATTCCCGGCGGCGGCGGCACGCAACGGTTGCCGCGACTCGTCGGGCCGGGCCGCGCCGCGCTGATGAACCTCGGCGGCGAGTTCGTCGACGCTCCTACCGCATACGCGTGGGGGCTCGTCGAGAAGGTCGTGCCACGCGACGAGCTCGACGAGGCGGCGCTCGCGATCGCGCGCTCGTTCGCCGCGCGCTCGCCGCACGCGATCGCGGTTCTGCGCGAGCTCGCCCGCACAACCCGCGACCTGCCGCTCGAAGAGGGTCTTCGCCGTGAAGCCGACGGGTTTCGCCGCTGCATAGCGAGCGACGACGGGCTTGAGGGGATCACCGCCTTCATCGAGAAGCGCGAACCCGACTTTACCCACGACTAAGCAGTCGGCGGCGACCAGATGTACGGCGTCGTCGTCGTCACCGCGACGAAGCCGAGTCGTTCGAGAATCGGACGGCTGTCGTCGGAAGCGTCGACCTGCAGGTAGCGGAACCCACGCTCGGCGGCCAGATTCGCACGGTAGGCGACGAGCGCGCGGTAGATCCCGCGGCCGCGCCACGCCGGCAGCGTTCCCCCGCCCCAGAGCGTCGCGAACTCCGTTCGCCGCACGAACCGCACCCAGCCGGCGCACAGCACCAACCCGTCGGCCTCGGCGACTGCGATCGTGAGCGCATCCGGATCGACTGCCTGCTCCGCCTCCAGATTGTCAATGAGCCAGCTGCGGTCGTCTTGCCAGATCGCCTGCTCCATCGCTGCGATCCGCTCGAGATCGACGCGGCCGGTTACCTCACGCAGCGACACGCCGTCGGGAAGCCGCACCTCACCGGCGACCTCCGCCACCGGTGCGATCACCACTGTCTCCAGCTCCTCAGGCACGAAGCCCGCTTCGAGCAGCCTGTCCGCGAGGTCGGCCGGCCGGTCGTGCGCGTGCAGTTTCCACTCGAACTCCTCGCCGCGCTCGGCGAACACCCGCACCTGCCGCGCGATCAGTTCGTCGAGGTCAGCCCCTTCGAGCCCGCCGAGGTCGCGATACTCGATGAAGCCGCCTCCCTTCGGATAGAGGATCCGCATCAACGGCCCGTCCCGCTCTACCCCAACGCCCGCCGGCAATGGATCGGGCGCCTCGCCCCGCAATTGCAGGTCGAAGGCGGCAAGCAACGCGGCGGCATCTGGCTCAGACACAGCGGCGATCCTAACCCCGACTAGGATCGCCCCGATGCGACTCGGCTTGCAGCTCGGCTATGACGACCCGGTCGCGGCGGTCTCGTTGGCTGAGGAAGCAGAGCGGCTCGGCTTCGATTCGATCTGGACGTCGGAGGCGTACGGCACCGATGCGGTGACGCCAATGGCGTGGATCGCGGCGCGAACCGAGCGGATCAAGATCGGCAGCGCGATCATGCAGATGCCGGCGCGCTCGCCAGCGACGGTGGCCGCGACGGTTGCGACGCTCGACCTTCTCTCCGGCGGCCGTGTCCTGCTCGGGCTCGGCACATCGGGGCCGCAAGTCGCCGAGGGCTGGCACGGGCAAGCGTTCGGCAAGCCGCTCGGCCGGACGCGCGAGTACGTCTCGATCGTGCGGGAGATCCTGCGACGCGAAGGCCCGCTCGAGCACCACGGCGAGCACTACGACATCCCGTACTCCGGCCCCAGCTCGACCGGCCTCGGAAAGCCGCTCAAGCTGATCGTCCACCCGCTTCGGCCCGAGATCCCAATCTATCTCGCCGCGATTGGGCCGCGCAATGTCGCGCTCGCCGCCGAGATCGCCGACGGTTGGTTGCCGATCTTCTTCTCGCCCGAGCGCTTCGTCGAGGTGCACGCGCCGCAGCTCGAAGCCGGGTTCGCGGTGCGCGGTGCGCGACCGGATGGTTGGGACATCGCGCCACTCGTCCCGGTCGTGGTCGCCGACGACCCGGCCGCCGCCCGCGACTTCCTCAAGCCGCTACTGGCGCTCTATATCGGCGGTATGGGCGCTCGCGGGCAGAACTTCTACACGCGACTGGCGCAGCGCTACGGCTATGAGGACGCGGCAAGCCAGATCCAGGAGCACTATCTCGCCGGCCACAAAGGCGACGCTACGGCGGCAGTGCCGGATGCCCTCGTCGACGAGGTCGCGCTCGTCGGCGACCGAGCCCGGATCGCCGACCGACTCGACGCGTGGCGCGAGTGCGGCGCGACAACGCTGATCCTCCAGGCGCGCCAACCCGAGGCGCTGCGCCTGCTCGCCGAGCTCGTCCTCTAGCGCCGGATGACAACCGGGCGGAACACGATCACCCGGCTGAAGGTCGTCCCGTCAACCTGCCACGCGTAACACCCAGGCGCTCGTAGCCGCGTGTACAAGGGCATGCCTCGGAAGCCAGCCGTCGACGCAGCGCCGCCCGCTGGCATTCGAAACTCCGAGGGAGGTAGCGAGCCGTCGTCGAACCGTACGAGCTTCGGGCCGTCGAGCTGGCGACCGCGGATGAGTAGCGGCCCCGATAGCGCGGCGCGACGATCCAGAGGGCTTTCTCGCCGCTCCAGTCGCTGGGATACCACTCCTGCGAAACCCGCACCGGGTAGAAGAAGCTCAGCGTGCCGGCACGCCAAGGCTAGAGCGGGTACGCCAGGCCGCGGCCGAGCGCCACGCCGTAGTCCCGTGACGGATGTGTGACGGTGCTAACCGGGCATCGCGCACCCGCCGCGATCCGCGGGATGTGGAGCGGTCGTCGCAACTTCACCCACGGGTCAGATGCAGCCGTGGAGGACGCTCCAGCTAAAGCAAGCACTAGAGCCAGCGCGCCGGCGAACGTGAGCGCACGCACGATCCGCCCGATTCTAGGCGAGGCGCTCGATCAGCATCGCCATCCCCTGGCCACCGCCGACGCACATCGTCTCGAGCCCGATCGTCTGGTCGAGCGTCTCGAGGTCGTTCAGAAGCGTGCACATGATCCGCGCGCCGGTCATGCCGTACGGGTGGCCGAGGGCGATCGCGCCGCCGTGCGGATTCAGGCTCTCGCCGAACGGATCGACGCCGATGTCGCGGCAGACGGCGATCACCTGTGCCGCAAACGCCTCGTTCAACTCCATCACGTCGATGTCGTCGATCGTCATTTGCGCCTGCGCGAGAACCGCGCGGACGGCCTCGATCGGGCCGACGCCCATGATCTCGGGCGCTACCCCGGTGACCGACGACGCGATGATCCGAGCGCGCGGCTTCAGGTCGTGGCGCGCCGCGAACGCCGCGCTCGTCACGAGCACCGCGGCGGCACCGTCGTTCAGCGGGCACGCGTTCCCCGCCGTCACGCGGCCACCCTCCTTGAATGCGGGAGCTAAGGAGTTCAGTCTCTCGAGCGTCGAGTCGGCACGCGGCCCGTCGTCCGCCGCGACCACCGTCCCGTCGTCCTTCACATACGGCGTCAGCTCCCGCGCGAAGAACCCTGACCGTTGCGCCTCGACCGCACGCTCCTGCGAGCGCTGGGCGAACCGATCCATCTCCTCGCGCGACACGTCCCACTGCTCGGCAACGTTCTCGGCGGTCAGGCCCATCGGGATGTAGGCGTCGACGATCGCGCCTTCGCCATGCAGCCGCGGATGGAACTCGTCGGCGCTCTTCGGGAAGCCGTTCACCTGTGAGACCGATTCCACACCAGCCGCGACGAAGCACTCGCCCTCACCGGCGAGGATCGCGTGGAACGCCATCCGGATCGCCTGCAGCGACGACGCGCAGAAGCGATTCACCGTCGTTCCCGGCACCGAAAACGGCAGTCCCGCAAGCAGTGCCGCCCGGCGCGCGAGGTTCATCCCTTGCCGCTCCTGCGGAAAGCCGCAGCCAAGCAGAACGTCGACGATATCCGCAGGGTCGACACCCGAGGCCTTCGCCAGGACATCGCGAATCACGAACGCCGCCAAGTCCTCCGGCCGAACGTCGACGAGCGACCCCTTCGCAGCCCGCCCGATCGGCGTGCGCGAAGCGGCAACGATCACCGCGTCCACTACTTCGGGAACTTGAGGCGCGAGACCGGCACGAACGAGCCGTCCGTGAACTTGACGATAACCTCGCCGGTGACCGGGAACTGGCTCTTGGAGTCAGTGTGCTGTTTGTTGCCGGGGATCAGGAACGGGTTCTGCTGATCCCAGTTGCGGTACGCCTTGACGATGCCCTCGCGGGTCGGGTTCGGGCCCGCGCGCGTCAGGAGCTCTACGAACGCCTCCGCCGAGGCGACGCCGTAGAAGTTGAGATAGTCGTTCGCGTTCAGCTGCGGCGCGTACCTGGCCAGGATCTTCCGGTAGAGGATCATCGCCGGGTCGCTCGCCCAGCGCGCGCTGGCCGGATCTTTCGCAAACTCGACGGTGAACGTCCTTTCGACGAGATCTCCCCCGCCTGCCTTCTGCGCGAGCCCGAGGAAGTACGCAGTCGCCGAGACCGAGTTCGTGTAGATCACGGGCGGCGCCCAGCCGAGCGCCTTCGCGATCACGTACGACTGGATCGTGAACTTGGGCGTCGCGAAGATGCAAAAGACCGTCGCACCACTCGCCCTCAGCTGCGCGAGCTGCGACTTTACGTCGGTGGCGGTCGCGTCGTATGACTCGGCGTCGACGATGTTCCCCGCCTTCGCGCCGAGCCCCGCCTTCAGGCCGGTCAGATAGTCGCGACCGTAATCGTCGTTTTGGTAGAGGACGGCGATCTTCGCGCCGGGACTGTTGCGCGCGATCGACTGGCCGTAGATGTTGCCCTCGAGCTGATAGCTCGGCTGCCAGCCGGTTGTCCACGGGTACTGCTTCCAGTCTCGGCCCCACGTCGTGGCGCCGGTCGCGACGAGCAGCTGCGGCACCTTCCCTTCATTGAGATACGGGCGGATCGCAAGGTTCGGCGTCGTGCCAAGCGTGCCGACGACCGCGAAGACCTTGTCCTGCTCCACAAGTTTCCGCGTCAGCTGAACGGTGTTCGCCGGGTTGTACGCGTCGTCGTAGTAGCGGAAGTCGATCTGCCGGCCAAACACACCACGCTTCCCGTCCGGTCCGTTCCGCGCGTTGATGTACGAGAAGTACGCCTTCATCGCGGCCGGGATCGGCGCGTAGAGCGACGCCGGGCCGGTGAGCGGGAACGTGCCGCCGATCGTGATCAGCCGCGGCGAGACGCCCGGCGTTGACGGCCTCGCCTCAGCCGCCGGCAGCGCCAGTCCGACCGCGACGACAAACGCCGCGCCCGCGAGCAGCAGACGCCGCACTGGCCACATCATGCGCCGAGACCGACTTCGGCAGCGAGCCGCTCGGCCTCGTCGACATCGTCGGCGAGCGCGTCGATCCCCGTCGACCAGATCGACGGATCGGTGAGGTCGAGACCGACGATCTTTGCGAGCTCGACCGGCGAGCGCGAGCCCCCAAGCCGAAGCAGCTCGAGGTATGGCTCGACGAGCGCTTCGCCTTCCTGCTCGTAACGGCGGAAAACCGTGAGCGCGAACAGGTAGCCGTAGGTGTACGCGTAGACGTAGCCGGGCGTGCTCATGAAGTGCGGGATGTAACTCCACCAGTTTGCATAGCCATCCGTCCCGACCGAGTCGCCGAAGAGCGTGTCCTGCGACTCGAGCCACAGCTCGCCGATCCGCTCGGGCGCGAGCTCGCCAGTCCCGCGCCGCTCGGTATGCACGAGATTCTCGAAGCGGTTCATCGAGATCTGGCGGAACGTCGTCGCGAATGCATCCTCGAGGCGCCCGGTGAGCAGGTCGAGCCGGCCGCGCGGATCCTCCACCGTCGAGAGCTGCCGCTTGAACGTGAGCGCCTCACCGAACACCGACGCCGTCTCGGACGTCGTGATCGGGCACGCCGCGTTGAACAGGCCGAGCGGCTGGGCAAGCACGCCGTGCAACCCGTGGCCAAGCTCGTGCGCGAGCGTGAGCACCGATCGCCGCTCGCCCGTGTAGTTCATGAGGATGTACGGGTGCGCGCCCGGGATCGTCGTGGCGCAGAAGGCGCCGTTCGACTTGTCCGGCCGCACAGGCCCGTCGATCCAGTTCTTCGCGAAGAAGCCGTCGATGATCTCGCCGACGGCCGGCGAGAAGTCGGTGTACGCGCCGACTGTGAGTTCGCGAGCCTCGTCCCAGCTCGTCTTCTCGTTGCCCTCCGAGACCGGCGCGAAGCGGTCGTAGAACTCAATCCTGTCAACGCCGAGGAGGCGGGCCTTCAGCCGGTAGTAGCGGCGCAGCACGTCGTAGCGCGAGACGACCGCCTCGATGAGCGCATCCACCGCTTCGTCGGTTGTCTCGTTCGCGAGGTTGCGTGACGAGATCCACGTCGAGTAGCCGCGGAGCCTGTCGTCGATCGACTTGTCCTGCAGGATCGTGTTGAAGACGAACGCGCGCGTGCGGAGACCTGGGCCGAGCGCCTCGGTGACGGCCTCCGCCGTGGTGCGCCGCGTGTCCGAGTCGGCCGAGTACAGGCGAGCCATGACGGTCTCGAGCGCGATCTCCTCGCCGTCGACCGTCGCGCGCATTGCGGACAGCAGCTCGGAGTAGAGACGCGACCACGACGACGAGCCCGAGACCGACTTCTCGGTCATCACGCGCTCTTCCGGCTCGGTCAGGAGGTGCGGCCGGTACTTGCGCAGCGACGTGAGCCAGTGGCGCCAGTGGTCGAGCGCCGGGTCGGCGAGCAGCGCTTCGGCCGGGCCGTCCTCGACCGCGGCAAGCTCGAGCGTGAAGAACAGCAGTGTCGTCTCGATCGCAGCAGCGCGCTCGGTGAGCTTGGTGACAAGCGCGCCGCGGGTTGGATCGGCCATGTTCGTGGCGAAGCGGAGGTGCGCGAAGGTGAGGGCACGATCGACGGCCGACTCGATCTCCTCGCGCTCGGCGATCGCTGCGGCGAGATCGGAGGCGCCGAGGCCGGCAACAGCGCTGTGGTGGCGCTCACGGAAGGCCGCGGCAGCGCCCTCGGCGCCGGCGATCTCCGCCTCGAGCTTCGGATCGTCAGGGCTTGCGTAGAGGTCGGAGAGATCCCATTCGATCTCTTCCGCACCGGTCAACTGCTCAAGTGTCGTCATGCGCGGCAGCCTAGCGCGCGAGTGTCCGCGGCCGTGCGAGGTGGTAGAACCCGCGCGTGGAAACCGACGACAGCCAACAGATCGTCGCGGCGATCCAGAACTACCTGGCGAACCCAAACTCGGGCGAGTTCTCGACGGGGAAGCTCCGACGCAGGCGTGAGGCGAACGCGACTGTCAGCTACGACCTGCGGGAGGTCGCACGGAGCGTCGACATCAGGCGGCTCGACATCGAGAGCGTTGACGCGGCGCAGGCGCTAGTTCGGCTCGATGCGCGCATCAAAGTCGAGGTCGAGCGAGCAAACGGCAAGCGCAAGCCCTATTCGTTCCGACTCTCCGGCCCGGTACGACTCATGCACGAGCCGGACGGGTGGAAAGTGTTCGACACTCCTGTCGACCGCTCCCGTTCCGTGACGGGCGGAATCGCCGAGTCGATCGATGGCGAGGCAGTCACGGGGAACGTCCGAGTCCGCGCCGTGGCCGCGCTCACGGACTCCACAGGCGTGGCTCTGATCATCGATATCGAGAGCGACGAGCCGGTTGTGCTGAGCCACGCGGCGATCAGGCGATCGGCCACTGCTCACACACGATGGATTCCCGCCTCCATCTCAGCGCGGCGGTTGCCGGCGGGAACCACACGCGTGCTCGTCCACGGCCCCGTTGTGTCCAGGTTGAGACGCGGGCTGCTCCCTCCTCCACCTCAGGCTCTTCGACTGCTCCTCGGATTTGAGGGCGGACCGATCATCGATTTGGGAATCGGCCTCGGCGCGGTTGCGTCGGTGGTGCCCGCTAGGCCGCGGTCGTCCTTCCCTCTTCTGACACGGTTCGGCCGATTCGGACGGCTCGGGGCGTTTGGCGTCGTCGTGGTGGCCTTCGGGCTCCTGAGCTCCTGGAGAGGAGCGGGTTGGCTGATGCTCGTATGCGCGGCAATTTGGGGCTACTCGATCCTCCGACTTCGCGGGATCTTCTCTCGGTCACACGAGTACGTCGCCGTGACCGCAATGACAGCCGCAATTGGAGCCGCGCTAGTGCTCACCAATGGAGGCGTCCCGTTCCGGCGTTGCGGAGCCGCAGACGGTCCGTCAGCCAGGCGGGTGGCCGACGGGTTTGCGACCGCTCTCGCTTCGAGCAATCGAAGCCGCGCCGACGGCTATCTCGGCTACTTCCCCGACTCCAAGCTCCCCCACATCGTCGGAGCGCCGCTCACGCCGGACGCGATCGCCTCGGCTCTCGCGAGCGGAGTGCATTTCGGCCGCGAGGGCCTTTGCCATACGAACTGCTTCGGCTACCAGCTGGGGTCCGTCAATCAGGTCTCGGGAGAAGAGTTCCCAACATTCGCTGTCGGGGTTACATGCCACAGCGGCTCGTGGAAAGTGGACGAAGTCGGGAGCTAGCCCGAAGCCGACGCGCGGGCGATCTCGCCCATGACCGCTACCGAGTCGAGATCGCGATGGTTCATGTGCTGCAGGAAGATCCGCGAGACTCCCGCCGCTTCCAGCCCGGCGAACTGCTCGAGCACATCGTCGACGGTGCCCAGGATCCAGTTTTCCTGCTTGCCCATCGGGAAGCCGCCGAGGAGAGCGCCCACACTCGTGAGCCGCTTGTCGACCTCGGCGCGATCACGGCCGACAACCGCCGTCACCATCATCGACATGGGCAGCGTCGCGGGATCGCGGCCGATCGCCTCGCACGCCGCATCGAGCCGGTCGCGCTTCACGCGCAGCTCGGCGGGCGACGAGTCGCCGGTGTCGTACTCGTTCGCAAAGCGCGCCGCGAGCGCCGCCGCCTTGCGCTTCGCCGCGCCGCCGAGGATCAGCGGCGGATGCGGCTGCTGTAGCGGCTTCGGCAACGCGGTCTGGTCCCGCAGGATGTAGTGGTCGCCGTCGTGGTCGAAGCTCTCCTCCGTCCACGAGCGAACGACGATCTCGACCTGCTCGGCGAACAGCTCGAACCGCGCTTTCCCGTCGAGGTACGGGATGCCGTTCTCGAGGTGCTCGCGCTCGTACCAGCCGGCGCCCATCCCCAACTCGACGCGTCCACCAGATGTGTGATCAACGGACGTCGCCATTCGCGCCAGCACACTCGGGTGCCGGAAGGTCGTCGGGGACACCATTGTCCCCAGGCGAAGCGTCGAGGTCAGCGGCGCAAGCGCGGCCAGCGTCGCCCACGCGTCGAGCGATCCGGCGAGCGGCTGGACGATCGCGCTGTAGTGATCCGAGCGGAACAGTCCATCAAGGCCGGCGTCCTCGGCCGCGCGCGCGAGCGCAACCCACTCGTCCCAGGTGACTCCCTCCTGGCCCTCGATCATCAGGCAAACGCGCATCGCTACAGCTCCTCGGGGTCGGTGATTGGCGCTTGGCAGGCGAATCGCTCGCAGACGTACACGGCCGGCTTGCCGTCGACGAGCGTCTTGCCGGCGAGTAGCGGGATCGAGTCGGCCGGGCCTACGGCGGCGACCGTAGCGGGTTGGAACGGCGCGAGCGCCGCGCGAGCAATGGGCGAGTCGACCCCACCGACGATCGCCAGCTCGCGCGGCGGCGAGAGGTAGAGATCGAGCGCGCAGAGCGCCCAGCCGAACGCCGTCGGAGCACGGGTCAGCGCCGGCGCGACCAGCCTGAGGACGCCAACCGCGCGCCGCTCGAGCTCGTCGTCGCCCCAGATCCGCGCCAGCCGCAGCAGCACGTGCGCGAGCATCGAGTTCCCGGACGGGAGCGGGTTGTCATCGAGATCCTTCGTCCTCGCGACGAGCTGCTCGCCGTCGCGCGGGGCAAGGAAGAAGCCGCCGTGCTCGTCGTCCGCGAACAGCTTGATGGCGAGCAAAGCCAGGCGGTGCGCCTCTTCCAGCCACCGCACCTCGCCGGTCGCCGTGTGCAGCTCGATCAGCCCGTGCGCGACGTTCGCGTAGTCGTCGAGATACGCAGCGCCGCTCGTCCGACCCGCGCGCCACGACCGCAACAGACGCCCGTCCTCGGTCGAAAGCTCGCTGAGCAGGAACTCCGCGACGCCGCGCGCTGCGTCGAGCCAGTCCGCGCGCTCGAGCCGGTAACCCGCTTCGGCCAGCGCCGCAACCGCGAGCCCGTTCCACGACGCGATCGCCTTGTCGTCGCGAAACGGCTGCTCCCGAAGCACGCGCTTCGCTAGCAGCTCCGCGCGCAGCTCCGGGTCGAGCTCGCCGCGGACGATGAAGCGGCCGTGCTCGAACGGCTCGAGTAGGTGGGCCGGAACCTCGCCCGGCTCCCAGGTGTAGGTCAGCCCCTCGACGCCGGCGGTGTCCGCGTCCTGCGCTGACGCGAACCCGCCGCCGTCCAGCGACAGCTCGCGCACGACGTAGTCGAGCGTTTCCTCCACGACGACGCGGTAGCGCGGCTCACACGTGACGACCCAGCCGTGGAGGTATGCCGGGGCGAGCAGCGCGTTGTCGTAGAGCATCTTCTCGAAGTGCGGCACGAGCCAGCGATCGTCGACGGTGTAGCGGTGGAAGCCGCCGCCGACGAGGTCGTACATTCCTCCGGCGGCCATGCCATCAAGCGTGCGACGCGTCATCTCGAGGGCGCGCTCGTCATCACGCCGCAGGAGAAACTCGAGCACCGAAGCCGGCGGGAACTTGGGCGCGTGGCCGAAACCGCCGAACGCCGGCTCGAACGCGCGAGCGATTCCCTGGGCCGACTCGTCCAGGATCGCGTCGATGAGTGGCTCGCTCGACGGCGCGACCTGCGACTGCTCGCGGATCGAGCCCACGAGCCGCTCGGCCTGGCCGACAAGATCCTCGCGTCGTTCGCGCCACGCCTCCGAAACGGCAACGAGCACGTCGCGAAACGACGGCATCCCGTGGCGCGGCTCCGGCGGGAAGTACGTGCCCGCGTAGAACGGGAGGCCGTCCGGCGTCATGAAGACAGTCGTCGGCCAGCCGCCGTGACCCGACATCGCGACGGTCGCGCTCATCGTAATCGCGTCGACGTCGGGCCTCTCCTCGCGGTCGACCTTCACGTTGACGAAGCGCTCGTTCATCACCGCTGCGGTGGGTGGATCCTCGAACGATTCGTGCGCCATCACGTGACACCAATGGCACGCGCTGTAGCCGACCGAGACGAGCAGCGGCCGATCGTCGGCCCGCGCGAGCGCGAAGGCTTCGTCGCCCCAGGGATGCCAGTCGACCGGGTTGTCGGCGTGCTGGAGCAGGTACGGGCTTGACGCGTCGGCGAGGCGATTCACGCCAGAACCGTACGCACGCCGCGGAGCTCCGTGCGTACGAGCGCCCGGGCGCGAGACGAGTCGAGCGAGCAGTCGAGCGGGCGACCCTCTGGCGCCGGCGCGCGGCGCACCGACCGACCCGCGACCAGCTCCGCGAGCTCGGCACGCGAGACCGCATCCGCGCCCGCCACATGCAGCACGCCCGACACGTCCAGCTCGGCCAGCTCGAGTAGCGCCGCCGCGAGATCGCCGACCTGGATCGGGCAGCGGATCTCGTCCTCGTAGAACGTCATCGCCGGATCGATCGCGACCTGCTCGTGCTTTGACGGCGCGAACCCTGGCCCACCGACGATCAGCGACGTCCGCACAACGAGAGCGTTGGGGCAGGCAGCCAGCACGCGAACCTCGGCCTCGGCCTTCGCACGTCCGTACTCGGTCACCGGGCACTGCGCGTCTTCCTCGACATACGCCGAGCCCTTCTGCCCGTCGAAAACCACATCGGTCGAGAGGTGAACGAACCGCGCGCCAACCTCGTGCGCCGCACGCGCGACGTTCTCGGCACCGTCGACCGTCGTCTCCCACGCTCCCTCGCCATCCTGCCGGTACGCCGTGTGGATCACGACGCGCGGCCGAAGCCGGTCGAAGAGCTTGCGCACCGCCTCGGCGTCCCGGACATCCGCGCGCTCGACGGTCGCTCCAGGTGCCTGTCGAACCAATTCGGCGCCAAGAAAACCGGTAGCGCCGGTGACGTAGAGCCTTGACCAGCGACGCGTTCGGCGGCGAAAGTGGCGCACTCCCTCGACGCCGATGGTGACCGCAATCGCAAGCCCCATCGCGAGCAACAGCCCCTTCCACGGATGGGCCTCGAACGCCTTACCGCCGAGGTAGCCGAGCAGCACCGTGTAGTTCCCCCAGATCAGTGCGGCAAGCGCATCAGCGACGACGAAGCGCCGCCACGCGAATGAGTGGACGTAGCCGGCAGAGAACGTCGCCGCGGTCCTCCCGCCCGGGATGAAGCGGGCGACGACGATCAGGTACGTGCCGCGCTCCTCGAGCATCCGCTCCGCCCACTCGAAGCCGCGCCGTATCTCCAGTTGCGGATCTCCGGCATATCTTCGCCATATTTGGCGATGTACTGTTTGTGCTCAAAGCGCTTGTCGCGCAGGGCCTGTTTGGCATAGTCCGCGCGGG
>JANYJX010000051.1 GCA_025358355.1 Actinomycetes bacterium | reverse complement strand
CACTGCACATCGTCCACCGCGACGACGACCGGACGGTCAACTGCAAGCGCTCGGATCACCGCCAGCACCGCACGTGACACTGCGAGCTGGTGGGCCGGCTCATCGGAGGCAGTCCGCTGAAGGGCAGAGTCGAGCGCATGCCGGAGCGGCACCGGCAGCTCGTCGACCTTTTCGAGCGCAGGCTCGAGGAGATCTGCGAGCGCCGAGTACGGCAGCGCCCTCTCCCGTTCGGCAGGTCGCGCGACAAGCACGATCAGTCCGCGCGCACGCGCACCTGCGACGCCGGCGCACCAGATGCTCGTCTTGCCGATGCCGGCTTCCCCGTCGAGCAGTAACCCCGTTGGGTGGGGAACAACGTCATCCCACAGGACATCGATCCGGTTCAGCTCCTCGGCCCGGCCGACCACGATCTCGGTCATGCCTCGGAGCATACGAACTGTCCGGCGTGCGGTCGACCTGGTATCGCGGTGTTTCCGTGGCTCGGGCTTTCCCGCTCGTCGCTCAAGTGCGAAACGGCTACGCTCGCGCGATGTGCCGAAACATCAGAACGCTCCACAACTTCGAGCCTCCCGCGAGCGAGGACGAGGTGCACGCGGCCGCGCTCCAGTTCGTTCGGAAGATCAGCGGCACGACGAAACCGTCGAAGGCGAACGAGGCCGTGTTCCAGCGAGCCGTCGAGGAGATCGCGCACATCTCGCGCCATCTGCTCGACGATCTCGTCACGGTTGCGCCGCCGCGGGATCGCGAGACGGAAGCGATGCGAGCCCGCGAGCGCTTCGCACGTCGCGAGGCTCGTCTCGCCGGCTAGTCCGGCCGGTTGCTGAGGCAGGGGTTCGGCTCGCGGGCGGGAAACCGTCCTCGTCGTGCAACCGCACGCCCTTTCCACGGGCGCTCGCCCGGGCGTTCACTACTACCGCGCCGAGCGGCGTAGCTTTGCTCCGGTTTTCGGCGTCGTCGCGCTGCTGGCTCTCGGGCTCGCGATTGCGAATGTCGCGCTCGTCCGCGATCTCTTCGGTCACGCCGCAACTGCTCATGCGGTTCCCCGAGTCGCGCCCGCTTCACTCGATCTTGCGTTTGTGAAACACAAGGTCGTTCGGGCGCCGACGACGATCGTGGGCGCCATCAACCCTCGAGTCCCGGGGCTAACGACGTTTCGCGGCAACCTGACGCGCGACTACTACGGCGTCGGGCCGGTGCCACACGCGGCGCCCCGGATCCTTTGGCGGTACCCACGCGTGGGCGGGATGTGCTCGCTCTCGACCGACGAGACCGGCAGGCACACATGGTGTGGCGTGGGCTGGACCGGCCAGCCGAACGTGATCCCCAAGCGGAACGGCAGCATCGAGCTCCGCTTTGGCGCCTACGACCGCGGCTACCACTTTCTGAACGCGGCGACCGGCACCCAGACACGACCGACGCTGATGACCGGCGATCTCGCGAAGGGATCGGCGACATCCGACCCCGACGGCTATCCGCTGTACTACGCCGGCTCGCGGGACAACTTCCTCCGCGTCGTTGCGCTCGACCGTGGTCGCCCGAAGGTGCTCTGGCAAGTGAACGCGGACACGAGCGTGCCGAAGGTCGTGTGGAACAACGACTGGGACGGCGCGCCGCTCGTCGTCGGCGACTACTTGATCGAAGGCGGGGAGAACTCGTGGCTGTACGTGATCCGGCTGCATCGCAGCTACGGTCGCGACGGCAAGGTGCGCGTGCGGCCGCGGTTCGTCGCCCGCGTGCCGAGCTGGGACGCGCGCCTGCTCGCCGCGACCGCCGACCGCGCGTTCTCGATCGAGAACTCCGTGTCGTTCCGGAAGGGAATCGTCTACTTCGCGAATTCGGCAGGGCTCGTGCAGGGCTGGGACATCCGCGCGATCCTCGGTGGCGGCACAGCTATCCATCGCGTCTTCCGCTTCTGGACGGGCGACGACACCGACGCGTCGGTCGTCGTCGACAAGCAGGGCTTCCTCTACGTGGCGAGCGAGCTCGAGCTGTTCGACAAGCGCTCGAAACGGGTCGGCCAGCTGCTGAAGCTCGATCCGCATCACCCACGCCAACCCATCGTCTGGTCGGTGCCGCTAGCCGGGATCGGCCGTGCCGGCAAAGGCGGCTCGTGGTCGACGCCGGCGCTCGATCACGGGATGGTCTACGTCGCGACGAACGAGGGCGGCCTACTCGGCGTTGATCGGCGCACCGGCAAAATCCGCTGGACGATCCCGCTGTCCGGACCGACGTGGGGCTCGCCGGTCGTGGTCGACGGCGTGCTCCTGGAAGGCGACTGCCGTGGCGCGCTGCACGCATTCGACGTCTCCCGCCGCGGCCAGCGTCCGCCCGAGCTGTGGCAGATCCGGCTCGGCGGCTGCATCGAGTCGACGCCGGCTGTCTGGCGCGGCCGGGTCTACATCGGAACGCGCGGCGGCGCGATGTACGCGCTCGGCCGCTCCGCCGGGGCAGGCACGGCAGCGCCCGGACGATAAGCCTTCGCGGCGACGAACTGACCGGTGAGGTAGCGCGTAAGCAGCCGCGAGAAAGACTCGAACAGCTGGAGTGCTCGTCGCGTTGCCAGCCGGCGCCGGCCGCAGCGACCGAGCCCGAGCACGCGCGCGACAACGCGCGGGAAGTGCATCACCGCAGACATCTCCGTCACCGTGAAGCCGGCCTGCTCTAGCGTCGCCCTGAGGCGAGCCGGGCCACATGTCACGCCCACGAAGTACGGAACCAGCCCGAGACGGTTAAGCGATCTGTACGGCAGCGCGTTCCGCAATGCGACCAGCGGGTTCCACGCGTTGTCGAGTGTGATCACGAGATGCCCACCTGGTGCGAGCACGCGTGCCAGCTCGTTCACGCCGGTCACGACATCGTCGAAGGAGGCGAAGTGGTCGAGCGTCGAGTTCGAGACGACGGCGTCGAACGACGCGTCCGGAAAGGGCAGTGCCCGGATGTCGCCGACATGCGCTTCCAGCTCCGGGTACCGCCCGCGCGCCGCCGCGACGCTCTTGTGCGACAGGTCGACGCCGACCACGATCTCGGCGACGCCGCGGAGCGTGGGGTAGAGGCCTTCGCTGACCGCTTCGTCGAACAGGTCGGTCTTCAGCAGCCTCGTCGCGTGCGGCGGGAGCCAGCGGGCGAGCAGCCGGCGGTTGACATCGTCGCTGTAGGCGCGCACGAAAGCGGTCGACGGGCTCTCGGGCCACTCCGCGACGATCGAGTCCCAGTGCGCTGCATCGACGATCCGGCGAGCGTACTACGTTCCCGTTCTGTCGATCGCGACGCTGGTGAAACGGGAAGTAGGGTTGCGAGAGCCGCATGAAGACCGAGATCCCGTGACGCTTCCGACCTTCCTCGTCATCGGTGCGGGCCGTTCGGGGACGACGTCACTCGATCGTTACCTACGGCAGCATCCCGAGATCTACCTGACGCCGCGTAAGGCCCCGAGCTACTTCTTCTGCAGTGGGCTTGGCCGCATCGACGATCCGTCTCTCCGGCTCGTGGCGCGGAACTACTTCGTGCCGAAGCTCGACGACTACGAGGCGCTGTTTGCCAACGCGCGGCCGGGCCAGGCGACGGGTGAGGTCTCGCCGGTCTATCTGGCCACCGTCCATGCGGCGCCCGAGATTGCGAGCTTGATTCCCGCCGCGAAGCTGATCGCCGTGATCAGGAGCCCGGTCGATCGGGTCTATGCCCGCTTCGTCGCTCGCCACCGGGACGGGCTGGAGCGGCGGCCGTTCGCCGAGGTCGTGGGCGACGATCTGCGCGAGCCGCTCATTCGCGATGTGGCGTTCGGGACGTACCTCGCGGCCGGCTTCTGCAGCCATTTCCTCCAGTCGTACGTCGATCGGTTCCCACCCGAACAGATCCGCGTGCACCTGTTCGACGATCTGCTCGCCGATCCGGCCGCGGTAATGGCCGATCTTTTCGACTTCCTCGGGGTCGATTCGCGCTGCGTGGTGGACACGAGCACGCGGCACAACCGCAGCGGCGGCGTGATCAGGCAGCCGTTGGCGCGGTCGCTGTGGACGCGGACGGCGCTGGCGCGGGCGGCCGTTCGCCGCTACGTGCCGGCCCGCGCGCGCGACGCTGTGTTCTCAGCGTTCACACGAGATCTCGTGCCCATGCCGATCGACCCGAAGCTGCGCGCGGAGCTGGTTGACCTCTATCGTGACGAAGTCGACACGCTCGGGCAGCTCCTTGGCCGCGATCTGTCTCACTGGAATGCCTGACTGGAATGCCTGACTGGAATGCTTGATTGGGCGCGGTCACACTGATCGCCATGCATGTCGTTCTCACGATCGCCGAGATCGTCGTCTTCGGCCTGGCCGCTGGCTCGCTGGCGATCGTGGTGTCGGACCGGTCTCTGCGCCGGATCGTTCCGTGGGTGTGGACCGGCTTGGTCGGGGCCCTAGGGCTGTTCGCGGCCGCGATCGGGTTTCTCGCGGCCACGTCACGGAGCGCGCTCTCAGTCTTCGCCGCGGGGATCGGGCTTGTGATCGTCGCCGCGTTTCTCCGAGCCAGGCCCGGCTTCTGGCGCAAGCGCGGCCTGCCGCCCGGCTCGATGTCGCTCATCTCCTCGCTGAAGGCGCTCGCTCACCGAGACTTCTACGCCAATCGGGCCAACCGGCACGGGCCGATCTTCAAGATGGCGCAGTACCACCACAGGGTTATTTGCGTCGTCGGTCTCGAACGTGGGCACCGGCTGCTGCGCGATCGGGCGGCGTCGATTGCCGCGTCGCCGCTGCCGTTCACACAGGAGATCGCCGGTGGCTTTCTCCGCTACATGGATGCAGAAACGCACCGCGTCTACGCGCCATTGTTTCGGCGCGCGCTCGCAAAGTCGGTGGTTGCAGCCGCTGCTCCGACCACGCGCGCTGCGGCTGATCGCGAGCTTCAACGGTTGGCCGCCGACTCCTCCGCCGGGGCCGTCGCTCCAGGCCCGTTCCTGGAACGGATTGTCTTCGAGTCGTTCATGCGCGTCCTGTTCGGGATGGAGATCGGCACCGAGAGCTACGACCGCTTCGCCTCGGCGTATCAGGCGCTCGCCGATCAGCCGCTGTCTTCTCCGCTCGGCGAAGCGGCGCGGGCAGCGGTGACCTCGTTGCGGGCGATGCTCCTCGAGCAGAGTGAGCGCCTTCGTACGAACTCCGGCCCGCTCTGCACACTGAGCGAGCTCGGGCGGGCGGATCCGAGCATGCCTGACGACGTGTGCCTCGACAACATCGTGTTCGTCCTGCGGCTCTCGACCGCGAACGTCGAGAGCCTGCTTCACTGGCTGCTCGACACCGTCGGCCGACACCCCGCGTGGGTCGGGCCGATGCGCGACGAGCTGGCAACCGACCGCGACGGCGGGGCGGATCTCTTCGACCGCGTGATCGCCGAGACCCTCCGGCTCGGGCAGAGCGAGTACCTGTTCCGCACGATCACCGAGGATTTCGAGTTCGAAGGATTCCGTTTCCCCCGCGGCTGGCAGATGAGGGTGTGCGTGTGGGAGAGCCATCGCGACGCCTCGACCTTCACTGAGCCCGCGCAGTTCTGCCCCGAGCGGTTCGGCGAGCGCGACTTCTCCCGTTCGGAGTATTCGCCCTTCGGCTGGGGGCAGCACGCCTGCAACGGTGTCGCGCTCACGTCGATGATCTGCCGCGCAGTGCTCGAAGGCCTGGTCTCCGGGTTCGAGGTCGAGGTCACCGGTGGCGAGCCGGCCGAGCACGGCCCGCGCCACTGGAACCACTGGCGACCGAACGCGGCGCTGCGGCTGCGGCTGGCCGCTCGGTGACGCTGCCGAACTTCATCGTGATCGGGGCCGGCCGCAGTGGGACGACCTCGCTGCACCACTACCTCGGCCAGCATCCCGAGATCTACCTCTGCCCGGAGAAGTCGCCCAACTTCTTCGTCTCGGACGAGGTGCAGCCGGAGTGGGAGGGGCCGACGGTTCGCCGCATGGCGCAGCATTGGGTTCGCGATCGCGGCGCGTACGAGGCGCTGTTCGACCGGGCTCGCGGCGAGCGGGCTATCGGCGAGGCGTCGCCCGTCTATCTGCAGGCACTCAGCGCGGCGCCGGCGATCGCGAAGCTCTGCCCGGATGCGCGGCTCGTCGCGATCCTGCGCGACCCGGTCGACCGCGCGTACACCCACTTTCTGGGGCGCCGCCGCGACGGTCTCGATTCGCGTGTCGACTTCAGGGAGGTTGTGGCGGAGGAGCGGTCGCGGCCACTGCCCGATTCCGTCGCCTTCGGCAACTACCTCGGCTGCGGGCGCTACCACCACTTCCTCGGCCCGTACTTCGAGCTGTTCCCGCGGGAGCGGATCCGCGTCTACCTCTACGACGATCTCGTGTCGGATGCCCACGGGCTGCTCGCCGATCTGTTCGCGTTCCTCGATGTCGATCCGACGTTCGTCCCGTCGACGGAAAAGCGCCACGCGCAGACCGGTGTGATCGAGAACTCGCTGCTGCGAGCGGTTTGGACCGGGAGCGTGAGCCTCCGAACCGCAGTCCGGCCGTATCTTCCTGCCGTTGTGCGTGACCTCGGACGTCCCATATTTGCGCGCCGGCTCGCGAAGGAGCACCTCGAGCCGGAGCTCCGCGCCGAGCTGATCGAGGTTTTCCGCGACGACATTGGCCGGCTGCAAGGTCTGATCGGCCGCGACCTCAAGCAGTGGCTCACGTGAGCGGTTCAGACACGCAGCTGACCGACTACTTCGCCCGCGCCGAGGACTGGGACGCCGCGTACGACCAACATTCCGAGCGCGCGCACTGGTGGAAGACACGCCTCGACACCGCGCTCGAGCTGGTGGGCGAGGGCGAAGGCGCGCTGCTCGAAGTCGGCCCGGGGCCGGGTCGACTCCTCGCTGGGCTTGCGAGTCGTGGCTGGGCTGTCAGCGCCGTAGACATCTCCTCGGCGATGGCGGCGCTCGCGAGAGCGCACGTCCCGACTGCAGCCGACCGGATCGTCGTAGGCCGAGCCGAGGCGCTGCCGTTCGAGGACAACAGCTTCGATGTCGTCGTCGCGATCGGCATCCTCCAGTACACCGAACGGCACCAGACGGTGGCCGAGATCATGCGCGTCCTGCGCCCAGGCGGTCGAGCGGTGATCGGCTTCCAGAGCAACAGCTCGCCCGCGCTCGTGTGGCGGCGGGTTGCTCTGCTCCCGGCGATCGGCGCGATCAAGCGGGTCGTGCCGTTCGGCCGCGCGGTGCCGCCGGAGCGACAGAAGCCCCTCTCGAGCCGAGACGCACGTGCGCTTCTCGCCGGGGCAGGATTCAGGGTCGAGCGCGAGGTCTGCCTCGGCTGCGCCGTGCTTCCCGACCCGCTCGATCGGCTGGCACCGCGGCTCGGCTACGCGCTTGCGACGCGTGCCGAGCGCTCCGCCCGTCTCCGTCGGGCACTCGGCACGCAGCGCCTCTTCCTCGTCAGCCGATCCTAGGCCGCGACGCCGGCGCTGTACTTCGTCTTCAGATACGCGAGATATGGCTCGGGATCGATCGGCCCGCCGACAACGCGCTCCAGCGTCACTTGCGGCGTGAACTTGCGGCCGAGCGTGTAGAGGTTCTCGCGCAGCCAGCCGCCGAGTGCCGCGAACTCGCCCGCTTCGATTTGTGCGTCGACATCTGGTAGCGCCTCGCGCACCTTCTCCCAGATCTGCGCGGAGATCACGTTGCCGAGCTGGTACGTCGGGAAGTAGCCGAAGCCGCCGAATGCCCAGTGGATGTCTTGCAGGACGCCGGCGCGATTGTCCGGGACATCCGCGCCGATCAGCTCCGCGAAGCGGGCGTTCCACGCCTCGGGCAGCTCGGCCGTCGTGATCGCCCCAGAGAGCAGCTCCTGCTCCAGCTCGAAGCGAAGGATGATGTGCAGCCCGTAGCTGACCTCGTCGGAATCGACCCGGATGAACGAGCGCGAAACGCGATTCAGCGCCGCGTAGAACTCATCGAGGTCGACATCGCCGAACGTCCCGGGGAACGCCGACTGCAGCCGCGGGTAGAAGCAGCGCCAGAACGGCATCGAGCGGCCGACGACGTTCTCCCACAGCCGGCTCTGCGACTCATGCAACGCCGATGACGCGCCACTGCAGAGCAGCGTGCGCTCGAGCGTTGTGCTCACGCCGTGCTCGTACAGCCCGTGGCCGACCTCGTGCATCGTGCTGAACACGGAGTGGAGGTCGTCGCTGAGGTAGCGCGTCGTCAGACGGACGTCGTGCGTCGCGATCGCCTCGCAGAACGGGTGCACGGTCGTGTCCAGGCGGTACGCGCCTTCGGTGAGGCCGAACAGCTTGACGATCTCCTGGCCGAGCGCTTCTTGCGCAGCCTGGGGGAACGGCCCGCTCATGAACGCTGGTGCCTCGTCGGTCGCCAGCTCGGTCGCGAGTGCGCGGAGCTCTGGCTTGAGCCGATCGAAGACCGCGCGCACCTCAGCGGTCTTCATTCCCGGCTCGAAGTCGTCCAGCAGCACGTCGTATGGCTCGTCGGTCGGATCGAAGCAGTCGACGTAGCGCTTGCGCAGCTCGAGGTTCTTGTCGAGCCAGGGGCGGAAGGCTGCGTAGTCGTTGTCGGCGCGCGCGGTGGCCCACGCCTCCTGCGCTTCCGACGCGACGAGCGCCAACTCGGCGGCGAGCTCGGTGGGAACGCGGCTCGCCTTCTCCCAGTCGCGACGCCCCACGCGGATCAGGCTGGCGTCGTCCGAGTCGTAGTCGAGCGACTCCTCGAACGGGCGCAGCTCCTCGAACAGCCGGCCGATTGCAGGATCGATGAAGCGATCGTGCGACACCGATTCGAGCGTCGCGATCTGATGCGCACGGACGCCGGCGCCAAGCGGCGGCATCTTCACGAGCTGGTCCCAAGCGAGCAGCATCGTCGCCTGCCGGAGATCGTGGATCTCGGCGAGGCGCTGGCGCAACTCGGCGAAAGCGGCATTCGTAGCGATCGGACTCACCTTCCTTTCCTTGAAAACCTCAGGCCTTTCTTGGAAACAAACGTCGTGCTGTCGGGCTGAACCTCGATCCGTCCCAGATTCTCGTCACGATCGCGAGGCGCTCGTCGTCCCACTCGTAGACGTGGACGCCTTGCGCCTCGCCCAGGCGATGCGGCCGCGGTCGGCCGAGCCCTGGCGCCGTGGCGAGTACGAGGCTACCTGGCCCGGATGTCGCCTCGATCTCGTGGTGTTCGACGGTTGTGCTCTGGTGGATGTGGCCGCCGATAACGAGCTCGGCGCCTGCCGTGGCGAATGTCCTGAGCGCGGCGTCTCGATTCTTCAGCGGGAACTTGCGCGAGGTGCGCCACGGCGCGCCCGCGAGATGGTGATGGAGCGCGACGACGCGCAACGCTCCAGGCGCTGCGTCGGCGAGCGTACTGGCGGCGAGTGCCAGTCGCGTGGAGGAGAGCCGTCCGCCTTGATGCCGCCATGGCCGCACCGAGTCGAGGCCGCAAACGACGAGCGACTCCGATCGGTAGACAGGGTCAACCGAACCGAACGCGCGCTCGAACTCGGCCCACGGGCGAGTGAATCGCGCGGGAAACGAGTACGGGATGTCGTGGTTCCCGGGCACGGTGAGCACCGGCACACCAAGCCCGTCGAGCAGCTCTTTCGCGTGCGCGAACTGGTCGGGTCGGCCGCGGTGCGAGAGGTCGCCAGTCGCGATCACAAGCTCCGGCGCGACCTCTTCGACGAGTGCCGCAAGCGCTTCGGCAAGGCCCTGAGCCTCGTGCCGACCGGCGTGAAGGTCGGAGACATGGACTGCGCGTGTCGGCACCGCCGACCGAGGCTATACACTCGGAAAGATGTCGGAGCCGGCCCCCGAGATCTTCGACGACCTCTACCTCGGTCTCCGAGCCGGTGGAGCGCTGCGCAAGCAGCGTCGCGGCGAGGAGCTGACCACCGAGGAAGTGGAAGTCCTCTCGCGCTGGCAGCGCCTGTCTATGTGGCGCAAGTCGCTCGCGCTCGGCGCATTCGCGATCGGCACGTTCGGTCTCGGAGTCACGGTTGGCGGCCTCGTTTTCGGTCGCCGCCGTAAGCACGCGTAGCAGCGCCCGGTGGGCGCGTTCGTATCGTTGACCGAGGTGCCCTCGGATCGTCTTGTCGGGTTTCTGCCAAGTCGCGAGGACGTGCGCGAGCTTCACGCGATCTACTCCGCGCCGGAGGTTGCGCGCTGGGTATCTGCGAGCGGGCGGCCCGCGACCCGGCGAGAGATCGAGCAGCGCGTGTCGCGTGATCGTCGGCACTGGGACGCGAACGGGATCGGGCGATGGTACTGGCGGGAGAAGGACACCGGAGATCTCGTCGCGCGCTGCGGGCCGCGGCTAACCGTCGTCTGCGGCGATCCCGAGGTTGAGTTTCATTGGGCCGTGCGCCCGGACCGGCAAGTTCGTGGGTACGCGAGCGAGGCCGCCAACGCCGCCGTGAAGGCGTGCTTGAAGATCGTCTCCGTGAACAGCGTCGTTGCGTACGCACACGTCGACAACGTCGCGTCGCTCGGTGTGATGAGCCGGGCGTGGTTCCTGTTCGAGCAGACGTTCGATTTCAACGATCGCCCGCATGCCCTTCACCGGCGGATGTCGCCTCAGGCGAGCCACTCGCTGTTCTCCTCGCATCCCATCGCAGTCGCAGATCTGCGGGCGGAACGGGCGCTCTGAGCGAACATACGTTCCCGTCCGATCGGGAACGCTAAACTCGCCCGATGGCGATCGACGAGCTCGTTGTCCACGGTGCGCGGGAGCACAACCTCAAGGACGTCACCGTCCGGCTGCCGCGGAACGCGCTGATCTGCATCACGGGTCTCTCGGGCTCGGGCAAGTCGTCGCTTGCCTTCGACACGATCTACGCGGAAGGGCAGCGGCGCTACGTCGAATCGCTCTCGGCCTACGCGCGGCAGTTCCTGCAGATGATGGAGAAGCCCGACGTCGACTCGATCGAAGGGCTGTCACCTGCGATCTCGATCGACCAGAAGACGACCTCGCGCAACCCGCGCTCGACGGTCGGCACCGTCACCGAGATCTACGACTACCTGCGGCTGCTGTACGCGCGCGTCGGTCGGCCGCACTGCCCTGTTTGCTCGCGACCCATCGCGGGCCAGAGCCTCGACCAGATCGTCGAGCAAGTGCTCGCGCTGCCGGAGGGAGCGAAGTTCACGGTCAACGCGCCGGTTGTCCGCGACCGCAAGGGCGAGTTCAAGGACGTGCTCGAGGAGCTCCGCCGCGACGGCTTCACCCGCGTCAAGGTCGACGGCGAACAGCTGCTGCTCGAAGACGAGATCACGCTCGACAAGAAGTTCAAGCACACGATCGAGGTCGTCGTCGACCGCCTGGTGATGAAAGCCGACCTCCGCCAACGGCTCACGCAGTCGGTCGAGACGGCGGCGACTCTCGCCGAAGGGCTCGTTGGTGTCGACGTGATCGATGGCGATTCGATGCTCTTCTCGGAGAACTTCGCCTGCCCGGAGCACGGTGTTTCGCTGCCTGAGCTCGAGCCGCGGATCTTCTCTTTCAACTCGCCGCATGGCGCGTGCCCGCGCTGCACGGGCCTCGGCTCGCAGCTCGAGATCGATCCGGATCTCCTCGTGCCCGACGCGTCGCTGACGATCGGCGAGGGCGCGCTCGTCCCGTGGTCGGTCGGCGGCTCGAGC
>JANYJX010000048.1 GCA_025358355.1 Actinomycetes bacterium | reverse complement strand
CTTAGACCAATCAGAGGAGTCAACATCATGACCAGTAAGCGCGTCGCCACCACCATCACCACCCTCGCCGCAGCAGCGGCCGCAGTCTCCGTTTCCGCGGCCCTCGCCGGCGCAGCACCGTCCGCCAAGATCGTGATCACGCATCAGACGAAGGGCTGCCACAGCTGGGCGCTGAACGGCGGCGCGTTCAAGCCGATGCAACAGCTCGCGCTGCGCCGCGGCGGCTACGTGACGATCAAGAACAACGACGTGATGCCGCACACGCTCATCCAGACCGCCGGCCCCAAAGCGACGATCAAGCTCGTCAACGCCGCAATGAACGGCATGGGCATGCACGGCAAGATCGGCCCCACCACGATGGGCCACATGGGCGCGACCCTCAAAGTCACGTTCTCGCAACCCGGCTCCTACAAGTTCACGACGAAGGCCGGCGAGGACTACATGTCCGGCTTCACAACGACCGGTGAGGACCATGTCCTCCGCCTCGTCGTCACTGTGAAGTAGGAAAGACCCGAGCTCGATCGTAAGGCGGCGGAGCCCAGCTCCGTCGCCTTACTGCGCCAGGATTCGCCATCATCCAGCTCGCTGCGCTAGTCAGCATTCCTCGTTGTTCGTGTCGGATCGGTAGCAGCGGGATGCGGAAGCGGCGCGGCCCCACCACCCCTGCGTGTGGCAAGAACGGCGCACTGGCCGGCACCCATCCACACGACGACGGTCGCGCGACGGTTTGCCTGCGCCGGCCCGCGGTCCCTCCCGTTCGACTACGGCTGGCCGATGCGGCCGTTCAACGCGCAGCACCCTGTGCGCGCCAACTTCGGCGCCCCGCGGACGATCTCGGCCGAGCGCTTCGACCGCGACGATCGTGGCGACCCCGGCGACTATTCGTTCCACAACGGTGTCGACGTCTCGGCCAAGCCCGGAGCCGAAGTGTTCCCGGTCGTGTCCGGTATCGCCTCGCTCCGACACGCCGACGAGGTGCTCATCGACGTCCCGGGTGGGCTGCGGAACTTCCAGTACTGCGACGACCGGACGGCACCCGTCGTCGACGCACTCGCGATTCTCAACCAACAGTGCAAGCCGCAAAATCCGCAGGCGATCAGCGGCACGGTGTCGATCGCGGCGGACGCTGCCGACAGCCCACCGCGCGCGGTACCCGGTGCGTGGGATGGATTTCCGGTCACACCGGCGGTCGTCCGGTCGACGTTCGTCGATGCCGAAGGCCGTGCCGTCGTGCCGCTCCGAACAGTCGCCGACTTTCAGCGCTTCGAGCCGCCACAAAGAGACTTCTGGAGCGTCTACGCGGCCGGCACGTTCCAGAACTTCCCGGCTTTCGACCATCACTACTACTGGCGCTACCCAGGTCGGGACCTCGTCAAGCTGACCCGTAGACCCCTCGACACGACACGTCTTCGGAACGGCGCCTTCAGGCTCCGCGTCATCGCAAGCGACATCTGCGGCAACCGCGGCACGCTCACCGAACGCATCCGGATCGCGAACGCCTAACCAGAAGGCGCGTCCGTTGGGCCTGGAGACCGCATACTCACGGTCGTGGGACGTCGCCTGCTCCTCGCGCTGCCGCTACTCGCGATCGGCTGCGGCACGATGCACACGCCGGGGCCCCCGGCAACGCTGCCGGCAGGAGCCATAGCGGGACTGGCGAGCAGAGAGCGGGTGCTTCCACCGTCCGTCCTCAGCGCCGAGGCGCTCGACCACGCGCACCTGGCTCGACTCCTCGAGCAAAGCGGCTACGTCACGGGCCGCGAGCGTGAGTTCTACGGCCGCACGAGCTCATTCTCGCACGTGACATCGCGGGCGCTCCGCTTCGCGAGTCCCCGTGGAGCTGCCGCATATCTCACGTGGGCACAGGCGCACACCGTCAACACGGTGGGCGCTCAGCGCTCGACGCGTACGCTGAACGTCGGTGACGGCGGGATCGTGGTCCGGGCCAGAGGCTGCGGCTGCCATGGTGAGACACCGACGTTCCTCGCGACATGGCGTCACGGCCCGCTCGTCCTCTGGCTGCTCGCGAGCGGCCCCGGAGCAGATGCCAGGAGAGTCGATGCACTCGCCGGCAGGCTCGACGGGCTGACGAAGCCCGCTTGACGACCCGCCGGCCGAGGAGTCTAATCCCCGGTCAGGCCAGTGAACCGAGAAGAGAGAGGCGTCGATATGCGCGAAACACGTGACCCGGGGGAACGACGACTGGAGCGAAGTGAGTTCCTCAAGCTCGCTGCAGCCACAGGAGGGGCAGGGCTACTCGCAGGTCTCGGCGCGGGTACCGCCGAAGCGAGAATCGCTGCGCTCTCGAAGCTCGGCGCGGAGTCCGGCAGGCTCCAGGTGCTCGACTGGGTCGGCTACGAAGTGCCGCAGCTGTGGACGCAATACGCGAAGCTGTATCCGAGCGAGAAGCCGCAGTTCACCTTCATGACGAACGAGGCGAACGCGCTCGGCAAGATGCACGCCGGTTTCAAGGCGGACGTCGTCCACCCGTGCGTCGGTTGGGTGAAGGACTTCGCCGACAGCGGCCTGGTTCAGCCGTGGACACCCTCGAAGTTGAAGAATCTCTTGTCGTTGAACCCTTCGATGGTGAAGGCTGGCCAGTACAAGGGAAAGCAGTGGTGGATCCCGGCCGACTGGGGCTTCGACAAGATTCTCTACCGCACGGACAAGGTCAAGCCGAAGGAACGGTCGTACAACCTCTTGTTCGATGACCGTTACGGCGGCAAGATCGCGTGGTTCGACGACATCAACCAGCTCGTCCTCGCCGGCTATGTCCTCGGCTTCAAGAAGCCGTACGACCAGACCGACGCGGAGCTCAAGCAGTCACAGAAGCTGCTGATCTCGAAGAAGCACCTCGCCCGCATGTTGTGGTCGTCGGAAACCGATATGCAGGCCGCCTTCGCGTCGGGCGACATCTGGATCGCGTACGCCTGGCCCGCCGACTGGGTGGCGATGAAGGCCAAGAAGCTGCCCGTCGCGTACATGACTCCAAAGGAAGGGGCGATCTCCTGGATCTGCGGTCTCATGCTCGGCAAGGACAGCTCGCGGGTCGACCACGCCCACGCCTACGCCGACGCATGGAGCTCGCGACAGTCCGCACAGTGGCTGGAGGACAACTACGCCTACGGTCATGCGAACACGAAGGCACGTCCGAAGGACGCGAACCTCGCCAAGGTGCTCGAGGTCGCCAACCCGAACGCGTTGAAGGAGCCTCATACGCACATCGACCGCTACTACCGGCGGCGCTCGCTGTACGCGAAGCTCTGGGACGAGGTGAAGGCGTCCTGAGCGGTTCGACTCGCTAGGCCGGCAGATGTCCTCCAACCCGTCGCCGGCGCCGCCGGCCGCCCGCCGGCGACGCCGGCTCGATCCCACCACGCCGGGACTTCTCAGCCTGCCGCTCGCGTGGCTTGCTCTCTTCTTCCTCGTACCGATCGGGTTCGTCGGCGCCTACAGCATCGACGCTCTCTCGCTCTACCCCGGGGCGCACGCGTTGACCCTTGCCGGCTGGCACGACCTCGTGCACGGCAGCGTCTACCTGCGCCTCTTCTGGAAGTCCGTCGAGATGTCCCTCATCGTCTCCGGTGTCGTCGTGCTCTGCGCCTACCCGCTCGCCTACTACCTCGCACTCAGCGGCACGAAGCGCAAGTACGTCCTCCTGCTGATCCTGATCGCGCCCTTCCTGACGAGCTACTTGCTGCGCGTGCTCGCCTGGAAGGTGATCCTCGGCGACCACGGCGTGATCAACTCGTTCCTCGCCTGGACGGGTATCCGGGACCCTGACCACCCCCTCTCACAGCTCCTCTACAGCCGCTTCGCTGTGATGCTCGTCCTCGCCTACGTCTGGCTGCCGTTCGTTGCCCTGCCGATCTTCGTCTCGCTCGACACGCTCGACCGGCGACTGCTCGAGGCCGCGAGCGACCTCGGCGCCAGCCGGCTGCAAGCATTCCGCAAGATCACGCTGCCGCTGAGCCTGCCCGGGGTCGTCGCCGCGTTCCTGTTCGTCTTCATCCCCACGGTCGGCGAGTTCGTGACCCCCTCGCTTGTCGGCGGCACGGGCGGGTTCATGTACGGGAACGAGATCGTCGACCTCTTCGGCAACGCACTCGACTGGCGGACCGGCTCCGTCCTCTCACTGTTCCTCCTTGGCGTCGTCGCAGCGCTGACACTCATCTTCTCGCGCTTCCTCCAGGTCCAGCGGGTCACTGCGAGCTGATGGAGATCGCACTGTCGAAGAACGGCAAGCGCACGCTGAGAGGCTTCTTTGCCCTGGTCATCGTGTTCCTCTACGCACCGATCGCGATCCTGATCGTGTTCTCGTTCAACAACTCGGACCTCCCCACCTTCCCGCTGAGCGGCTTCACGCTCCGCTGGTATCGCGACTTCCTCTCGAACGCCGATCTCGCCGCCGCGCTCGAGACGAGCGCGATCGTCGCCGTGCTCTCGAGCCTCGGAGCGGTGCTACTCGGAACGCTCGCGTCGCTCGCGCTTGCACGACGCCGGTTTCGCGGCAAAGCAGCGATCTCGGCGCTCCTTCTCAGCCCGCTGGTCATCCCCTACGTCGTCTTCGGAATCTCGCTGCTTCTGTTCTTCCACGCAGCCGGGATCCCGCTCTCGATCCTGACGATCGTGGTAGGACACATGGTGATCAGCCTCCCGTACACGATCCTGGTGCTCCTCCCCCGTCTCGAGCAGATCGACGGGAGCCTCGAAGAGGCCGCCCGCGACCTCGGTGCCGGCCGCCTGCGGACCTTCCGCTCGATCGTGCTGCCGTTGATCCTGCCGGCCGTCGTCTCCGCGTTCCTGATTGCCCTGACCGCTTCGTTCGACGAGTACGCGGTCGCGTCGTTCGTGGTCGGAACGCGCACGACCTTCCCGATCTATCTCTACGGAGCGTTGCGCTTCCCGAGCCGGCTACCCGAGGTGATCGCAGTCGCGGTGATCGTGATGACCGCGTCCCTCCTGGTCTGCATCGGCGCGGAGCTTGGGCGCCGCGCAGCGGAACGACGACTCGGAGGACTCGAGAGCCCCGCGCCTTCCTAGAGCACCGAGCTGTGCTCGGGCAGCCAGGTCAGGACGACGCGGCTGCCCGGCTCGACGCGCGCCTGGCTCTCGCCCGCGAGCTGGTGCGAGACGACGCGGCCGACGCTCGTCTCGACGTGAAACTGTGTGTACATCCCGAGGTAGACGACCTCGCGGACGGTCCCCTCGAGCCGCGAGCCGCCTTCTGGAGCCGGCTCGTCGGCAGTGTCGATCCTGATTCGCTCCGGCCTCACGGCGACGCGCAGCGAGTCACCGGGACGCGCGTTCGAACCGACTGCGACCACCACTCGCTCGCCCTGTCCCACACGCAGAATGGCGAGGTCGCCGACAAGCTCGTCGACGGTGAGCTCGAGCGCGTTCAGCGAGCCGATGAAGTCGGCGACAAACGCCGTCCTGGGATGTTCGTAGATCTCCCTCGGCGTCCCGATCTGCTCGACCCGGCCGAGGTTCATCACCGCGATCCGGTCGGACATCGCGAGCGCCTCCTCCTGGTCGTGCGTGACGTACACGAAGGTCGTGCCGAGCTCACTCTGAATCCGCTTCAGCTCGAGCTGCATCTGCTTGCGCAGCTTCACGTCGAGTGCGCCGAGCGGCTCGTCGAGCAGCAGAGCGGCGGGCCGGTTGACGAGCGCCCTGGCGAGAGCGACGCGCTGCTGCTGGCCACCGGAGAGCTGCCGTGGCCGCCGCCGCTCGAGCCCCTCGAGCTCGACGACCCGGAGGATCTCGACGATCCTGTCGCGATGCTCGCTCTTCGGCACGCGCTTCACCCTGAGCCCGAAGGCGACGTTGTCGTAGATCGACATGTGCGGGAAGAGGGCGTACTGCTGGAAGACCATGTTGACCCGACGCCGATTAGGAGTGAGCGCGGTGACGTCCTCGCCGTACAAGAGCAACCGGCCGGTGTCGGGCTGCTCGAAGCCCGCGATCATTCGCAACGTCGTCGTCTTCCCGCAGCCGGACGGACCGAGCAGCGAGAAGAACTCGCCGTCCCCGATCGTGATGCTCAACTCGTGAACAGCCAGATGGCTTCCGAACCGCTTGCTCACGCCCTCCAGGGTGATCGCATCGCCTAAAACGGCCGCCATGGGGCGCGAGTCTAACCGCGTTCCATGGCGTCGCGTGACGCGTCAGCCTGCGGCAAGCCGCTCGACGAGATCCGCAGCCCGAACGCGGCCAGGATCCACCCTCAACCGCGTACCGATCCTCCGTGTCCGCTCGCGGACCACAGTGTCGGCAAGCAGGCGGTCGATTGCGCCGAGCAACTCGCTGGCAGCGCACTCGTAGGTCGGCAGCCGAACGCCGACGCCCGCTTCGGCGATGCGCTGCGCGTTGTCGTACTGATCCCAGAACAGCGGCAGCGCGACCATCGGCCTGCCGAAGTGGAGCACCTCGGTGGTCGTGTTGTTGCCGGCGTGCGTGACGACGAGATCGACGTGCGGCAGGATCGCCGGCTGCGGCACGAGCTCGGCGCCCCACATGTTGTCGGCGAGCTCGAACTCCGTGTGTTGCGGCCCCTTCGAGACGACGAACCGATGCGGCGAGTCCGCGAGCAGGCCGACGAGGTGCGTCATCAGCTCGACGTCGGCCGAGCCGAGGCTGCCGAGCGAGAGGTAGATCAGCGCACCTTCGGCGCCGAGCTCTGGCGGCACCGAGAACGTCTCGGCAACGTCGCGCACGCAGCTGTCGATGCGCTGCCAACTCGGCGCGAGCGGTGTCCGCCGCCGATAGTCGAGCTCGGCCGGATAGAGGTAGAGGTTCAGCCGCTCGGACTCGTGCATGAACGCGCCCGGCGCGAGCGCGGGCGCGCCGCGTTCGACGCAGAACTCGCTGAACGCACCTTGAACGTCGGCGGTCGCCCGCAGGTACTCGGTGCGGAACTCGTCCCACGCGGTGGTGTACGTCGACGAGTAGCCGGAGAAGACAGGCGGCAGCGCGGGGTCAGCGACTTCGAGCGGGTTGCACGAGACGATCCGCGCCCACTTCTTGCCCGACGCAGCGATCGCTGGGAACGCGACCACGTTGTCCTCGACAATCGCGTCTGGCTGCAGCTCGTCGAAGATCTCGCGCAGGCGGTCGTCGACATAGCGCGCCCCGTCGCAGAGCGCCTCGAAGGTGGGCGCGATGAATTCCGCAAGCTGCTCGATCGTCGGCTTGCGGAAGACTGGCGCCGTCTCGCGGATGTAGTCCTTCCAGAACTGGCCGGGTGCCTCCTCATGCTCCGGCGGCGGCCCGAGCCGCATGTGGCGCTCCTCGAAGCCCTGCGCTTCGAGGCCGCCGGCGAACGACTCCTCGATGACGAACACGACCCGATGCCCGCGCTCGCGCAGCACCTGGCCGATGCCGACGCAGTTGTTCGTGGGCCCATACGCCCCCTCGGGAAAGAACACAATCGTCGAGCCAGAGCTCATTGCAGAAAGACGCTTCGCCGTCGGGGCGGGCTGGGTGCGTGCGATGCAAGGACGCAGGGAGCGTCAATACCCGCTGGTATTGACGCGACTGAGGACGCAGCAGCGTGCGTGCACAGCACCTCACGACGACACAAGGCGTCGTTCTGCAATGAGCCCATGCACACGTCGCGACCCTAGCTTCGGATACGGTCGCGCGCTGTTGAAGCATCACGGCCGTCTTAGCCTCAACAAGCGCTTCGATCGCGACCTTGCGCAAGGCACCACCGACTCCTCATGTGCTGGAAGCAGGGTATCGACGAGTGCTTCAAGCTCGATTCCGCGAAGCTTCTCGACCTGTGCGAGACCCCGTCTCGCGAGGGGTGGATCGCGTCGGCGAGCTACCCTCGGCCAGATGAGTGGCGCATCCGTTCTTGTCATCGACGATGACGCTCCGATCCGGCGAATGCTGGAGCGGACGCTGACAGCCGAAGGGCACTCCGTATCGTCTGCGGCCGACGGCGGCGCGGCGCTCGCGGCCATCGAACGGTCGGTTCCGGACGTGCTGGTGCTGGATGTGGCCATGCCGGGGATGGACGGGCTCGCGGTCTGCCGTCGGGTGCGGGCGAAAGGGCTGGCGTTCCCGATTCTCCTTCTGACCGCCCGCGATGCTCTCTCCGATCGGGTCGCAGGGCTCGACGCGGGCGCCGACGACTACCTCGTGAAGCCGTTCGAGGCCGAGGAGCTGTCCGCTCGCCTGCGGGCGCTTCTTCGGCGCGGACGCGAGCCGGCGGAGGTGCTCGCGTTCGCGGATCTCGTGCTGGAGCTCGGCCCGCGCATTGCGCGTCGGAACGGACGCGATCTCCGTCTGACTCCGCGTGAGGCGGATCTGCTCGAACTGCTGCTTCGTAAACCGCGGCAGGTGGTTTCGCGCGAGCTTGCGCTCGAACGAGTCTGGGGCGACCACGGCGCACGAGGATCGAACCTCGTCGACCGATACGTCGCGTATTTGCGGCGGAAGCTCGGGCCGCCGTCGTTGATCCACACCATCCGTGGCGTCGGCTTCATGCTCGGGCGATGAAGCTCCGGACGCTTCAGGCGCGTGTCGTTCTTGCCGCAGCACTCTCGATCCTGATCACCGTCGTCGCGATCGGAGTCGGCGTCGAGGTACTTGTCGGGCGCCATCTCCACAACGCGCTCGACCACACGTTGCGCGATCGGGCGGCCGAGATCGCCCGCCTCTCGGTCTCCGCCCCGGCGCTTCTGACAACTGCGGGGACGCTCGATTCGCCACTTGGCGGTCGAGCCCTGTCGGTGGAAGTGCTCGATCGTCAGAGCCGAATCGTGGCCAGATCTCTCGCCCTCGGAAGCCTGCTTCTGCCGGAAAGCGCCCTCGTGCGCAACGCAATCCGCGATGGTCACGGCGGCTACGGCGACGCGACTCTCGGCGGAGATCGCCTCCGCGTCTACGTCGCGCCGCTCGCCGATCTGCACGGCCCAGCCGCAGGCGGAGCGGTGATCGTCGCCTCGTCGACGAGCGAGCTCGAGGAGACATTGAATCGTCTCCGCTACATCCTCGGCATTTCGGCCGTCGTCGCTGCTCTCGTTGCAGCGATCGCCGCCGCGATCCTCCTCCGCCGCGCGCTCCGGCCTCTCGCCCAGTTGTCGAGTGCTGCAGCCGAGATCGAGCGCAGTGGCGACGCCACGAGACGCCTGCCGGCGCCAGAGACGAAGGACGAGGTCGGAACGCTCGCCGCCACGCTGAACGACATGCTCGGCTCGCTCGAGCGGGCGCAAGAGCGGGAGCGGCGCTTTGTCGCCGACGCATCGCATGAGCTGCGTACTCCGCTGACGGCGCTTCGCGGAAACGTGGCCTTCGTCTCGCGCCACGGCGCAGCGGCCGGTGACGATGTCGTGGCGGATCTCCAAGCCGACACCGAGCGGATGGCCGAGTTGATCGAGTCGCTTCTCGCGCTCTCGCGGGAGGATGCTGCCGGGACGCCGAACGATGTCGTACGCCTCGACCTTCTCGCCCGTCAGCAGGGCGAGGCCGACGAATCGCTCACGATCCACGCGCTGGCGCCCGTGGCGGTACGCGGCGATTTGGAGGCTCTCGAGCGGGCGCTCGTCAATCTGCTCGAGAATGCCCGCCACCACGGTCCTGCAGGTGGAGCGATCACGGTCACCGTGGAGCAGACGAACGGGATAGCGCGACTAAGCGTCTCCGACGACGGCGCTGGCCCGGCGTCGTCGGACGCAAGCGCGGTGTTCCAGCGCTTCTGGCGCGGCAACCAGGGCAGGCCCGGCTCCGGCCTAGGCCTCGCCATCGTGCGCACGACGGCTGAGCGCCACGGAGGGACGGTCTCGGTGGACGGCTCGCGCTTCACCGTCGAGCTTCCCGCTCTCAGAGAACTCACAGAGTCCGAAGGTAGAACGGATGCAAGCGATCGCGAGAAAGGACTGCCGTGAAACTTCTGCGCACTCTCCCAACACGCCGCCTAGCCGTTCTTCTCTCCGCAGTCGTGGCCGTCGCCATGGCCGCTGGGGTGATCGCCGTGACCGCCTTTGGCGGCGGTGGCGCAACACCTCCGCCGAAGCCTTTGGCCGATGCGCTGCACGATGCTGTCACCGCCACACGTCCCGCTGGCATCACGGCCCGAATCACGTTCACGAATCGGCTGTTCCCGTCAGGAGCGCTACTCGGGCAGACGGGCTCGGCGCTGATGTCGGGAGCGTCCGGCCGGCTGTGGGCGACAAACGACGGGCGAGGTCGCCTCGAGCTGCAATCCGACGCCGGTGACGTGCAGATCGTCTGGAATGCCGACAAGCTGACCGTCTACGACGCCTCCGCGAACACCGTCTACGAGGCGACGCTTCCCACGTCCGCGAAGACGGGCAACGACAACGGCACGCCTCCGTCGCTCGACCAGATCACGACATGGCTCGCGAAGCTCGGCGAGCAGGCAGCGATCTCGGCCGCTCTGCCGGACAACGTCGCCGGTCAACCCGCGTACGGCGTGACGATCTCTCCGAAGCACGATGGCGGGTTGCTTGGCTCGGCCGAGCTTTCGTGGGACGCGGCAACCGGGGCCCCGCTCCGTGCAGCTGTGTACGCCCAAGGCAGCAGCGCTCCCGTGCTCGAGCTGACCGCGACCGACATCTCGTATGGCGCTGTTTCGTCCGCCAACGTGGATGTCTCGCCGCCGACTGGCGCGAAGGTCGTCGACCTCGGTGGCGCGCATACCGAACACGGCTCGGGCAACGGCTCGCAGCCGAGTGTCACCGGCGTCGATGCCGTCCAGGCGGCTATCTCGTTCCCGCTCGTCGCGCCCGACACGCTCGTCGGCCTGCCGCGCAAGACGGTGCAGCTCCTCGACAGTGGCAACTCGAAGGGCGCGCTGATCGTCTACGGAGAAGGTCTCGGCGCGCTCGTCGTGGTCGAGCGACCAACCGCCGCGCAAGGACAGGGCAACAAGCAGCTCGACGCTCTGCCCAAGGTGTCGATCGGCGGCGTGACGGGCCACGAGCTGGCCACGCCACTCGCGACCGTGCTCACATTCGACCGTACCGGCGTCTCGTATCTGCTCGTGGGATCGCTCCCAACTTCTGCAGCCGAAGCAGCAGCACGAGAGCTCGGATGAGCGACGCGATACCCGCGGCAACCCCCGTCATTGCGCGAGACCTGGTGAAGCGCTACGGCGAGATTGTCGCCGTCAACCACGTCGACCTGACCGTCGAAGCCGGGGACGTCTTCGGCTACCTCGGCCCGAACGGGGCCGGCAAGACGACATCGCTGCGGATGCTGCTCGGGCTGATCAGGCCGACCGAGGGCTCGATCCGCCTCTTCGGCCGCGATCCGGTGGCCGAAGGAGCCGCCGCACTCGACGGCGTGGCCGGGTTCGTCGAGGGGCCGCGCTTCTACCCGTACCTGAGCGCGCGGCGGAATCTGCGCCTGCTCGCCGACTACGACGACCGAGCTGCCCGCACCAGGATCGACGAAATGCTCGAGCTAGTCGATCTCCACACCCGCGCGGACGACCGGGTCGGCGGCTACTCGCACGGGATGCGCCAGCGGCTGGGAATTGCGGCTTCGCTCCTGCGCGCTCCGCGCCTGTTGCTCCTCGATGAGCCAACAACCGGCCTCGACCCGGCCGGGATGCGAGACATGCGCGCCCTCGTCAAGCGCCTCGCCAACGAGGGCATCACCGTACTTCTATCCAGCCATCTGCTCAGCGAGGTAGAGGAGCTATGCAACCGCGTCGCGATCATCCGATCGGGCCGCATCGTCTACGCCGGCGAGCTGGCCGATCTGATGGCGACTGCAACGGGCGGCTACCGGCTCAGCTGCACTGATCTCGACCGAGGCCACGCGATTGGTCTCGCGCAACCCGGCATCCTCGACTTGCGGGTGGATGGTGGAGCGCTGTGCTTCTCGGCCGAGCCCGGCGATGTTGCCGAGCTGACGATCGCGCTCGGCGAAGCCCGGGTCGGGATCACAGCGCTCGTCGCCGAGAAGGCGACTCTGGAGGAGCTCTTCCTCGGTCTCACCGAAGGAGATGCGCCGGAACTGGCGGAGCCCGTCCTGGTCGAGGCGGCGGCGTGAGCGCGATCGCGAAGGTCTACAAGTGGGAGCTGCTGAAGCTGACCGCGCAGAAGCGCACGTACCTCGGTGTAGGCGCCGCGATCCTCGTGCCGATCGCATTCGTCGTCGCCTTGAGCATCCAGAAGGGCGGGCCGAACGACATCCCACTCGGCCGGAACATCCGCGACACGGGGCTCGCGACGCCGTTTGTCGTCCTCTTCTTCATGTCGTTCTGGGCGTTCCCGCTGATCACTGCGCTGGTTGCGGGCGACATCGTTGCGTCGGAGAGCCACAACGGCACACTGAAGACGATCCTCACTCGCTCGCGCCAGCGTGGCCAAGTGTTCGCCGGCAAGGCGCTGGCCGTCATCACGTACACCGCGGTCGTCGTGTTCGCGATGGCCGCTGTTGGGCTGGTTGCGGCGAGCATCAAGTGGGGCTTCAAGCCGTTGACGTCTCTCTCCGGGACGAAGATCGCGGCCGGCCACAGTCTTGGCCTGCTCGTCGCCAGCCTCGCCGTCTATCTCCTGCCCCTCATCGGGATTGCCTGTTTCGGCCTGCTTCTCTCCACGATCACGCGGAATAGCGCGGCTTCCGTCGTCGGCACGCTGATGTTTGCGCTGCTGATGCAGCTGATCGGCGCCCTGCCCGGAACGGAGCCAATCAGGCCGTATCTGCTCAGCGCCCAATTCTCAGCGTGGCACGGCTTCCTCCGCACACCGGCGGACTGGACGCCGGTGATCCGCGCGACGTGGCTCTGCCTCCTCTACATCGCCGTTCCACTGGTCGGCGCGTACCTCGTCTTCCTGAGACGAGACGTCGCCGGCGACTAGCTCTCTCCGAGCCCGACACGTGCACACAGAGACGATGCCGTTCCGGCTCGGGGCAGCTGGAGGTGTCGCCCTGGTTGCGTTTGCGACGATTGCGATCGGCCGCCGCGGCCGGATCACCGAGCAGGAAAAGCCTTCCCGAAGGTCGGTCGACCCTGGCTCAATCAACACAGGGTCGCGAGATCGAGCTTCTCGCCCGCGGCAACCCGCGTAGTCGGCACCGCATCCTCGTCGTCGGCTGTATCCACGGTGACGAGTGTGCCGGAACCGCGATCGCCGACTGGCTCGAGCGCGCGAAGCCGGAGCGGGACACGCGGGTGTGGATCGTCGAGAACCTGAATCCTGACGGCTACGCGACGCGGCGACGCCAGAACGGCGGCGGGGTCGACCTGAACCGGAACTTTCCCTTGCGCTGGCACGCCGCCGATCGGCTCGGCGACGTTCACTACGCCGGCCCACGCGCTCTCTCTGAGCCCGAGAGCCGGTTCGCGGCCCGGCTGATCGAGCGGCTCAGGCCGCAGCTCACGATCTGGTTCCACCAACCTCTCGGCGTGGTCGACGACTCCGGTGGCTGGCGGGCTCCCGCACGCCGCTACTCCCGGCTCGTCGGGATTCCTCTCGTGCGACTCCCTCGCTACGCCGGCAGCGCCGCAACCTGGCAGGACCACCTCTACCCCAACACGTCGCTGGTCGTCGAACTGCCGCCTGGCCGTCTCACACGGACGCGCGCGGCCCGCTATGGAGACGCCGTTCTCGATCTCCTTGGCCCGACGTGAGCCTCGCGATCCCGAGGACGAGCCTGGGCTCACGTCACAGATCGTACGCACCCCTCGCCGCACTCCTCACAGCGGCGCTCATCGCAGTTTGCGCCGTCGCTGCGTGGCCGGCGAGCTCGCCGCTGGCCGCATCGGTCGGTCGGGTCGGGCTCGATCAACGCTGGCGGACCTTGTACGTCGCTTGCTTGATCGCGGCGTTCATCTGCTACCTCGCGGGTCTTTTTTTTCTGAGGCGTCGCGGATCTCGGCTCCGGCTCGTCGCTGGGCTCGCCGTCGCCATTCAGCTGATTCCGCTTGGCGCACCTTTGCTGATCTCGACTGACGTATGGTCGTACTGGGACTACGGCCGGATCGCCGCGGTCGACGGTGGCAACCCCTACCGCGACCCACCCGACGCGTTCCCGGCCGACCCGGCTTACCCGTTTGCGGGTCACGCCTGGCGCGACACGACGTCGGTCTACGGCCCGGTCTTCACGCTCGCCTCGGAGCCAATCGGCCGCGCGGTTGGCGCATCGGCCGACGCAGCCGCGTGGACATACAAGGCCTTGGCAGCGCTCGCGGTCCTCGTCGCCGCGGCGCTCGCCGCGCACCTGGCGCGGAGAAAGCCATTTGCACTGGCGTTTGTCGGTTGGAATCCGCAGCTGGCGCTGAACTTCGCCGGCGGCGGCCACAACGACTCGTGGGTGGCCGCGGTCGTGCTCGCCGCACTCGCGCTCGCCGCGTCAAATCGGCGGCGACTAGCCTCGATTGCCTGGGCCGTCGCGATCTTCATCAAATGGTTCCCGCTGCTGCTTCTCCCGCTTCACACGCTCGAGAATCGAGGCGGCAAGCGGCGATTCGACGCGCCCACGTTCGCCGCCGCCGTTCTCGTCATCGCAGGTCTTGCGACCTGGCGCTACGGCCTCAGCTGGTCGAGCGCGTTCGCGCCTCTGAAGCGCGCGGCAACGCACGGCTCGCACTTCGCGTTGCCGCATCGCCTGACGGGGCTCGGCCTCGGCCCGCATCTCGCGCTCGTGGTCGTCGGCGTGGCGTTCGTCGCCGCCTACGCCTGGCTTGCACAAACCGCCTGGCGAGGACACGCCCGCCTCGGGCTGACCGCAGGATTGATCCTGCTCGCCGCGCCGTATGTCGTCTCCTGGTACACGGTGTGGGCTGTGCCTCTCGCAGCTGCCGAAGAAGATCTAGCCGCCCAGGTCCTCATCCTCGGACTCTGTGCCTACCTCTTACGACAGGGAGTGACGCACTGACTGTCATGGAGCTGGCCGTCCGGGGTCGGCGAGCTCCGCGACGCGAGCTTGCGCTGGCGTCGCTGCTGACGCTCGCCGTGGCGGCGCTGCTGCTCGGGTTCGGGCCCGCACCAGGCGACGCGCCGGCACACCTCTACCGGACGTTTCTCGTCGAACACGGCTCGTTCGTCTGGGACAACTTCTGGTACGCGGGCCACTACCCGCTCGCCTCCTACAGCCTTCTCTACTACCTGCCGGCTGCGCTCGTCGGAAACCTGCCGCTCGTTGTCGCGGGTGCCGTCGTGTCGACGATCCTGTTCGCGGCAATCGCCTACCGCATCTGGGAGCTGGCAGCGCTGTGGCCCGTGCGTCTCTTCGGCATCTTCGCCGCCGCGCCGCTCTTCACCGGCCTTTACAGCTACTCACTCGGCTTCGCAGCGCTCCTCGGCGCGCTCCGTGCCCTGCAGGCTCGGCGGTCGCTGCTCGGGATCGTGCTCGCCGTTCTGACGCTGGGCCTAAGCCCGCTCGCGTTCGTCTTCCTCTGCCTCGTGCTCTTCGCCTTGCTGCTCGCAAAGCGCCGCCTGACCGCCCGCGTCGCGGCGGTCGCCGCCGCGCTGGGCTTGATCGGAGCCGGCCAACTCGCCGTGCTGTATCTGTTCCCGAGCCCAGGCCGCTACCCGTTCTCGTGGGTCGATCTCGTCGCCGTCAGCGCGGTCTGCACGACCGGGGCGATCCTCGCCAACGGTGCCGAACGAGGCGACGTGCTCAAGGCGTTCTTCGTGGTTTGGGGGCTTGGCAGCATCGTCGCGTTCCTCGCGTCCACGCCAGTCGGCGACAACTGGACACGGCTGCACGAGTTCGTCTTCCCGCTGATGCTGCTCACGGCGACCCTCGCCCGCTTCCGACCGCGCCGCCTGGCGATCTTTGCGCTCACCGGCGCGCTCGCCTACAACCTCGTCCCATTCCTGATGCTGGTTCCGTACCGGTTGGATAGCCGCCCGGAGCGAGCAGCGTTCTGGGCGCCCGCCGTCTCCTACATCCGAGCGCATTCGGGCCCCAACTACCGCGTCGAGGTCGTCCCCACGGCAGCGCACTGGGAGGCGTACTGGATTCCGCGTGGCGGGCTGCCGCTGGCGCGAGGCTGGTATCGACAGCTCGACGTCGTCGACAACCCCCTCCTCTACCGGCAGCGGCTGACCGGCCCGCTATACCGCCAGTGGCTCCGCCGCCTCGGAATCAAGTATGTCGTCCTTCCGGCAACGAAGCTCGACTTCGTCGCGGCCCTGGTCGAGGCACAGTTGCTGCGCTCCGGAGGGTCCGGGCTCGATCTTGTCTTCCGTAGCGCAACCACGACGATCTACGAGCTCGCGAACGCCGCGCCGCTGCTCAGCGGGCCGGCTGCCGCCGGGATCACGATCTTCGGCCATACGACAATCGCCGGCCAAGTCACTGCGCCAGGCCGCTATTTGTTGCGCGTCCGCTACAACCCGTACTGGAGCCGCACAACCCACTCGTACTGCGTCCGGGAGAAGGCAAGCGGCATGACCGAGCTCGTGATGCAAAAGCGCGGGTCGTTCGCCCTCGCCGTCCCGAACGGGCTCGAATCGCTCTTCCACTCGCTCACATCCGCCGACAAACTCCGCTGTCGTACGCGCCAGGATCGCTGAACGACCACCACGCACGCCGCGGCGCAGCCGTTCATGTCATCTTCAGGTCGGCTTCGTATCGTTGATACGAGTGCCGCGCGTCGTGATCCGGGCTTCTCTGTCGATCGGCGAAGATGTCAGTGGGTAGCCCGACGCACTCGTCGAACGAGGCGAGCCCGACGGTGATGTTCATCGGGGCGAGCATCACACAGCGCGACGCGATCCTCCGTGCGCAGGCCGGTGGCTTCCGAGTCGTTGCGGTCGACGGTGATCCACACGCACCGAGCCTGGCGTTGGCCGATGCAGCTGACGCCTTGGATTTCCGAGACCTCGACGCCATCATCGCGTTCGCGCGACGGCACGAGATCGATGGCGTACTGACGGTCGGCTCCGATCGAGCCGTGCCGGTTGTCGCTGCGGTTGCGGAGGCGCTCGGGCTGCCGGGAATCGGGTCGGAGACTGCGCACGTGATGCGGAGCAAGCTCGCGATGCGCGCTCGCCTATCCGAGCACGGTGTGCCGCAACCGCGTTTCGCACGGCTGGGCTCAACCAGCGACATCGAAGACGCGGCTGCGAGAGTTGGCTTTCCTGCTGTTCTCAAGCCCACCGACTCGGGCGGGCAACGCGGCGTCAGCCGTATCGAGAGCCTCGGTGAGCTGCAAGCCGCGCTTCCTTCGACTCTGTCTTTCTCGACCTCGGGCGAGGCTATCCTCGAGGCGTTTTGCCCCGGCCTCGAGCTCAACGTCGTGCTCGTCGTTCGCGACGGGGAGCCGTCTGTCCTGACGTTGTCGAACCGCCTTCGCCCGCCGGGCCGGGGGTTCGCTGTCGGTTGGGCGCATGTCTACCCGGCAACGATCAACGCCGTTGAGCGCGCCGAGGCCGAGCGCGTCGCAGCTGCGGCGGTCAAGGCCTGCGGGCTCCTCAACGGCATCGCGTTTCCCCAGTTGATCGTCGGCGAGGGCGGCCAGGTGCGCGTCGTGGAGATCGGCGCCCGCGTCCCGGCCGGGCAAATGGCCGACCTCGTTCGTCATGGGACCGGTGTCGATCTCGTCGAGATCGTGCTTCTCCAGGCCCTCGGCAAACCCGTCCCTGACGATGTGGCTCTCCCCCGCTTCGAACAGCCACTCGGGATCGCATTCTTCACCGCCGATCCTGGACCGCTGCGAACCGGTGTGGTTCGAAGCGTCGGGAGCCTCGATCCCGTGCGCGAACAGCCAGGCGTCGTCCAAGCAGACTCCTACATCGAAGTCGGAGAGACGATCCTGCCGGTCCAGCTTGACATCGACCGGCGCGGCTACGTGATCGCGACCGGCGATTCGGGCGATCACGGTCTCGAGCAGGCCCGCAAGGCAGCGACGTTCTTCCGGGTCGACGTCGGGGGAGCGGGCCGATGAGTTCAGTCGATGCCGCGTCCTCGAGCACCGCCCGATGCGTGTTCACCTGACCCACCGCGAACATGTCGCTGAACTCGCGGTGTATCTCCGCGGGCGCGGCTTCCTCGTCGTCGACCGGGGAGGGAACAAACTCGACGTCCATCTCTTGAACCACGTCAGCGCCCGCTCTGACGCAATCGAAGCCAGCGGCGCTCTCGATGCATGGCGCCTCGTGCACCCAGGTTGCGGCGTCGACGAGTCGGACTGAGGAGACACACGTGTTCCTGAGCCGTCGTACGGTTGCCCTCGGAACCGGCGTGTTGGCCTTTCTCGCTACGGCGTCGTTCTACGCGCTCGGCTCGGGCCGCTCCTACGACTACGACTCGAGTGAATCGGTCGGGGCATTCATCGCGACTCCGTCGCTTCTCGATCCGTTCCGGCGGCAGCTGGAGTTCAATAACCATCCGCTGTTTTCGTTCGTCGATCACGTCGTCTACACGATGGGTGGTCACAGCGAGGCGGCCCTTCGGGCGTTCCCGATCACCGTCGCCGCATTGACGGTCGGGATCGTCGGATTCTGGGCGGCCGACCGGTGGGGGCTCCCAGCGGGCGTGGCGGCCTCAGCGATCCTGGCGACCAACCCGACGTATGCCGAATTGTCGAGGAGCGTCCGTGGCTACAGCTTGCTCACGTTCTCTGCGGTCGTCTCGACGCTACTGCTTGCTCGCCTACTCATGGAGCGCGATCGCAAGGTGATGATCGTCT
This sequence comes from Actinomycetes bacterium, assembly GCA_025358355.1. Lineage (GTDB taxonomy): Bacteria > Actinomycetota > Thermoleophilia > Gaiellales > Gaiellaceae > Gaiella. Next base: position 4,470 of record JANYJX010000048.1, on the reverse strand, counting down.
ACGCCGTAGTGGTTGCCGTCGGTATCGCGACACATCTCTACGCGACGTTCTTCCTCGTTGGCCAGATAGCCGTCGTAGTGGCGGCGGGCAAGCTCAATCGAGCGTGGCTCGGAGCCTGGCTCGGCAGCATGCTGCTCGGCCTCGTCGCCTACGTCGGTATGGCTGACCGAATGCTCACGTCTGCAGCGCACGAGCGTGGGGTATTCCAGCCCAGGTTCCCTGCCCAAGCGGCCCACGCCATTCTGGGTAGCAGTCCACTCGCAATCGCACTTCTCGCGGCCCTCGCGCTCCTAGGTGCAACCCAGATTCGCCGTCGCGAGATCGCGATTGGCCTTGGGGCAACGGCAGCGGCGATCGCGATGGATTGGGTCTCTTCTCCTCGCGATCTCTACCCACGCTTTCTCGTGTGGCTGATTCCAGGCGTTGCACTGTTCGTCGCAATCACCGCGACTCGCTCGCGACTGATTCTCCCTCTTGTGGGGGTGGCAGTGATCGCGATGACCGAGGTCGACGCCCGCTACTGGACGACGAACCCCGTCCCCTCGCTCCAGGCCGCCCGAACCGTGCAGGACGCCCGAGCGGACGGCGATCGGCCGTGCGTCTTCCCTGACATCCGGGGGGCATTGATGGGATACACCGCAACCGCTCGCGAAGTCTCGACCGTGGGTGAGCTATCGCGTTGCGGGATTGTCCTCGGTGGCTCGTTCGACTCTCCACACCTCCGATCCGAGGCACGGGAGACGTTCCGCTACCGATGGATCCTGCCCGCCGAGACCCCGTACATCGTCTACTCGAGGGAACGGCCGAAGATCGAGGTGCACCCAACGAGACACGCCTCGGGCGCTGCTCAGCGCACGTCTGGGGACGGTCGTCGCCAATGACGTTCCGCGTGGGCCTTTCATGGCTTTCTCACGACCCTGGCGTAGCGTCCTACCGGTTCGACTCCCGGATGCTGAGTAACCCCACCTCGCCGCATCGTGCGGCGCCCGCCTTTCCCACCGCTAGCCGATCGGTCGTGGGACGTTGACACACCACGACGCGGTCGCACCGGATGGGCCGAACAGGCGGGCGAGAAGACCGCCGAAGCGGACACTTCTGCGGCGTCTTCGTTGGCGCCGTGTGATCGGTGTCGCGGTGCTCGTCGGTCTCGTGCCGGTCGTCTATTCGTACGTGACGGCAGTGACCCGACCGTCGAGTGTCTCGCTTGGCGTTCGGAGTGTGGAGTGGCTTCGGAGCAATCATGGCGCTTGGATCGTCGATGAGTCCGAACGCCTCTACTACGGCTGGAAGGCGCCGAAGAAGGGCGGGCTACAGCTTTCGACGCTGCCGTCAGTGGGCATGCGGACGCCCGCGACGACCAACCCGCAGCTCGCCCGCAGCGCAACGGCGAAGCGCTCGTACCGCCCAGCGCTCATCCGAGCAGTACTACGGCCCGTCCTGCCAGGTGAGGGCAGATGGGTTGGGACGGGACCGTTCGCTGCCAGGAGGCCGCCCGTGCTTGTCACGACCTATCGGGTCGATCGTGACTACCCGAGGGTCGTTGCGTACGTGGCGTGGATCGATCACACGCAGACCCAGGTCGCGCTTTACCCGGGCAGGTACGAGCCACCGGCGGGAGCTTCGCCGCGCGGGCCGATGGAGATTCCGCAAGGCCAGCGTCAGCGTCTGTTGGCGACATTCAACAGCGGCTTCACCTACGGTGACGGAAGAGGTGGATTCGCTGTCAACGGCCGGTCGTACACGCCACTCAGCACCGGGATGGCAACGCTTGTCGGCTACCGGGACGGGCGGGTGGACGTCATCTCCTGGCGGGGCGGGGCGACTCCTGGGCCGAAGGTCGCGTTTGCGCGGCAAAACCTGCCACTGATCGTTCTACGCGGCCGCCTGAACCCAGCGCTCGACAACACCAGGCTGTGGGGACGGACGCTTGGGAACCGGGTTCGCGTTTGGCGCTCGGCTGTCGGAGTCGACCGCCACGGGAACCTGATGTACGCGGCAGCCGACTACCAAACCGTCGCCGGAATCGCGGGCATTCTCGTCCACGCAGGCGCCGTCCGAGGAATGGAGCTCGACATCAACCCGGAGTGGCCAAGCTTCATCACGTACGCGACTGCAGGCGGCCTATCCCCGACAAAGCTCGTGCCGAACGCGATGCAGTCCGCCTCGAGGTACCTGCGGCCCGACGACCGCGACTTCTTTGCCGTCTACCGCCGTGCCGGCCGCGGCTCCGGCCTCGTTCCGTTCCGATGACCGTCACCTCGCACCCCGTCATACCCGCCGAGCGCCACACCGCACGAACGAGCGCAGCAGCAGCCCTCCGGGGGGGCCGCCCGCGTCAGTGGACGAAGAACGCGCTCCTCTTCGCCGGCCTCCTGTTCGCAGGTCGAGCTGCGAACACAACCGCCTGGTTCGAGGCCGGAGTCGCGTTTGTCGCGTACTGCCTCCTCTCCAGCGCCGCGTACCTCTTGAACGACGTGCGCGACCGCGTCGACGACCGGCTGCACCCCGTCAAGAGGAAGCGCCCCGTAGCAAGCGGCGCCCTTGCCGTTCGTTCCGCTCTGATCCTTGCGACGGCGCTCGCGACGGCCGGCTTCGGGTTAGCAGCCAGCCTCGGCCCGCGGTCACTGATACTCGCCGCGGGATTCGCGACGCTCCAATGCGCGTACTCGTGCGCGTTGAAACGGATCCCGTTTGTTGACGTGGTCACGATCGCCGCGCTCTTCGTCGTTCGCGCGAGCGCCGGGGCGGCAGCTGTACACGTGCGCGTCTCGATCTGGCTCGTGGCCTGTACCGCGCTTCTCGCGCTCTTCCTCGGCTTTGCGAAACGCCGAGCTGAGCTCTTGCTCGTCGAATCGGGCAAGGCGCGAGGCCGGGCTGTCCTCGCTCGCTACTCGGTTGCTACGACCGACCGTCTCGTCTGGATATCTGCCGTAGCTGCGGTACTCGCCTATGCCCTCTACGCGGCAACGGCGCGGCCTTCCCCGGAGATGCTTCTCACAGCGCCGTTCGTCGCGGGAGGCGTAACGCGCTATCTCTACCTCGTCCGCAGTCGCGACCTTGGTGAGGAACCAGAAACCGTGCTTCTCCACGACATCCCGATCATCGTGTTCGTCGCGCTTTGGGCGCTCACCGCAGGCGTGCTGCTCGCAACCACATGATCCGCGCGTTCGGAACGGCGGGTCTTGTCCTGTTCGTCCTCGCGCTCGGTGTTCCAGCATCCGCGAGACCCATACAAACTGCTGTGCAAGGGCCGTTCGGTAACGGCGCGGACCAGGTTTGGCTCCTGAAACCGCGCGGGCGAATCCGGAACGTGGTCGTGTTCGGGCACGGCTGGAAAAACGCCCCGCCGTCCGCGACGCACCCGTGGATCGGCCAGTTCCGACCGTGGCTCGAGCACCTCGTCCGCCAAGGCAACGCCGTCCTCTTCCCTCGATACCAGCTCGGCACCGGTGACAGTCAAGGCCCAGCGCGTGCGACCGCCTACCGCAAAGGGCTCGAGACCGGCTTCGCACGCCTAGGCGCCCCACACGTCCCGGTGATCGTGGTCGGCTACTCGTTCGGGGCAAGTCTCGCCTACGCGTACGCGGCGAATGCACACCGCTGGCGGCTACCTCAACCAAGCGCCCTGGACTGCGTATTCCCAGCAGGCCCCATTGCCGAGCTCCCACTCGCGCAGATGCCCGACGCCGTTCGCGTGCTGATCCAGATCGGAGATCGTGATACGGAGGCCGGCGCGAGTGGCGCGAACGAGTTCTGGAAACTCCTCCGGTCACACCCGGATGCCCACAAACGCTACGACATCGTCCGCTCGACCCCGACCCTCATAGCCGACCACGCCGCCCCGAAGCGCTCGAGCACCGCCGCCGCGAGTGCTTTCTGGGCTCCGCTGGACGCGCTCATCGCCGCTACGCGACGGTAGGGGCACTCCGACCAACGGCGACTGTTTCGTGAGGCTCCCGACCGGCGAACAGCGCCGGTCCCCATCAATAGAGCAACTCTCAGGAGCCGAGTGTGAAAGAACTCCGACTGCCCGACCCAAGAGGACGGCTTTCACATAGCGGGGGCAGGATTTGAACCTGCGACCTCCGGGTTATGAGCCTGCCCCATCGAGGTCCTGTGAGGCCCACACGACGGTTTCAAGCGGTTTCCGGTGTGCTCAGACCATGTGAGATCAGGTGAGTGGGGCACAAAGCGGGACACAAAGTCGGCCGCGGAACCGTCTCGCAGTAAGACAGGCGCGGGATAACTGCTCCTAAGCCGCCCACCTGTTGGTCGTCTGCAGAGGGGCGACCCCGCCCAGCAGGGTCGCCCCTCCTTAGCGCTTTACTGGTCGACGATAGTGGTGACGGTGAAGTTGTCCCAGGTGCCGTCGGCGCCCTGGCCGAATAGGCGAGCGCGTCCTGCGTCAGCGGGGTTGCCGCTGCCAACGGGGATCGAGACGCTCAGTGCGGGCGATTCTGGGTGCTGGTA
>JANYJX010000116.1 GCA_025358355.1 Actinomycetes bacterium | reverse complement strand
GTGGCTGCGATTCGCGACCACGGGTTGCCCGCACTACGCGACCACATCACCAGCGGCGCCTAACCCAACACCCGAATCGCGCTCACCACCCGTGCGCGCTCAAGCGTCATTCGTGAACACTGGCCCAGTAGACGCTCCCCGGTCACGAGGCCTCTGGTGCGATGCTCGGATGGCCGCGGCACCGGCGTGTCGTTGACTGTCCGCATTTGTGCCAACAACCTGGAGCTGCGAGGGTCTAAGCAACCATGACCGACATGACCCCACTCATCACCGGCGTGGACTTCGTCTGCATCCCGGCGCAGGACTTCGACGCGATGACTGCCTTTTACGGCGAGACGCTCGGCTTGCCGTTCGTCAAGCGCTACGGAACGCGGCCGGGTGCCGAGTACCAGGCCGGCAACCTCACCCTGGCCATTCTGCGCACCGAAGACTTCGGTGGCACCTTCTCACGCAACGCGATGCCGATCGCCCTCCAGGTCGCCGACGTCGCCGTCGCGCGAGAGCGGCTTGAGGCAAAGGGCGTGCGTTTCGTCAGCGACACGTTTGACTCCGGCGTCTGCTGGCAGGCGATCTGCCTGGACCCTGACGGCAACCCGCTTTCGCTGCACCACCGCTACGCGCCGCCGGACGAATGACCCTGGACTCGGATCGATTGCTCGACCTCGCGCGGCGCTACACCGAAGCTTGGTGCAGCCAGGATCCGGCGCGCGTGGCCGAGCACTACGCCGCCGGTGGATCGCTCACCATCAATGGCGGCACGCCTTCGGTTGGACGGGCTGCAATCACGGAGGCGGCGCGGTCATTCATGACCGCGTTCCCCGACATGCGCGTGCTCATGGACGAGGTCATCGTCAAGGACGACGCGGCCGAGTACCACTGGACGCTCGTCGGCACCAATACTGGGCCAGGTGGGACCGGCAGGCGAGTTCGGATCTCAGGGTTCGAGGAGTGGACGATCGGCAACGACGGCCTCGTCGCAGAATCGCAGGGCCACTACGACCAAGCCGAGTACGACCGGCAGCTCGAACACGGGGTGTAACGGGCCGGGCTGAGTTGCTGCTCCCTGCGGCAGCCTTACAGCTGGAGTGTTGCTGTCCAGTTTGTGACGGGTGACACGCACGTCAGGTGGATCCCGCTGTAGTCAAAGCTGTCGCTCTCGACGACGGTGCCCGAGACTGCCGAACCAATGATGTTCCCCGCTACCTCGAAGTGGTAGACGTCTGGCGAGCCGCCGACCGTTCCAGTCCCATCCTCGATGTAGTCAAAGTGCCCGTCATCCCCGATCAGGAAGTAGCTCCCCGGCACCAGCGAAAATGCGCCAGGCAGTTGGTAGCCGGCATTGCACTGTTCCGTGAGATCGTTGACGTGCCAATCATTCAGCCGGCGATCTGCCGTGACGGTGAAAGACACGGAGTTGCCGTCCTGCGTTGCGCCCTTGTACGAGCCAGGCGTCAGCGGTGACTGAGTCGGCGGTGGTGGCGGAGGCGGGGTGGTTGTCGGCGGTGGCGGCGGCAGTGGTGGTGGTTTCGGCTTGGCTACCGCCACGCACTTGATCGTTGTCTTGCCAACATGCACCTGTCGGCCCGGATGCACCACGATCCGCGTCGCAGTCGACTTTAGAGCGCGCGTCGTGCAGACAACAACGATGCGACCAACTTTCTTCGATTGGCCTGCACGTAGCGTCACGACCCCCGTTGGTGACGCCAACGCAGCAGCGGCTAGCACGCCTGCAGCCAATGCGACCATGAAAAGCCGCAATGTGCGCTTCCCCATGATTAGCACCCTATTCCCGTCTACCAGCGATTGCTAGATCTGACCGATCTCGCCGCTCGCGTTCAAGCGGACCCGAGCTAGCGAGAGGGCCAGCGTTCCATCATTCGCTCGTCCGGCGCGCCGAAACCGAGCTTGGCGTACAGCCGATGCATGTCGCGCGTGTGGAGAATGAACTTCGTGTTCGCGATCGACGGATGGTCGACCGCGCAGCGCACGAGCGCCAGCCCGTAACCACGCCCGCGCGCTTCCTCCAGCACATAGACGTCTGCGAGGTACGAGACCGTGTGCCCGTCCGATACGACGCGCGCCACACCGACCTGCCGCCCGTCCGGCGCGTAGAGCCCGACGATGCGCGCGGCCGACGCGATCAGCTCGTCCATCACCTCGCGCGGCCGGCCCGCGGCCCAATACGACTCCCCACTGAGGTACAGGTGAACGGCCTCGCGGTCGATGCGATCCGAATCGTCGTCGAGCTCGTACCCGTCCGGGAGAATGGATCTCACGCATGCTGATCATGCCCGACCGCCGCACCGGCACACGACCGCACCGCCCGCAGGTACCTTCGCGTTGATGCGCCGCATCGTGATCGTGCTCAGCTTGGCACTGCCACTCGCGGCGATCGACCTCGCGTGGAAAGCCATCGCGACCACGCCGGACTGGGCCTATCACCCGCGCTCGCTCGGCTGGCTCACGCTCTCGTTTGCGCTGTTCCTCGCGACGCTCGGCGTCGCTCGCGTCCCGTCTGCAATCGCGCCCATCGCGGCCGGCGTCATGGCTGGCGGCGTGCTTGGCAACGCGCTCTCGGCCGTGGGAAACGACCTACGCGTTCCGGATCCGATCATCACGTACACCCGGAATACCGTGATCGCGTTCAACCCGGCCGACGTGTTCACCACGATCGGCACGCTGGCGCTCACCGCGATCCTGGCCGTCGCACTCATCCGCAACCGACACATCCTCCCCACTCGTCAGCAAGCGGCCGAGAGATGGTCGCGCGCGCTGGGCCGCAGGCCGTGACGAGCGTCTTCGTTCCAGCAGTCGCGTCTCTCGCCGAGCTCGTGCCGCACGACGGGTTGCTCTCGGCGAAGGAGTTGGAGGAGATCGCAGCGGCCATCGCCGAACGGCCTTCGCTGTGGCAGCCTCTAGTTCGCATCGACTCAGGCCACCGGCGCTACGAGTTGCTCTACGAGGACGAGCGGATGGACGCGTGGGTGCTCTCGTGGATGCCCGGCCAGGGAACCGGCTTCCACGACCACGCGACCTCGGCGGTCGGCATCTGCTGCGTCCAGGGAAGCGTGCGCGAGGCGCTGTTGCGGGTGGGCGAGCCGCCGATCGTGTGTGAGGTCGAGCACGAATTGCGGGTCGGCGATCGGCGCCGCGGCGACCCTGGCTACATCCACCGGGTTCGGCATGGCGGCGGCGAGCCAGCGGTCACGATTCACGTCTACTCGCCGCGCCTCGACGAGGTCGGCCAATACCGCGTCGACGAGCACGGGATCATGCGCCGCGAGACGGCTCCCGGTCGCGTCGAGCTCACGCCTTAGCGCTTAGTCCAGGCGCGCCGCGGCCGATCACCGCCACATGGCTGCAGTTTCGTGAGGCCCGAATCTGCGCGACCGGCTAGTCGATCAGGCGGCCGCGCTTCCCATCGCCAACCCGGCGCGCTCTTCCTGGTCGCCGCACTCTGTCGCGACACCGACACGCGCGCGATCGCCCGAGAAGTGCAGCAGGACGAGGGCTTCGCCGCGACGCTGCTGCGTCTCGCCAACAGCTCCTGGTCGGCGAGCGCCTCGCCGATCGGCGACCTACCCACGGCCGTCTCGCGGCTCGGGCTGCGCCTCGTCGAGAATCTCGCGCTCGTGACCCCGGGCCTCCGACTAGAGGGGACAGGGCCGAAGGGCTTCGTGGCGGCTCGTCAGCGCGTCCACCGGCATTCGGTGCGCACTGAACTCGCGGCGCGTGCGCTCGCGCGCATCGAGCTGAGCGGCGACGAGGCTAAGCGGACAGCGTGCGCAGGCGGAAGCCGCCGTGGTGCTCGTACGACGTCGTGATCACAGCGAGAGCATCGCGGGTCGCGCGCTCGCCGAGGCCGAGCGTGGCCGCAACCGCAAGCGGCGCGTGCAGGAGCCCGCGAATCCCGCGCAACCCCTCCGGCGAGAGCGAGATCGTTCCTGGCGCCGCATCGGTCTGACACACCGCGCCCCCGGCCGCGGGCAGGAAGCCGACGAGGCCCATCTCTACGCCGCACTCCACGCATGCCTCCAGGTGCGGCAGGTAGCCGGAGAGCCACAGGAGCTTCAGCTGGAACGAGAGCGCGAGCGGATCGAGCGCGGCGCGGGATGACCGCGGCGGCGTCTCGTCGAGCGCGTCGAGAAAGCGGGTGAGCGCCAGGAACGCGCGCTCGTTCGCCTCCTGCTCCGTGTAGAGGCGCAGCATCGCCTCGAGTCCGATCAGCCCGGCGCTCAGCCGGTACGGCTCGGCGCGCGCGCGATCGTGCGAGCGGATCAGCGACGCGCCGGTGACCGTGTGCAGCTCGCCGGAGCCCTGGTGCAGCACGAGCTCGACGTGCGAGAGCGGCTCGAGCCGCCCACCGAAACGCGACTTCGTCTTCCGCACGCCCTTCGCGACGGCGCCTACGCGTCCGCGATCGAGCGTATAGAGGTGCAAGACGCGGTCGGCCTCGCCGAAGCGGAACGAGCGGAGGACGACCGCTTCGGTCGTGTACGAACGAGCCATGTCCTGCAGTTTAGGGCTGGGTACTGTCGACCTGGCAACGCGGGCAGTACCAGGTGCCGCGCCCGGCGACGCGCGTCTTGGCGATCGGCGTGCCGCATCGGTCGCATGGGTCGCCGCCGCGGCCGTACGCGTGGAACTCGTGCTGCATGCCGCCCGGCTCGCCGCTGGGCGTCGAGTAGTCCCGCAGCGACGCGCCCTGGCGCTCGATCGCGAGGCGCAGCACCTTCCGCATGAATCTGTGCAGGCGAACGGTTTCGTCTGTAGCAAGTGTGGCGGCCAGCCGGAGCGGATGGAGCTGCGCGTGCCAGAGCGCCTCGTCGACGTAAATGTTCCCGAGGCCAGCAACGGTTCGCTGATCGAGCAGCGCCGCCTTGAGCGACGTTCTGCGCACGGCGAGGCGCTGCGCGAGAGCCCGCGCCGAGAACGCTCCGAGCGGCTCCGGGCCGAGCCTGGCCGCGAGGTACGTGTCCAACTCGGCCGGCTGGAACAGCTCCCACGTGCCGAAGCGCCGGACATCGCGATACCCAACGTCCGATCCATTGTCTAGTTTGAGAACAGCACGTCGGTGCGGATCGTCATCCGCCAGTCCGCCCGCAGCAGCTGCCCGAAAACTCCCCGTCATACGGAGGTGAACCAGGAGAGCGAGGCCGCTCTCGAAGCGAACAATCAGATACTTGCCGCGACGATCGACCGTCGAGACGCGCTCGCCCTCGATCTCGGCCGCCACGAGATCCGGCGCGAACGGCCGCACGAGCCTTGGGTCAAAGATCGAGGCATGCTGGATGCGCGCGCCCGTAAGGATCGGCGCGATCTGCCGGCGGACGGTCTCGACCTCGGGAAGCTCGGGCACGCGTTGAGCCGCCTAGGTGATGACGTCGAGCAGGATGTCGTGCTTCCGCGGCTCGTTGTCGCCGATCTTGTACGCGGTGAGCACGGCATCGGCGGCAGCGGCTGCCGAGCGGTCGTCGGCGGCGTGGATCTCGGCGAGGGCCTGGCCGGCCGCGACATGGTCGCCGCGCTTCGCGTGGCAGACGACGCCGACCGCGTGGTCGATCGTGTCGGTCTTGGTCCGCCTGCCGGCGCCAAGCTCGAGCGCGGCGATGCCCATGGCCAGCGCGCCGAGACGCTCGACCGTGCCTGCCCGCGGCGCGAGCACCTGGCGGACGACCGGTGCGACGGGTAGCGCCTCGACCGACGGGTCGCCTCCCTGGGCTCTCACCCAGCGCTCGTAGGCGGCGAACGCAGAGCCGTCGGCGATCGCCTGCTCGGTTCGGCACCGTCCCTCGGCGAGGTCGATGCCGAGGTCGGAGAGTGCGATGAGCCGCGACGACGCGTCGAGAACGAGCTCCGTGAAGTCCTTCGGGCCATCACCACGGATCGTTGCGACGGCTTCGCGGATCTCGAGCGCGTTCCCGACCGCAGCACCGAGCGGCTGATCCATATCGGTGAGCAAGCACACGACCTCTCGTCCGGCGCGGTGGCCGAGGTCGATCATCTGCTCGGCAAGAATCCGCGCTTCCTCGCGCGTCTTCATGAAAGCGCCATCGCCGACCTTGACGTCGAGCACGATCGCCTCCGCGCCCGCGGCGAGCTTCTTCGACATGATCGAGGAGGCGATCAGCGGCATGATGTCGACGGTCGCGGTGACATCGCGCAACGCGTAGAGCTTCTTGTCGGCGGGCACGAGATCGGCGCTCTGGCCGACAATCGCCAGGCCTATCTTCTTGACCTGCGCTATGAACTCCTCGATGGTCAGCTCGACGCGGAAACCCGGAATCGACTCGAGCTTGTCGAGCGTCCCGCCGGTGTGACCGAGGCCGCGGCCGCTCATCTTCCCGAAAGGGACGCCGCACGCAGCGACGATCGGGCCAACGGCGATCGAAGTCTTGTCTCCCACCCCGCCCGTCGAGTGCTTGTCGACAACGCGCCTCCCGAGCGCGGCACCGAGATTGAGCGTGTCGCCGCTACGGATCATCGCGTCGGTCAAAGCAAACGTCTCAGCGCCGGTCAGGCCCTTGAAATACACGGCCATGCACCACACAGCCATCTGATAGTCGGGCACCTCGTCGCGCGCGTACGCGAGGACGAAATCGGTGATCTCGGCCGCCGAGTGCTCGTGCCCGTCACGCTTCGCCTCGATCAACTCGGCAGGCCGCATCGTCAAGCTCACGCGACCTTGTCCGCAGCGAACACGGAAACGCGACGACCGGCTCGTAGCGAGCCAGAGAAATCCGCCACGCGGCTCGCCTTCGCACTCTGGGTGATCATCGATGCAACGTATCGACGCACGGCGTCGGCGTCGGGAAACGTGACCCAGCCATTGACGTCGAGCCAACTAACCGTCGGAAAGTGCCGTCGAAGAGTGTCCTCACCGTTCTCTCGGCTGAACGACAACTTGCCGCTCATGTCGACTCCGGCCAGGTCGCGCGCCTCCTGCAGATGCCGCTCACTGTTCGTCACAGCCACGAGTCGGCCACCGGGCCGGAGAACCCTCGCGAGCTCAGCGACTCCGCGATCGAGATCAGTCACGTGGTAGAGCATCCAGGCGGCGACCACGCAGTCGAACACGCCAGTCTCGAACGGCAGCTGCTGGACATCGCCAATTCGCGCGTGCACGCCCCGTTCGCGCGCTAACTCGACCATCCGTGCGGAGGTGTCGATGGCAACGAGATCGCAGCCGAGCTCACGCTGGATACGGCTTGCGAACTCTCCCGGCCCGCACCCAACCTCCAGAACTGCTCGCGGCGCAACCTCAGCCACGGCGGCGAACGCAACATCGCGCGGATCTTCTCCCTCACCGCCGACATAGAGCGAGCGACGTGCTTCAAGCCCGACCTCGGTCGTGTACTGCGCGCTGACGGCCGCGGGGTCGTCGAGCCTCACGGGGTGACGATCGGCGTACCGGGCAGCTTGCCGCTCGGCTTGCCACCGAGCCACGCGTTCACCGTCGCGCCGACATCCCCGAACTCGCCGTTCTCGAGGATCCGCCCGGCCGCGTTCTTCCCGACGGCATAAAGCAACAGCATCGCGTGCTCGCGCGAATGATCGGTCGACGGCGTCGTCGGGTCGCAGCCGTGGTCGGACGTGATCACGAGGAGATCCCCATCCCGCAGCGCTTCCAAGATATCCGGGAGCCGGCGATCGAAATCCTGCAAGCACCGATGAAAGTTTTCGGGGTCGTTGCGATGTCCCCAGAGCATGTCTGTTTCGACCAGGTTCACGAAGATGAACCCGTCGTCGACGCTGCGCAACAACTCGATCGTGCGGTTGATCCCCTCGACGTTCGATTTCGTCGGAAACGAGTCGTCGACATCGCAGCCGGCGAAGATGTCCGAGATCTTCCCGACACCGATCACCTTGTGCCCCGCGTCGCGCACGAGCGAGAGGTAGTTCGGCTGCCGCGGCACGAGCGAGAAGTCGTGACGATTCGGCGTCCGCTCGTAGTGACCCGGCTCCCCGACGAACGGCCGCGCGATCACGCGCCCCACGGCGTGCTTGCCGGTGAGCTGCGCCCGCGCAACGCGACAAGCCTCGTACAGCTCCTCGAGCGGGACAGTCTCCTCGTGCGCGGCGATCTGGAACACCGAGTCGGCGGACGTGTAGACGATCCACTTCCCTGTCTTCTGGTGCTCTTCGCCGAGTTCCTGGATGATCTCCGTCCCAGACGCCGGCACGTTGCCGAGGACACCGCGGCCCGTGCCGTTCATGAACGGGTCAATCACATCGTGTGGGAAGCCGTGTGGGTACGTCGGGAACGCGATCGGCGTGACGACGCCCATCATTTCCCAGTGGCCGGTCGTCGTGTCCTTCCCTTTCGAGCGCTCCAGGAGACGACCCGCGACCGCCGGCGCGCCCGGCTGCGGTGGACACCCACCGAGCGGCTCGACGTTGCCGAGTCCAAGCGCCTCGAGATTCGGCAGATCGAGCCCGCCGACCACACGTGCGATGTTGCCGAGCGTGTCCGACCCCTCGTCGCCATAGTCAGCGGCGTCGGGCAGCTCTCCAGCACCGACGGCATCGAGCACGATCACGCAGGCACGCGCCACGCGGGTAGTCTACGGCCCGATGCAGACCGTCCTTGGACTCCTCGGGCTTCTCGGCTTCGTCGTCGGAGTCCTCGTGCTCTCGGCGGCCGCGACAGCACTCGTCGTCAAGATCTCGCCCACGCCCGCAAGCCGCGCGGCGAAGTCCGCCGACAGCAGCTAGAGGTTCTAGACGACAGCCAGGGCGTTCTCGAGCGACGCGTGCGACATACCGTGCGCCTCGGCGACAGCGGCGTACGTGATCTTGCCGCCGACGACGTTGACGCCCTTCGCGAGTGCAGCGTCCTCGTCGACCGCTGCGCGGAAGCCTTTGTTCGCGATCGCCTCCACGTACGGCAGCGTCACGTTCGTCAGTGCTTTCGTCGACGTGACCGGAACAGCACCCGGCATGTTCGCAACGCAGTAGTGGACGATCCCATCGACCTCGAACACCGGGTCGTCGTGCGTGGTTGCGTGCGATGTCTCGAAGCAGCCACCCTGATCGATTGCGACGTCGACGAGCACCGCGCCCGGCCTCATCAACGACAGCATGTCCCGCGTGACGAGCTTTGGGGCGACCGCACCAGGGACGAGCACGGCGCCGATCACCATGTCCGCATCGACGAGGATTTCCTCAATCGTCAGGCGGTTCGACATCGCGAGCGTGATGCGCCCGTTCAACATCATCTCGAGGTCGCGCATCCGCTCGACCGACTTGTCCAGCACCCACACGTCCGCTTCCATCCCGACCGCGATGAGAGCAGCGTTGTAACCGACGACGCCGCCACCGAGCACGACGACCTTCGCCGGCGGGACGCCAGGAACGCCGCCGAGCAGGATGCCGCGGCCGCCGTGCGCCTTTTCGAGCGACCACGCGCCCATCTGCGGCGCGAGCCTCCCGGCGACCTCACTCATCGGCGCCAGGAGCGGTAGCCGACGATCGGCGGTCTCGACGGTTTCGTACGCGATTCCCGTGATGCCGGAGTCGACGAGTGCGCGCGTGAGCGGCTCGTCGGCGGCGATGTGCAGGTAGGTGAAGAGCACGAGCCCTTCACGCAGGCGCGGATACTCGGACTCGACCGGCTCCTTCACCTTGATGAGCAGCTCGGCGGCCTCCCACACCTCATCGACCCCCGCGGTCCGCGCGCCAACCGCGATGTACGCCTCGTCCGCGAAACCGGAGCCGACACCAGCGGTTTCCTCGATGATCACCTCGTGCCCTCGCTGGACGAGCTCGAGCGCGCCAGCCGGCGTCAGCGCGACGCGGTACTCGCGGGCCTTGATCTCTTTCGCAACACCGATCCGCATCGCGGCGGGACGATACCCGACCCGCGACACCGGCGGCTACTCAGACCGCTTGCCAGCCGCACGAGCCGCCTGGCGCGGACAGCACAGTGTTGGCACAAAGCCGGCACAGACACGTGCGAGATTCCCGCGTAGGCTGAACTCAGGGGGGCTCGCGCCCCCCAATCGGGGGTTGGAGAAGTAGCAGGCTCGCGAGATCGCCAAAGTCGTCTGCGGAGCTGGTCAGTCGTCGAGCTGGCGAGCGAGCCGGCCGGCGGCGAAGGCTGTGGCAAAGAACGTCGGATCGTCGTCAGGCCCGCGGCCCATGTGGTCGAGAGGCAGCCCTTCGCATTCGCGTTGCCAGCCGTTCACATCGACGCGGGCCATCGACGGATACCAGTCGCCGCCGGGAAGATCGGTTGGCCAGCCGATCCTGACTCGCCCGAGGCAGAGCCGCAGCGCGGCCCGCGTGTGGTGTGAGACGCCGCGATGGCGCGCGCGCTCGTCTTGATCCGACACGCGGACGGCAACAACGGGCCGGCCGCCGAGCGCCGTTGCCGCGTTCGCCGCCTCCGCGACCGCGAGACCGCCGTGGCCAAACGTCGTGCCGGTGCCGATGATCCCGGGGCCGATCCCGCATACGATGACATCGAACCCGCGCGCGGCCGCCCAGAGCAGCGCCGACGCCGTGGAGCTGCAGTCGACATCGCCGTCGAAACAAGGTGCGACGGCGATCGCCGTCTCGATCAGCCCGCGTGCACGGAGCGCGCGGATGGTGTCTGAGTACGACACCGGTAATGCGCCACCGCCGAGCTGGACGTACGCGACGCGCAAGCCAGTCAGCGCAGCGCAGACAGGCGCCACCTGGCTGTGCAACCCGCAACACACGACCGGCAACCCCGACAAGTTGTCCACCGGCCGAGGGCCAGAATCGTCGTCGGCCTCCTCGTTGGCTCCCTCCTCGGCGCGCGGAAACGTGACCTGGCCGGGCGTGTACGGAAGGGACATCACGTGAGCGTCGTCGGAAGCGGCGAGACCGAGGCCTCGAGTGAGGTTCGCATACAGCACGTCGAAACCACCGGAGCCGAGCTCGAGATCGCGCGCCTGCGTGTTGATGATCACGGTGTCGCCTTCCTCGACCGGCCCGGTCAGCCGCGGATAGGCGATACACGGCGTCCCGTCTACTTCGAGCCGAACGAGCCCGTCCAGCCGCTCGCGCACCGCAGTGACATGCCCCCAATGCAGGCTAAGCGGCATGCCGCGCGCCTTCCACGAGTGCGAGCGTGACCTCAACCATCGTCTCGATATCGGCAACGGCGATGTGCTCGTCCGGCGAGTGGATCGCCGCCATGCCGTTCGCGAGCACGGCGCACGGGATGCCGAGGCCGTTGAAGACGTTCGCATCCGCTCCGCCACCGCACAGTGCTGTCGTCGGCTCGATCCCGACCGCGCGTAGCGCTTCGTCGGCGAGCCGGATCACCGGATCGCTCTCGCGTAGGCGGTAGCCGCGGTACTGCTCGCGCACCTCGGCCTCGAGCGTGCAATCCGAAACGCTCGCCGCGAACGCGCACGCATCCAGCATCTCCTGGACGAGATCGACGAGCGTCGCCTCGTCGTGCGAACGCGCCTCGGCGGTGACTGTGCACCACTCCGGCACGACATTGCGCGCGCTGCCGCCGCAGATCACGCCGACATTCGAGGTCGACACCGCGTCGATCCGGCCGAGCCGCAAATCGGCAACCGCGCGCGCGGCGGCCGCGATCGCCGAACGTCCCTCCTCGGGTGCGATCCCAGCGTGCGCCGAGCGGCCGTGGAAACGAAGCTCGAGCGAACGCGCCCACGGTGCGCCAACAACGATCTCTCCGATCGGCGCAGCCTGGTCGTACACGTACCCGAGCGCCGCCTCGAGGCGCGACGAATCGAACGCCGCCGCGCCCAGCAAGCCAACCTCCTCCTTCACCGTGAAGACGAACTCGACGCCCGCATGCGGCAGGCCACCCACATGGATCCTCCTCGCAGCCTCGAGCATCGCGGCCACCGCGGCCTTGTTGTCAGCGCCGAGGATCGTTCCGGCCGCATTCCGCACGACAGCGTCCTCGACGACCGGTTCGATCGGCCCGGCGGGCGGTACCGTGTCGAGATGAGCGCAGAAGAAGATCGCCGTCCCGCCCGCCTGCCGACCGGGCAGGCGGCAGTAGATGTTCCCCGCGTTCGAGGCCACAACGGCGCCGGCATCGTCCTCGTCCCACGCGAGACCGAGGGCCGTGAGATAGGAACCAACCCTGTCGGCGACCGGTCGTTCCTCGCCCGGAGGGCTGCGGATCGCCGCCAACTCGAGGAAAAGATCGAGGGCCGAAGTCGCCATGCCTTTGACGATCTTAGGCTAGCCCGATATATGAAGGGTCAGATGAAACGCGTAATCCTTCCGATCGTTGCCGTCGCTGTGCTGACTCTTGTCGTCGCTGGTTGCGGTGGCAGTAAGGTGAAGGAGGGAACACTCGCGACCGACGACCTCGCCAGCGTCATCGGACCCGCCCCCGACACACCCGCCGGCGCATCGTACGCGGATACCGGTTCGGCCACGGACATCAGTCCTGCTGAGCTCCGCGGGCACGCGACAACCGCCTCCGACCGCGCGACAGTCATCCGGCTCGAGAAGGCCGGGCTCGTCCGGCTCTACCAGCGGAGTTTCGACGGCGGCAGCAACCTGGCCGACGGGACCGCGTACCTCTTTCGAACCGCAATCGGCGCCAGGGCCGCGTACCTCGATCTCCAGACGTCTCTCAAGCGGCAGGCGGCCGCGCGAAAGCTCGGCGAAGCCTCTGCGAGCGGGATCGGCAACGAGGCCTGGGGAGCGCATCTGACTGGCTCCTCGGAGTCTGCGCTGTTCCTGTTTCGTACCTCGAACGTCGTCGTTGTCGCCGACATGTCATGCGATACCGATTGCGGTCTCGACATCGTCTCAGCGACGCGTACCTACGCGCGAGCGATTGCGGACCGCGTGTCGCAGGCCGCGAACAGGAAGAAGAGCTAGACGGTCGCGCTGCCGGCAGGCGTGACGGCGCGTGTGCGCGACCGAGTAAGCGCGGCCGCGACGAACTCGCGGAAGAGTGGCGCGGATCGTGTCGGCCGCGATTTGAACTCCGGGTGAAACTGGCTCGCGATGAACCACGGATGATCCGGCAGCTCGACGATCTCCACCAGCCGACCTTCCTGGAACGTGCCCGAGATCACGAGGCCCGCGTCCATGAGCTGCTGGCGGAAGCGGTTGTTCACCTCGTAGCGATGACGGTGCCGCTCGTGGATGACGGCTTCGTTGTACGTCTCTCTGGCTCGCGTGCCGGCAGCTAGCTCGACCGCCTGCGCGCCAAGGCGCATCGTCCCGCCGAGATCCTCGATTTCTTTCTGCTCCGGCAAGAGGTCGATCACGGGATACGGCGTCTCCGGATCCATCTCGGTCGAGTTCGCGCCCTCGAGCCCGCACACGTTGCGCGCAAACTCCGAGACCGCGACGTGCATCCCGAGACAGATGCCGAGATACGGGATCTCACGCTCGCGCGCGACCTGGCACGCAGTGATCTTCGCCTCCCAGCCACGTGAGCCGAACCCGCCCGGAACGAGCACGCCGTCGGATTGGCTGAGCAGCTCGGCGGTCTCCTCATACGTCATGTGCTCGGCATCGACCCACCGGACACGCACGCGGCAGCCGTTGTGCGCGCCACCGTGCTTTAGCGCCTCGTGCACCGACAGGTAGGCGTCGTGCAGCTTCACGTACTTACCGACGAGCGCGATCTCGACCTCTTCGATCGAGTCGGCGAGACGCTGCGTCAGCTGATGCCAGTCGGCGATGTCGGCGGGGCCTGTTGTGAGGCCGAGCTTGTCGCACACTAAGCGGTCGAGCCCCTCGCGCTGCAGGAGCTCCGGGATCAAATAGACGTCCGGCACGTCGGGAGACGCGATCACGGCGCCGGCGTCGACATCGGCGAACAGCGCAATCTTCTCGCGAATCTCGTGCGACAGCGGCTCGTGCGAACGGCACACGACGATGTCCGGATGGATACCGATGCGGCGCAACTCGTTCACCGAGTGCTGCGTCGGCTTCGTCTTCAGCTCGCCGGCGGCCTCGATGAACGGGACGAGCGTGACGTGGATGTACGCGACGTTCTCCGCGCCGACCTCGCGCCGGAACTGGCGGATCGCCTCCAGGAACGGCAGTGACTCGATGTCACCGACGGTGCCGCCGATCTCAGAGATCACGACGTCGACAGAGCTCGCGGCGGCGCCACGACGGATCCGCGCCTTGATCTCGTTCGTAATGTGCGGGATCACCTGCACCGTGGCACCAAGGAACTCGCCGCGACGCTCCTTGCGCAGGACCGTGTCCCAGACCGAGCCAGCGCTGTGGCTCGCGTTGCGCGACAGGTTCTCATCGATGAAGCGCTCGTAATGGCCGAGGTCGAGATCGGTCTCGGCACCATCCTCGGTAACGAACACCTCGCCGTGCTGGAACGGGCTCATCGTGCCCGGATCGACATTCAGATACGGATCGAACTTCTGCGCCTGCACCCGCAGGCCACGCGACTTGAGGAGCCGGCCGAGTGACGCCGCCACGATACCCTTGCCGAGTGCCGAAACGACGCCACCCGTGACGAACACGTACTTCGTCTGCTGCTGGTCACTCACGACGGCTGCCTGCCAAACGCGTCAAGTTCGCGGAGGCCGGGCGTCTTCTCGATGAGGCTGCCGAGCGACTTGCGATCGCCGTAGGCGGTGAGAGCGCCGAGCGCGACGATCGCACTCCATCTCCGCCAGCCCGCGAATTGCTTCACGGAACCCAACCCTAGCAGGGCGCCGAGGGCGTTCGAACCTGCGTCTCCAAGCATCGCCATCCCCCGAAGATCGTAGGGAGTGAGGAGGACGGCCAATCCGACGGCCCGCTTGGGCGTGCTGCCGACGATTGCCGAGCCAAGCAGAAACGCCTTCAGCGCTCGGCCAGGGCGTGTGTCGAGCTGGTTGACGGCATTCGCGGAGAGCCCTACGAGCAGTGCGCCGGAAATCGACCAAGTTCGCGCGAGACCCCAGAGCGGGATCGCGACGAGCTTCAGCACGCCAGTTGTCGAGCCGGCGCTGAGGTGCGCTTGAAAGCCGCGTTCCTCCCCGCTCCAGAGGTCGTCTGCAGCGCCGACGAGGGCGACCGGTGCGACGCTCGGCACCGCGACGCCGACGAGCACGCCGACGAGTGGTAGCCGCAGACCGCGGTGATTCACGCCTTGCGGCCCGCACGCGAGGGCGATCTCGACGAGTTGCCGGCCGCGGTGTGCGAAGCCGCGGAGATCGCGGGCCGTCGCGCGATGCTCGAGCGGCAACTCGACTTCTTCGACGGTGAGCCCCGCGCGCACGGCGTCGATCGTCATGCGGGTCTCGACGCCGAAACCGGCCGCGAGCGGGAAGCAGGCGGCTCGCGCGCGCTCCGAGAGATGGCGTTGGCCTGAGAGCGGTTCCCGTGCTTCGAACCCGCTGAGCACGTGGATCAGCTTTCGCGCAGCTCGTTTCGCGACGCCGAAGCCGCCACCCTGCGGCTGCGAGAACGCCGCGATCGCGATGTCTGCGTCGGCCGCGACAAGGGGCGCGAGGTCTCCGCGCAGGTCGGCATCGCACAGAAGCAGCGGACCCGCGGGGGCTTCCCGCTCCGCAAGCGTCAGCGCCTGGCCCTTGCCACGACGCGCAAGACGGACGACGCGCGCACCGGCGTTTTCGGCAACGGCGGCGGTCGCGTCGCGCGAGCCGTCATCGGCGACAATGACCTGCGCGTCGGGGAAGGCACGCAGCAGTTGGGTGACAGTCTCCGCGATGCGCTCCTCCTCGTCCCGAGCGGCGACGAGGATCGTGAGCCGGGCTTCGTCCACACCTACCCCCGGGGCGGGAACGGCGGCAGGATGCCGTCGGTCGCGGCCGGCCCGACGCCGTAGTGCCCGGTCGCGGCACCCGCGAGCTCGAGGACGAGAGCGAGCCGGCCGGTGGCTGAATCGACGCTGTCCACGGTGGACAGTCCGGAGCGGACGAACGCCGGCACCGCCGGCGTGCGCGGGGTCGCGCGTTCGACCCCGACTGCGGGCACGCCGTTCTGCGGCAGCCCGGCGTAGAGGCCCGAGAGGAACCGCTGTGTTGCCCCCTGTTGCGGTGGAGCTGGTCGACTGATCACGATGGCGTCGACCGGGGCCTCGCCGCTGCCGTCGCGCTCTTCCAGGATCGTGTCCCCAAGTGCGTCGAGGAGCGGTGTCTGGCCACCGGCGATCAGTTCTGCCGCGACGCCGCGGCCGAGGTCGCCGATCCTGTTGACTCCCGCAAACGGCTTCAGCGCGGGCCGATTCGCAAGGATGCGCTCGATCGCGGCGACATCCATCGGGATCCGCAGGACTCTGACGCGCACAATCCTGCCGCCGGCTTCGCGAACAGCCTGTGTGATCGCGCGATCGACGGCCTGGTCGACCGACCCGACCGAGACGACTGCGATCTTCATGCCGCGCAGTCGCGATGCGATCAGTGTCGGGTACGTGTCCGCGAGGTACGTGTCCGCCGTGGCCTGCCGTGCGTTGGCGAGCGCAAGCGCCTCCTGACCAGTGTCGCGGGCACTCCGGAGCTCGGAGATCCGGGCTTCGAGGTTCGTCCGCTCCGCGTCGCTTACGAACCCGCGTCCCGAAAGGCCGATCCCGACGAGGATCCCAATCACAAGCGCGATGAAAACCGCGATCAGCGATGCGACGTGGTAGCGGAAGTCGAACACGCGCAGGAGTGTCGCAGAGAGCGGCTAAGAGCTCGAACCGGAACGAGACCTTGTGTCGTCGGGCCGTGCTGTGCACGCAGGCTGCCGCGTCCTCAACCGCACCGATACGTCCAGTATCGGCACTCCCTGCGTTCTTGCATCCCACGCACCCAGCCGACCCCGAACAACGAAGCTCATTCAGGTTCGAGCCCTAGAGACCGACGGAGCTGGCGACGCTTCGGAACAGGGCCGAGATCACGTTTCGGAGTGCGGGTGAGGCGAGGATCGCGACGACGATCGCTGCGACGCCGACCACGCCGAACGCGACGAGCGGGGCGACTCCCATACGCGGGTTGACGAGCCGCGACACGCCCTTCGCGTCGACGAGCACCTCCCCCACCTTCAGACGGGTGACGAACGTCGACGCCATTCCAGCGCGGTCGCGTTCGAGGAACTCGACGAGATTGAAGTGCGTGCCGACGGCGACGATCAACTCAGCGCCGCGCGCGTGCGCGAGCTGGAGCGCGATGTCCTCGCTGATCCCTGGCGCAGCGACTGTCTCGTAGTGGACGCCAAGGCGCTCGAGCCGGACAGCGCCCGGAGCACGCCCATCGGGATACGCATGCACGAGCAGCTCGGCGCCGGCGCGCAACGCCTCGTCGGACACGGAATCCATGTCGCCGACGATCACATGCGGTTTCAGCCCGACCTCGAGTAGCGCGTCAGCGCCGCCGTCGACCGCGACGAGCACCGGTTTGAAATCGCGGATGTACGGCCGCACGATCCTCAGGTCGCGTTTGTACCCCGGCCCCCGAGCGACGACGAGCGCGTGCCGGTCGCGGAAGCGCGTTGCGAGAGGCGGGAACGTAATCCCGTTTGACAGAAGCCCGCCCTCCTCGCGCAGATGGCGCAGCGTGTTGTCGGCGAACGACTCGAGCGCGTCGGTCACACGTGACCGCTGGTCGGCGAGCGCTTCCTCGAGCTCGGCAATCGAGAGCGCCCGCCCGCTCGCCACGCAGTCGCCGTTGCGGAACAGATTCGCGCCGCGGACCGTCAACGTCTCACCGTCGACAATGTCGTCGAAAAGTGATGCACCGGGCGCGTCGATGAGGTGAACGCCGCTTTGGACGAGCTCGAGCGGGCCGGGATTCGGGAACCGGCCGCTCGCGGAACGGGAGACGTTGACGACGACGCGCACGCCAACCTCGGCGAGCTCTTCGGCGGAGACGCGATCAAGATCGACATGGTCGATGATCGCGATGTCGTTTGGACGTAGGCGCTTGACGAGATCCTTTGTTCGCCGACCGAGCCGCGCGGTGCCTGTGTGCTCGACCGGGCTCATCGGCTTGGCTTCCCCGGTTGGGTCGCTCGGTTGGTGCGGATGCGGACGCTCACTGTGGACAGATCGTGGCTCATTTGGCACGAACGCGTATCACAGGCGTCACAGATTCACCGATACCGTGTCTGTAAGGGGGGCCAGTTCCCCCCTGGGGGGGTTGGAGGAAGAGACGCGTCAGGCAGAGCTCGGCCCGTCGCCAGCGACGGTCGCGAGGAACTCCTGCCCGCCCAACATCCGTTCGAGTTCGTCGCGGCGCTGCCGATCGTCGAGGAGCTCGATTCGCGTGTACGTCGGGTCGCCGGGCACCTTCTCGACGCGGAAGTGGCGGTCGGCGGCGCTCGCGATCTGCGGCAGGTGGGTGATCGTGATCAGCTGTGCGCCGGCCGCGAGACGCTGCAGCGTCTCGGCGACGCGATGAGCGGTCTGGCCGCCGATGCCCGCGTCGATCTCGTCGAACACGAGTGTCTCGCCGCCGGCGACGGCAGCTAGCGCGAGCGCGACGCGGGACAGCTCGCCGCCCGACGCGGTTTCGGCGATCGCGCCGAACGGGAGTCCCGGGTTCGGCCGGATCTGAAAGGCAGTCTCGTCGCGCCCAGTCGGCCCCGCGGGCGCATCGCGCATGTCGACCCGGAACTCCCCTTCGCCCATGCCGAGACCGGCGAGCTCTACGACCACCGCAGCGGCGAAGGGCTCTGCCGCGGCAGTCCGCGCCGCACGCAACTCGCTCGCAAGCGCGCCGTAGCGCGCCTCCGCCTCGGCGACCTCGCGTGACGCTGACGCGAGCGGGTCGTCATCGCCGTCAAGCGCCTCCAGCTCGACGAGCACCGCCGCGCGCTGCTCGAGCAACTCTGCGGTCGTCTCGCAGCGGAACCTGCGCCGCACTTCAGCGAGCAAATCGAGACGGGCCTCGATCTCGGCCAGCCGCCCCGGATCCGCCTCCAGCGACGATAGATACCGATGTAGTTCGCTTCCCGCGTCGGCGAGCCGGAGGCCGATGTCGCGCAGCTCGCCTGCGATCGCACCGAGCTCTGGCGCAAGTTGCTCGACCGGCGCCAGAGAGCGCTCCGCCGAGACGGCAAGCGATGCCGCGCCGTCCCCATCCTCGGGCGCGAGTGCCTCAGCCGCGGCAGCGACTGCATCGGCAAGGTCGGTGACGTGCAGCAAGCGCTCACGCTCGACGCGGAGCGCGTCCTCCTCGCCGGGCTCGAACCCGTCCGTGTCTGCAACGAGCAGGCGCAGCTGCGCGAGCCGCTCGGTTACGCCGTTGGCGTCGCGCGCGAGCTCGTCGTGCCGCCGACGCGCCGTCACCAACGCGCGCCACGCGGCCCGCGCGTCGGCCCGCCGAGAGATCTGCTCCGCCCCGCAGAACGCGTCCAACGTCTCGAGCTGGTAGCCCGACCGCGCCAGGCGCCGCTGCTCGAACTGACCGGACATCGCGAGGAGTCGCTCCGCCGC
>JANYJX010000107.1 GCA_025358355.1 Actinomycetes bacterium | reverse complement strand
CTGAGAAGTACCACGACGTCTACCGCGAAGCGCTGCTAGCCGTGATCAGGGCCAAGCACCAAGGGAAAGAGGTTCGGGCCGAGCCGCAGCACGAGACGCGCGTCCCCGATCTCATGGAGGCGTTGCGTGCAAGCCTCGACGCGCACCAGGGGCGGCCCCAGCGCGGTGGCCCTGGCCGCGTACCCGACGAAGAGCTGCCGTCGCTCTCCAAGGCAGCGCTCGCGAAGCGTGCGAAGGAATCGGGAGTCAGCGGCTACTCGCAGATGACGAAGGCCGAGCTCGTCGCGGCCCTCAGCTAGCGGGCTCGCATTCCCGACCGGAGGTTTCCGTCGCCGATGCTCGCGTCGCTCGCGCGCGCGATCCCACAGGGCGACGGCTGGCAGTTCGAGCTGAAGTGGGACGGGTATCGCGCGATCGGGGCGGTTGACAGCGAGCGCGTGGAGTTGCTGAGCCGGAACGGAAACTCGCTCGCGGATCGCTTTCCAGGTGTCGTCGCTGATCTCGCGGCGGTTGCCGGTAACAAGTCGCTGGTCGTCGACGGCGAGATCTGCGCGCTCGACTCCGCCGGTCGGCCAAGCTTCTCGGCGATGCAGCTCGGACGACCCGAGGCGCCGATCATCTATGCGCTCTTCGACCTGCTCGAACTCGACGGGCATTCGACGATCGAGTTCCCGTTGCACGAGCGGCGCGAGCTGCTCGAGCGGCTGATCGGCGCCGGGCCGACGTCTGCGCTGCGCTTCTCGGAGTCGTTCGACGACGGCGCCGCACTGCTCGCTGCCGTCCGCGAGCAAGGTCTCGAAGGCGTGATGGCCAAGCGATCCGCGTCGCTCTATGCGCCCGGCAAGCGCAGCCGCGACTGGCTGAAGGTGAAGCTCGTGCAGCGGCAAGAATTCCTGATCTGCGGCTGGACGAAAGGTCACGGTGCGCGCTCGGAACGGTTCGGCGCGCTCGCGCTGGGCCAGAGAAGCGGCGACGAGCTCGTGTACGTCGGCAACTGCGGCACGGGCTTCAGCGACGCCGTGATAGACGATCTCGTCGCGCGGCTGAAGCCGCTGCGGCGCGCTACAACCCCGTTCGCGATCGAGCCGGCGATGCCGAAGGTGCGGAAGGGCGACGTCGTGTGGGTCGAACCGCAGCTCGTCTGCGAGGTGGAGTTCGCCGAATGGACGCACGACGGGCACCTGCGCGCGCCGTCGTTCCAGGGTCTTCGCGAGAGCAGGCCCCGAGGCCTCGAACGGCGACGTGGATCACGGACGCTGAAGCTGTCGAATCTGGACAAGGTCTTCTGGCCCGCGAGCGGGATCACGAAGGGCGATCTCCTGGCGTACTACGAGTCCGTCGCGCCGACACTCGTCCCGCATCTACGCAAGCGCGCGTTCACGATGCGCCGCTACCCGGACGGCGCCGAAGGCAAGATGTTCTTCCAGAAGGACGCGCCAAGCCACATGCCCGACTGGATCCCGACGTTCACGGCCGAGGTGACCACGCGCGCCAAGCCGCGCGAGACGCGGACGATCCAGATGCCAGTCGTGAACGATGAGTTAGCGCTGCTGTGGATGGTGAACATGGGCTGCATCGACATGAACGCGTGGTACTCGCGCATCGACCGGCCCGATCGGCCCGACTTCGTGGTGTTCGACCTTGACCCGTCTGCGGATGTCGGCTTCCGCGAGACCGTTCAGGTCGCGCTGCTCGTCCGGCAAGCGCTCGCCGAGCTTGGGCTGCGCGGCTACCCGAAGACCAGCGGCTCCGACGGGATCCATGTGCTCGTTCCGATCGAGCGCCGCTACACCTATGTCGACACGCACGACTTCTCGACCGTCGTCGCTGGCGCGATCGCCCTCTCGAACCCCGGTCTCGCAACGACCGAGTGGAAGAAGTCGAACCGGCGCGGTGTGCTGATCGACGCAAACCAGAACGGACAGGGCAAGACGATCGCGTCGGCGTACTCGGTGCGCCCGGCGCCCGGCGCGCCGGTCTCCACCCCGCTCCGCTGGGACGAAGTGAACGAAACGCTCGACCCGCTCGCGTTCACGATGGATGTCGTCCTCGAACGCGTTCGGCGGCACGGCGACCTCTACCGGCCGGTGCTCGACGAGCCGCAGCGACTACCGCGGTAGAAGATCGGCCGCGCGCACGACCGGGTTCCGCAGCGTGCCGATCTCGGCGACATGGATCTCGACCACGTGGCCCGGCAGCAGCGTGAAGTCGTCCGGCGGCACGAGGCC
>JANYJX010000093.1 GCA_025358355.1 Actinomycetes bacterium | reverse complement strand
CGCCGTCGTGGTCTCGCGCCATCCGCCGCGGCGCGATCTTCATGCCGATCCTCGTCGTCGTCGTCCTGCTCACGAATCGGAACCAGTCGCCGCTGACCATCGCCCCGGTCGCGATTCTGTTCACGGCACTCGTGATTCCGTTCGGCTATTTCACCGATCACCTCGCCTGGCGCGCGTACGAGAAGCGGCGCGGTGGAAAGTCGGTCAGCAAGTCGACGAAACGCTGACGCCGACGATGCCGCCGGTTGTCGAACAGCTCGAGCTTGGCCCGATCGGGACGAACTGCTACCTCGTGCGCCGTGATCGCGATGCGTCGGAAGCGATCGTCGTCGACCCGAGCGGCGAGCCCGAGACGATTCAGCGCCGGCTCGCCGCGCTGGGGGCCAGATGCGTCGCGGTTCTGATCACGCACGGTCATTGGGATCACCTCGTCGCGGTCGCCGATCTCGCCGAGGCCACGGGCGCGCCGGTGCACATGGCCGAAGCGGAGCGAATCCTGCTCGAGGATCCGGGCGCCTACGCGCCACCGAATGTCGAGATCCGGCCGCACACGCCCGAGGTTTTCGTCCACGGCGGCGAGATGCTCGAGCTCGCAGGCATGACGTTCAAGGTCGCCTCGGTTCCCGGTCACTCACCGGCGCATCTCGCGTATTTCACCGACGGCGCTCTCTTTTCCGGCGATGTCCTGTTCGCCGGCTCGGTCGGCCGAACGGACCTGCCCGGTGCGGACTGGGAGACGTTGCTCGCGTCGATCCGCTCGCTCGTCGGCACGTACCCGCCCGAGACGATCGTCTATCCGGGCCATGGCCCGTCGACGACGTTGGGCGCGGAACTCGACCGCAATCCGTTCCTGAACGAGCTGCGCGCGGAGCGGCAAGCGTGAGCGGCCAGATCGATCGCCCGCGCGGCACGCACGACATCGTGTTCGGGCGCGATGATCCGCTCTGGCAGCGGGTCCTCGACGAGATCGAGCTGATCTGCCGCCTCTACAACTACCGCCGGATTCAGACACCGGTCTTCGAGGACACGGCCCTTTTCGCCCGCACGTCGGGCCAAGGATCGGACGTCGTGCAGAAGGAGATGTACACGTTCACCGATCGCTCGGATCGCTCGCTGACGCTGCGTCCTGAGGGAACGGCGCCGATCTGCCGCGCCTACGTCGAGCACGGCATGCATCGCGACCCGCAGCCGCTGAAGCTGTTCACGATCGCGCCGATGTACCGCTACGGCGCGCCCGGTCGCGGCCGCTACCGCGAGCACTGGCAGCTTTCGGTCGAGGCGATCGGGTCGCCGGATCCAGCGATCGACGCGGAGATCATCCAGCTCTATGACGCGCTTCTCGCGCGCCTCGGCGTCAAGGAGTATCGGCTCGAGCTGAACTCGATCGGCTGCCGTGAGTGCCGGCCCGCGTACCTCGTCGTCCTTGTCGCCTGGCTGGTCGAGAACTCCGCGCGGCTCGACGACGAGACCCGCCAGAAAGCTGCGTCGAGCCCGCTGCGTGTGTTCGACAACTATCTCGCGAAGTCGCCCGCCGTTCAGGCCGCACTCGCGGAAGCGCCGAAGATCGGCGAGTCGCTATGCGAGGCATGCGTCACACATTTCGCCGAAGTCCGCGCCGACCTCGACGCGTACGGCGTGAAGTACACACTCGTGCCGACGCTCGTCCGCGGGCTCGACTACTACTCGCGCACGACCTGGGAGTTCATCGGCTCGATGGAGAACGAGAACTCGACGATCTCCGGCGGCGGCCGCTACGACTATCTCGTTGAGGAGATCGGCGGCCCGCCAACGCCGGGAGTCGGTTTCGGTGCGGGTCTCGAACGATTGATCATCGCGATGGAGGAAGCCGGAGTCACAGCCGAGTCACCGTCGATCGACATCTTCTTCGCGCTCGACGAGGGAGCGCCGCGCAGGCTCGTTTCGACCTGGCTTGCGCAGCTCCGTGCGCGCGGCATCTCGTGTGACACCGACTACGCCGGTCGCTCGCTGAAGGGGCAGCTGACGCAAGCCGGTCGGCTGGGCGCCACGACGACCGTGATCGTCCGCGAGGCCGACGCGTTGATCCGCACGGCCGGCCAGCCGGACGAACCGATCGCTCATGCCGCCATCCTCGGCAGACTGTCCGAATGAGCAAGTGGCGCGATCTCCTGTGCGGCGAGCCGCGCCCTGAGCATGTCGGCCGGCGCGTGAAGCTCGCCGGCTGGGTCGACACACGCCGCGACCACGGCGGCCTCGTCTTCGTCGACCTGCGCGACTCGAGCGGTATCACGCAGCTCGTGATCAACCCGGAGCGGTCGCCGCAAGCTGCCGAGCTGGCGAAAGAGCTTCGGAACGAGTTCGTGCTCCAAGCAGAAGGTGAGATCGTCGCGCGCGCGACGACGGCTGCGAACGACGCGATGGCAACCGGCGGAATCGAGCTGCAGGTCGACGAGCTGACGATTGTCTCGCGCTCAACGCCGTTGCCGTTCCAGCTCGACGAGGAGAACGTCGACGAGACGCTACGCCTCCGCTACCGCTGGCTCGACTTGCGCACGGCCCGGATGCAGCGAAACCTGCGCCTGTCGCACACGATCGTCACGGCCATCCGCCGGACGATGGACGGCCTCGGCTTTGTCGATGTCTGGACGCCGAGCATGACCAAGGGCACGCCGGAGGGCGCACGCGACTTCCTCGTTCCAGTGCGCCTGCAGCCTGGCCGCTTCTTCGCGCTCGCCCAGTCGCCGCAGCTCTTCAAGCAGCTCTGCATGATCGGCGGCGTCGACCGCTACTACCAAATCGCGACCTGCTGGCGCGACGAGGATCTCCGCGCCGATCGCCAATTCGAGTTCCGCCAGCTTGACCTCGAGATGTCGTTTGTCGGGCGCGACGATGTCCTCGACGTGCTCGAAGAATGTGTCGTCGCCGCCTTCGCTGCGAGCGGCAAGCCGGCGCCGCAGCGGCCCTTCCCGCGCATGACCTACGCCGACGCGATGCTGCGATACGGGACGGACAAGCCCGACCTGCGCTACGGCCTGGAGATCCAAGACGCGACCGAGGTCACGCGCGGCTCCGAGTTCGGCGTGTTTGGGAACGCCCAGACGGTTCGCTTTCTCGTCGCGCCGCGCGCGTTCTCGCGCGCCGAGCTCGCCCGGCTAGAAGACGTCGCGAAGGAGTGGGGCGCCCGTGGACTCGCGTATCTCGTGAACGACGGCGGCGAGATCAGGTCGCCGATCGCGAAGTTCCTCTCCGAGGCCGAGCTGGCCGCGTTCCGCTCGGAGCCGGGCACAACGGTGTTGTTCGCGGCCGGCGACGAAGCCTCCGTTGCGCGCGTCCTCGGCGGTCTGCGCGTGCACCTCGGGCGAGAGCTCGAGCTGATCGAGACGGGCCACGATGTCGTCCACTGGGTGATCGACTTTCCGCTG
Source organism: Actinomycetes bacterium (assembly GCA_025358355.1). Lineage (GTDB taxonomy): Bacteria > Actinomycetota > Thermoleophilia > Gaiellales > Gaiellaceae > Gaiella. The sequence continues at coordinate 553 of JANYJX010000093.1, read as the reverse complement.
TTCCAGCGCGACGAGGACAGCGGCAACTGGACGTTTTTCCATCATCCGTTCACGGCGCCGGTCGACGGTGACGAAGGACTCGTCGAGTCCGATCCGGATGCCGCGATGAGCCAGCACTACGATCTAATCTGGAACGGCTGGGAGCTCGGTTCCGGCTCGATCCGGATCCACGATTCTGCGCTGCAGCGCTCGGTGTTTCGGACGATGGGGATGAGCGAAGACGAATCGAACTCCAAGTTCGGCTTCCTGCTGGAGGCGCTGACGATGGGCGCGCCGCCGCACGGCGGGTTCGCGATGGGGATCGACCGGTTCATCGCGCTGATGGCCGGGGAGCCGAACATCCGCGAGGTGATCGCGTTCCCGAAGGTGTCGAGCGGCTCCGACCCGCTGACCGGCGCGCCGACGACCTATCCCGACGAGAGCTTGCGCGAGCTCGGCATCCGTCTCACGCTGGCGGCGGCGGAGGGCACGGCCTGAGCTCGCTCGCCGAGCGGCTCGTGCTGCTGGTGGCGGTCGGTCTGCTGGCGGGTCTTGGCGCGGCGGCGGCGATCCA
>JANYJX010000092.1 GCA_025358355.1 Actinomycetes bacterium | reverse complement strand
CCCAGCCCCGACCTGCGATCAGCCGCTCACAGTCCTCAACCTGCCGCGTGACGCCCAAATGATCCCCGTCACGATCAGAGGAGATACGAGCGTAGATCGCTGCCCGAACCACTCAGGGAACATACACGCACACTCGGATGCACAACGCTCCTCTCGCTTGGCGCCTACCCAGTGGCTAGTGGCCGCAGCCGCAGCTGCCGCCGCAACAACCGCCTCCGCCGCCGGCCGAGAAGCTCGGCTTCGACGACGTGCCGTGCACCGCGAACGCGGAGAACTGCTTCAGCACCTTCGCGGCACCGCACGTCGGGCACTGAACGACCTGGCCTTCGCTGCGGACGAGCTCCTCGAAATGCTCCTCGCACTCCATGCACGCGTACTCGTACATCGGCATGGCCCGAGTGTAACGTCCGCGCACCTTGACGCGATGGACTGCACCGACGCTGGAAGGGCACGTCGTCCGGCTTGAACCGCTTGCGCCGGCGCATCTCGACGGCCTGTGGGAAGCGTCGCGCGACGCGCGCGTTTGGCGCTGGCTGCCGATTCTGCAGCCGAGCACACGCGACGAAATGCGCGCCTGGCTCGCCGCCGCGCTCGAACGCGAAGCCGCCGACACCGAGATGCCGTTCGCGACGGTCCGTCAAAGCGACGGAGTTGTCGTCGGCTCCACGCGCTTCCTCGCGCTCCGGCCAGAGCACGGCGTCGTCGAGATCGGCTGGACATGGCTCTCGCCCGACGCGTGGGGAACCGGTGCGAACCAAGACGCGAAACGGCTACAGCTTCAGCACGCCTTCGCGACGTGGGGCTGTAGGCGTGTCGAGCTGAAGACCGACGCGCTCAACCTGCCGGCACGCAGCGCGATGGAGGCGTTCGGTGCGACGTTTGAAGGGGTCCACCGCAAGCACATGCTCGTGCGCGATGGCGTGAGCCGCGACTCGGCCTGGTACAGCGTCCTCGACGACGAATGGCCGGCGGTCAAGCGGCTGCTGGAACCGTAGGGGTACACTCGGCGCTGCCCGGTATCCCGACGGAACTGGAGCGCACGCGTTGGAACGAGCTCAGGTCATAGGCGCCGGCCGCGTCGGCTCGGCGATAGCCGCCCGCCTTGCGGAGCGGGGTTTCGCCGTGGGCGCCGACGCGCCGGAGCTTGTGCTGCTCTGCGTTCCGGATCGCGCGATCGCCGAGGTCGCTGCTGGGATCGCTCGCGGGCCGTGGATCACGCATACGAGCGGCGCGACACCGCTCGCGGCGCTTGCCCCCCACGTCCGCCGCTTTGGCCTGCATCCGTTGCAGACGTTCACCCTTCGGCGCGGGCCCGAGCAGCTGGACGGCGCGTCCGCCGCGGTGACCGCCGAGACCGACGAAGCGCGTGACGTTGGCTTCCAGCTGGCGCGAACGCTTGGGCTCGAGCCGTTCGCGCTCGACGATTCGCGCCGCGCCGCGTACCACGCGGGCGCGGCGATGGCGTCGAACTACCTCGTCACGCTGCGCCGCGCCGCAGGCGCGCTCCTCGAGTCGGCCGGCGCGCCGCCGGAGGCGCTCGAGCCACTGATGCGCCGCACGATCGAGAACAACTTCGAGCTGACCGGGGCGGTCGATCGCGGCGACTGGACAACGGTCGAGCAGCATCTCGCCGCGATCCGCGCCGAGCGGCCCGAGCTCGAGGACGCCTACCGCGCGCTGGCCGAGCTCACTGCGCTGCACGCCGGCCGACCGCGCGAGGTGCCCGCGTGAGGACGTGTCGCACGATCGCCGAGTTGCGTGCTGCGCTGGAGTCCCGTCGCGGCGGCGCGATCGGCCTCGTCCCGACGATGGGCGCGCTGCACGACGGGCACCGCGCGCTCCTGCGTGCAGCACGCGACGAATGCGAGTTTGTCGTGATGAGCCTGTTCGTGAACCCCGCGCAGTTCAGCGCGCCGGCCGACCTCAACGGCTATCCACGCGAAGAAGAGCACGACCTAGCGCTTGCCGCAGACGCCGGAGTTGACTTCGCCTTCGTCCCGACGGCCGAGGAGATGTACCCGCCCGGGTTCCAGACGTGGGTCGATGTCACCGAGCTCGGCGCGGGCCTGGAAGGCGCGTTCCGGCCCGGGCACTTCCGCGGCGTCGCGACGGTGTGCTTGAAGCTGTTCGCGATCGTCCGGCCCGACCTCGTCTACTTCGGCCAGAAGGATGCGCAGCAGGTCGAGGTGCTGCGCCAGATGATCCACGACCTCGCGCTCGACCTGGAGCTGCGCGCGATCCCGACGGTGCGCGACACGGACGGGCTCGCGCTCTCCTCACGCAACGCGCGGCTCACCGCGGAGGAACGCCAGCGCGCGCTTGCTCTCCCCCGCGCGCTCGCGACCCGCGACGCCGCTGCGGCTCGCGAAGCCCTTGAAGCGGCCGGCATCGCTGTCGAGTACGTCGAGACCGCCCCGTTCGACCCACCCGTTCTGGCCGCCGCCGTTCGTGTCGGCTCGACCCGACTGATCGACAACTTTCCACTCGAAGGAGACGCCCCATGAGCACCACGCCACCCGCCGGAAAGCTCGCGCTGCCCGAACTCGCCGAAATGAAGCGACGCGGCGCGAAGATCGTGATGGTCACCGCCTACGACACACCCGGCGCGCGATTCGCCGAGGACGCGGGCATCGACGTGATCCTCGTCGGCGACACCGCCGCAATGGTCGTGCTCGGACACGAGGGAACGACGGTGCCGGTGACGATGGACGAGATGCTCTTCCTCACGCGCACGGTCGCACGGGCCGCGCGGCGGCCGATCGTCGTCGGCGACATGCCGTTTGGCTCGTATCAGGTGTCCGACGAGGACGCGGTGCGCAACGCGATTCGCTTCATCAAGGAGGCGGGCGCCGACGCGGTCAAGCTCGAAGGCGCGGGCGCTTCGCTGTCGCGGGTGCGCGCGATCGTCGGCGCCGGCATCCCGGTGATGGGCCACATCGGCCTAACGCCTCAGTCGGCGACGATGCTCGGTGGCTTCAAAACGCAGGGTCGAACGGCTGATGCTGCACGAAAGCTCGTCGACGATGGACTCGCGCTAGAGGCGGCCGGCTGCTTCTCCATCGTGCTCGAAGCGATGCCTTCCCCGGTTGCAGCGCGGATCACCGAGGCGCTGCGCGTCCCGACGATCGGCATCGGCGCAGGCGCCAACTGCGACGGCCAGGTGCTCGTGTACCACGACCTGCTCGGCCTCACGGAGGGCCATTTGCCGCGCTTTGTGAAGAAGTACGCGAACCTCTCACGCGAGATCCGCGACGCACTTGAGGCCTACGCCGACGACGTGCGAACCGGCGCGTTTCCGTCCGAGGAGTACTCGTACGCGATGCCGCAGAACGAGCTGGCCGGGCTCGACGCCGACGTCTAGGCCGCGATGATGCCGCCGCTTGCGACGTGCGGTCGCGTCGGCAGCGAACCGGCGGTGAGGTAGGGAGTCACGCCGATCTCGCCGAGTGGCGAGCCGAAGAAGAAGCCCTGCCCGAGCCGGCAACCGAGCGCGAGCGCTGCCTCCGCCTGCGCCGCGGTTTCGATGCCCTCGGCGATCACGTCGATCTCCAGCGAGGTGGCGAGCTTCACGATCGCTTCGACGAACGCCGCGTCCGCATGGCCATCCGGGAGCCCGGCGATGAACGGCTTCGCGATCTTCAGCGTGTCGAGCGGCAACTCGCGCAGGTGCGCGAGCGACGAGTGGCCGGTGCCGAAGTCGTCGAGCGCGAGCTTCACACCGAGCTCACGCAGCGAGCGCATCGCCTCGAGTGCGCCCGCGGGTTGACGCATCACGCCCGACTCGGTGATCTCGAGAACCAGGCGACTCGGCTCCAGGCCTGACTCCTCGAGGACAGCGGCGATCTCGCGCGTGAGCGACGGGTTGTGCAGTTCGCTGGGCGCAAGGTTCACGTTGATGGCGAGGCCGCCGTGCTCCTCGAACAGGCTCTGCCACGAGCGGGCCTGCACACACGCCTCGCGCACGACGGCGCGGCCAATCTCGATCATCACGCCGATCTCGTCGGCCAGCGGGATGAAGCTGACCGGTGAGAGCAGCTCGCGGCCGGTGCGCTGCCAGCGGGCGAGCGCCTCCACGCCCACCATGCGGTTGCTCGCGAGGTCGACGATCGGCTGGTAGTGGACACTGATCTCGCCGCGCCCAACCGAGCGGGCGAGTGCAGCCGCTGTCTCGTTACGGCCCCGCACGCGATCCTGCATCTCGGGCGCGTACGACGCGACCTGCCGCTTGCCGGCCTGCTTCGCGTCGTACATCGCGACATCGGCATTCCGCACGACCTCGTCTGCGGTCGAGGTGGCAGTCGCGAAGGCGATGCCGACGCTCGCGTGCACCGAGATCGCCTTCCCTTCGATCCTGAACGGCTCGCTCAGCGCTTCAACGAGCCGAGCTGCGACGCGCTCGACTTCCTCGGCGTTCGAGCCATCGGCGAGCACCGCGAACTCGTCGCCGCCGAGCCGCGCCGGGACATCCGCGGGCCGCACACACGCTTTCAGGCGATCCGAGAACGCCACGAGCAGCGCGTCGCCCACCGGATGGCCGTGCGTGTCGTTCACGGCTTTGAAGTCGTCGAGATCGAGGAACAGCACCGCCGTCTCGAGCCCCAGCGCGAGCGAGCGCGCGACGTGCTCGGTGAACAGCATCCGGTTCGGCAGCTCGGTCAGCGAGTCGTGGAATGCCTGGTGGCGCAGCTGCTCCTTCAACGCCGTGAGCGCGGTGACGGATGTCTCGAGCCGATCGTTCTCGAGGAGCACTCCGGCGTAGCCGGCGTACGTCTCCAGCAGGCGGATGTCTTCGGCGCCGAACCACGCTTCGTCCTCGACGTTGCCGACCACCATGATCCCGACCGGCCCGCGGTCGCCGTGGAGAACAGTTGCGAGTGCGCGGCTGAGTCCTCGCTCCTCCATCAACTCGCGTGTCCCTTTCGGGCCGCGATTGCGACCGAGCAAGACGACGCCCTTCTCGGCAAGGACGGCGCGCACGAAGGCCGACTCGGTCCGTGAGAGATCGGCCGACGCGAGCCCGACGTGCCCTTGCTGCGTGAGCTCCGCGATCGCGTAGCGGCGCGATTCACCATGCGGCAACAGTGCGAGCCACACGATGTCTGCGCGCAACAGCCTTTGCGCCGAGGCGAGCAGCTCCTCGGCTCCGGCCTCGAGACCCGACGCCCCTTCTGCGACGCGCATCGATGCGTACAGCTCCTGCAGGTGAACGAGACGCAGCTTCTCGGACGCGTACGCGCGCAACGCGAGCGCACACGAGGCGAACGGAATAACGAGGAGGAGAGCCGCGGGATCGTGACGGCGAACGAGCTCGAGCCCAGCGAGTGCGATTGCGGCGCTCGCGACCGAGCCACCGAGGGCCAGAACGAGAGCGGCGCGACTCGTGCCGGATGTCCGTCGCTCGGCGCCAATCGCGACCGCGAGCCTTGCCAGCCCGTACGCGACGAGCGTGCCGCAGACGATGGAGAACGTCGCCGCGAACCAGCCCGGCGGGCCGTACGGGTTCCCGATTCCGTTGAACGTCGAGAAGACGGCGATCGTGGTCGAGGTCGAAAGCGCGAGCCCACCGACCCTGCGCGCAAGCCGATCTACCCGATGCGTCTTGAAGGCGGCGGCGGCCAGAAGCGAGCCTGCGACCTGCGCGACGATCAGCCCGAGCGGTGGCGCGACGAAGAGGCCGAAGACGATGCACGCGTCGTGCACCGAGAGCGCCGAGGATTCCGACCGGTCACGGATCGCGAGCGCGTACGACTCCGCGGCGAAGAACAGGACGACGAGACTCCACCACGGGACGATTCCACGCTCGTGCGCCGGGCCGAGCCGCGGCATCGCCGTTCCCGCGACAATAGCCGCGGTGACTGCGATTCCGACGGAGAGAGCGATGCGACGCGCCGCCGGGCTGCCAAACCGCGATCCAACCGCGGTCAGTCTCGGTCTGGAGCTCGCCGTTCCGAAGTCCACTGATCCCCTCTCCGCAGTCGATTCTCTGCCCGCTCCGGTCGGCTGCGCGGCAGTGATCGAACTGTCTCCGCACAGCCGCGAGCGCCCATCCCCCAGACGGGTCAGTGGAACCGCTCGATCGAGGGATACTGCGTCGCTAGACGACGTTTGAGGCGGCGGCGAGCCCCGCGAGGAAGACCACCAGCAGCCCAAACGCGCCGGCAGATCTTGCCCACGTCCAGCCGTAGACGGTGCGGATGCCGACGAGGAGGAGCCCGAGCGACCACGCAACGAACACAAGCTGGTACGCGAGGTAGATGTGCCCGCCGGTACCCGAGTCGGCGCCGCCGCTGCGGAACAGGTCGCCACCGAAGGCCGCCAGGCCGATCGGCAACGTCGCGAGGACGGACACTGCAAGCGGCACGCATGCGAACGCCAGCAATTGCCGAGCGACCCGCCAGCCGCCGGGGCTGCCCATTCCTCTCGCTCCGAGATACAACGCGCCACCGGCGAAGAAGTACGCGGCCGACCCTTCGAGTGCACCGGCGACGAACGTCAGCACGACAAAGGTGAGCACGTCGAGTGTCGCGCCGCCCGCGGCGCCTGGATCGAGCAGATCCGACCACGCCGAAGTGAGCAGCACGCCGGACATCCCCGCGAGCAGAATCAGAAGGAGGATCGGCTCCTGGCGCGCGTCGAGATCGTCCGGGTCGTTGACTCGTAGGGCGAGAAACACGTCGCGCGGGCGAACGAGGACGCCCGGGACGCGCAGCCACCATTCCCGCTCCGGGCTCATGTGCCCGAGCCTAGCGGCGATCCGTAGCAGCGATCTCACCTGTCCCTTACAGTCCATCGTGTCCGATCCGGGAAGGGAGACGTGTGACCTGCGAGGCGTGTGGAAGCCACAACGAACCCGGCCGCAAGTTCTGCGGCGAGTGCGGCGGCGTGCTCACGCTCGGCTGCCCTTCGTGCGGCGCGTCGAACTCTGCCTCCACAAAGTTCTGCGGTGAGTGTGGGGCGTCGCTTGCCGCCTCTGTTGTGGGGGTGCCTGCTGGTCCTGTTGCTGTTGCGCCTGCGGCGGCGGAGCGGCGGTTGGTGTCGGTGCTGTTCGCCGACCTCGTCGGTTTCACGAAGCTGTCCGAGAGCCGGGACCCGGAGGAGGTGCGGGAGCTTCTCTCCCGCTATTTCGATACGTGCCGCCGCCTGATCGAGCTGTACGGCGGGACAGTCGAGAAGTTCATCGGCGACGCGGTGATGGCCGTTTGGGGAGCGCCCGTCGCGACCGAAGACGACGCCGAGCGTGCGGTGAGGGCCGCACTCGATCTCGTCGCCGCCGTCTCCTCGCTCGGCGACGAGATCGGCGCACCGGAGCTGCGAGCCCGAGCCGGCGTGCTCACCGGAGAGGCCGCCGTCACGATCGGCGCTACCGGCGAGGGGATGGTCGCAGGCAACCTCGTCAACACCGCCTCGCGCGTCCAATCCGTGGCAGAGCCGGGCACCGTCTTCGTTGGCGACGCGACGCGCCGCGCGACGGAGCAGACGATCGTCTTCGAAGATTCCGGCGCGTTCGAGCTCAAGGGCAAGGAGGGACTGACGCCGTTGTGGAAGGCGCTCCGCGTCGTCTCGGGAGTTCGCGGCACGCTCAAGTCGGCTGGCCTCGAGGCGCCGTTCGTCGGCCGCGACCGCGAGCTGCGCCAGATCAAGGCTCTCTTCCACACCTCCGCAGAAGAGAAGAAGGCACATCTCGTCTCGGTGACCGGCATCGCCGGGATCGGCAAGTCGCGCCTCGCGTGGGAGTTCTACAAGTACTTCGACGGGATCTCGCAGAGCGTCTACTGGCACCGTGGCCGCTGCCTCGCCTACGGCGAGGGCGTGACGTACTGGGCGCTCGCCGACATGGTACGGATGCGCTGCCGGATCGGCGAAGAAGAGGAACAGGCCTCTGCGCTGCGGAAGCTTCGCGCAACCCTCGACGAGCACATCCTCGACACCGAAGAACGGCGCTTCGTCGAACCGCGTCTCGCGCAGCTGCTCGGCCTCGGCGAGCACGAGTCGCGCGACCGGCAGGATCTGTTCGCCGCCTGGCGTTTGTTCTTCGAGCGGCTCGCCGACGTCTACCCGACCGTGCTCGCCTTCGAGGATCTGCAGTGGGCCGACGAGTCGCTGCTCGACTTCGTCGAATACCTCCTCGAGTGGTCGCGCAACCACCCGATCTACGTGATCACGCTCGCGCGGCCCGAGCTCGTCGAGCGGCGGCCGACCTGGGGCGCCGGTGCGCGCAACTTCACCTCTCTCTACCTGGAGCCGCTCTCGCCTGAGGCGATGGAGGAGATCTTGACCGGGCTCGTTCCCGGCCTTCCTGCCGCGCTCCGGGACCAGATTCTCGCCAGGGCGGAGGGTGTCCCGTTGTACGCGGTCGAGACGGTGCGCATGCTGCTCGACCGTGGCCTGCTCGTCCAGGAAGGGGCGGTCTACCGTCCTGCCGGTGAGATCGGTGAGCTCGAGGTTCCCGAGACGCTGCACGCGCTGATCGCTGCTCGCCTCGACGGGCTCTCAGCCGACGAGCGACGCGTGCTGCAGGACGCGGCAGTGCTCGGCAAGACGTTCACGCGCGGCGCCCTCGCAGCGCTCTCGGGGCGACCCGAGGCGGATATCGAGCCGCTGCTCGTCACGCTCGTCCGCAAGGAAGTGCTCTCGCTCCAGTCCGACCCGCGCTCGCCCGAGCACGGCCAGTACGGCTTCCTGCAGGACCTGGTGCGGCACGTCGCCTACGAGACGCTCTCGCGGCACGAGCGCAAGACCCGTCATCTCGCGGCAGCCGCGTATCTGTCGGCCGCCCTTGCCGAGGACGAAGTCGCCGAGGTCATCGCCTCGCATCTCGTCGAAGCGCACCGCGCCGTCCCGGATGCGCAAGATGCGGCCGAGATCAAGACACGCGCCAGGGATGCCCTTGCACGCGCGGGCGAGCGGGCGTCCTCGCTCGCGGCCACAGCCGAGGCCCAACGTTACTTCGAGCAGGCGGCGGAGCTCAGCGAAGAGACGCTCGTTGCCGCCGCTCTCATCGACCGCGCGGGTCAGATGGCGGTGCGGGCAGACGAGCGGGTCGCCGCCCGAGCCCTATTCGACCGCTCCCATGACGCGTACGCAGCCGAGGGTGAGATTCGCTCGGCCGCCCTCGTGTCAGCCCGCCTAGCCGAGCTCGACTTCGCCGAGGGGCACGCGCAGCAAGCGGTCGCCCGGCTCGAGCCCGCGCTCGCGGCGCTTACCGGAGAGGAGCCGGATGCGGTAGTCGCGGCAGTCGCCGCCCAGCTCGGCCGCTTCCTCGTGCTGAGTGACGAAGGGGAACGTGCTGCGCCGATCCTCGAGCAGGCCCTGCAACTCGCCGAGACCTTCGGCCTGCCCGAAACGCTCGCCGGGGCGCTCAACAGCAAGTCGATCAACCTCCTGCGCACCGATCGTCTGTACGAGGCGCGCGTGCTTCTTGAGGCCGCCGTCTCGCTTGCGCTAGACAACGACCTCCACGGCGAGGCACTCCGTGCCTTCAACAACCTGAGCGTCGCGCTCGGCTGCGCCGACCGAGACGTGGAATCACTGGCGACTCTCGAGCGCGGGCTCGCGCTCGCCAGGCGGGTCGGCGATCGTGGCTGGGAGTCGAACCTGCTCGCGTTCGACGTCGGTGTGCTTATCGAGCTCGACCGCTGGGACGAGGCGCTCGCGCGGGCAGCTGAGGTCGAGGAACGCGTGACGACGTCGTTCACGCAGTCGTTCCTGCTCACCACGGCGCGTGTCCACAGCGAGCGCGGCGACATCGACAGGGCGCGAGACGTGCTCACGCAAAACTCGATCGTCGGTCAGTCGGAGGCGGGACAAGACGTGGCGCACTACGCCCTCGCAGAGGCGCGGGTGCTCCGCGCGGAGGGCAAGCCGGCTGAGGCGCTCGCAGCAGCAGAAAGGGCGATCGCCCTGCGCGCCGAGCTCGGAATCACGCTCTACCCGGTCAAGTTCAGCCTGTTCGAAGGCCTTGAAGCCGCCTTCGCGCTCGGAGACGCTGCCAAGGCCAGGGAGCTGCTCGCGATCCTCGACGGTCTCCGGCCCGGACAGCTGACACCGGTCCTCGCGGCCTACCGCGCGCGCTTCAGCGCACAGCTCGCGGCGATGGGAAGGGGCACCGATGTCGCGTCCAGCTTCTCGGCAGCAGAATCCATCTTCCGCGAGATCGACATGCCGTTCCGGCTCGCCGTCACGCAACTCGAGCACGCGGAGTGGCTGGCGGCCCAGGGCGAGACCGGTGACACGACCGACGCAGAGTCATTGCGAAGCGCAGCGCGCGAGGTCTTCGACCGCCTCGGCGCCCTGCCGTGGCTCGAGCGGGCCGACCTGGTTTCCGCCGGCGCGGAGGTGAGTGCGTGACCTGTCCGAGTTGCGCGACCGACAACCGAGCCGGGGCGAGGTTCTGCAACAGCTGTGGGAGAGTACTGGCGCAGGTCTGCCCGAACGGCCACCCGGTCGCGGCCGGCGCTAAGTTCTGCGACGAGTGCGGCGCGTCGCTCGACGCAGCCACGGCGCCGACCGCAGTAGCGGCGCCGCCCACAGCCGAGCGTCGACTGGTTTCCGTCCTGTTCGCCGACCTCGTCGGCTTCACGACGCTCTCCGAGTCGCGCGACTCCGAAGAGGTGCGCGAGCTTCTCTCGCGCTACTTCGATACCTGCCGGAGGCTGATCGAGCTGTACGGCGGCACGGTCGAGAAGTTCATTGGCGACGCCGTGATGGCGGTCTGGGGCACGCCTGTCGCGACCGAGGACGACGCCGAGCGCGCGGTCCGCGCGGCTCTCGATCTCGTCGCAGCCGTCTCGGCTCTCGGGGACGAAGTCGGCGCACCGGAGCTGCGCGCCCGCGCGGGTGTGCTCACCGGCGAGGCTGCCGTCACGATCGGCGCTACCGGCGAGGGGATGGTCGCAGGCGACCTCGTCAATACCGCATCGCGTGTGCAGTCCGTCGCCGCCCCCGGCGCCGTCTACGTCGGCGACTCGACCCGGCGCACCACCGAGCAAACAGTGGTCTACGAGGAAGCGGGCGCGTTCGAGCTAAAGGGCAAAGACGGGCTCGTGCCGCTTTGGAAGGCGCTCCGGGTCGTGTCGGGTGCACGCGGCTCGCTCAAGTCCACCGGCCTCGAAGCGCCGTTCGTCGGTCGCGACCGCGAGCTGCGCCAGATCAAGGATCTCTTCCACACCTCAGCAGACGAGAAGAAAGCCCATCTCGTCTCGGTGACCGGCATCGCCGGCATAGGCAAGAGCCGGCTGGCGTGGGAGTTCTACAAGTACTTCGACGGCCTGCCCCAGGCCACGTACTGGCATCGCGGCCGCTGTCTGGCCTACGGCGAAGGCGTCACCTACTGGGCGCTCGCCGACATGGTGCGGATGCGCTGCCGGATCACCGAGGACGAAGAGCCGGCCGCGGCCCTCACAAAGTTGCGCGCGACAATTGAGGAGCACATCACCGACCCGGATGAGCAGCGCTTCGTCGAGCCACGGGTGGCTCAGCTCCTCGGCCTGGCGGAGCACGAGGCACGGGAGAAACAGGATCTCTTCGCAGCGTGGCGACTGTTCTTCGAGCGGCTCGCCGACGTCTACCCCACGGTTCTCGCGTTCGAAGACATGCAGTGGGCCGACTCGAGCCTCCTCGACTTCGTCGAGTACCTCCTCGACTGGTCGCGCAACTCGCCCCTCTATGTCATCACGCTTGCCCGTCCCGAATTGATCGAGCGCCGCCCGACCTGGGGCGCGGGCCACCGCAACTTCAGCTCCCTCTACCTCGAGCCGCTGTCCTCCTCGGCGATGGTCGAGCTCCTCAGCGGACTCGTGCCGGGCCTTCCTGAGGACATCCGCGATCAGATCCTCGCGCGGGCCGAGGGCGTCCCGCTGTACGCGGTCGAGACGGTGCGGATGCTGCTCGACCGCGGGTTGCTCGTCCTCGACGGTTCTGTCTACCGGCCGACGGGCGCGATCGAGTCGCTCGAGGTTCCGGAGACGTTGCATGCGCTGATCGCCGCGCGCCTGGACGGCCTGCCGGCGGAAGAGCGCCGCCTACTCCAGGACGGCGCGGTACTCGGCAAAACGTTCACGCGGAGCGCTCTCGCGGCGCTCTCGGGCATCCCGGAAGCGGACCTCGAGCTGTTGCTCGGGTCACTCGTGCGCAAGGAAGTCCTCGGCGTGCAGGCCGATCCGCGCTCGCCGGAGCACGGTCAGTACGGCTTCCTCCAGGATCTCGTGCGCCACGTCGCCTACGAGACGCTCTCGAAGCGAGAGCGCCGGGCGAAGCACCTCGCGGCGGCCGAATACCTGAGCCAGGCGTTCGCCGCCGACGAGGACGAGGTCGTCGAGGTGATCGCCTCCCACTACGTCGCCGCCCTCGACGCCGCCCCGGCCGCGGAGGACGCCGCCGAGATCAGGGCCAAGGCGCACGCGATGCTCGCGCGGGCGGGCGAGCGAGCGGCTTCGCTCGGCGCCGCGGCAGAAGCCAAGCGCTACTTCGAGCAGGCGACGGAGCTGACAGAGGATTCGTCGGAAAGGGCGTCGCTTCTCCATCGCGCCGGCGAGATGGCAGCGCGAGCCGGTGACCCGGACTCGGCACGCCGACTCCTCGATGCGTCGATCGAGCTCTACGAGGCGCACGGCGACACGCATGCTGCCGCCCGAGTCCTGTTCAGGTTGGCGCGGGTCGACGCCTTCACCGGGCGTCGCGACGAAGCGATGGCACGGATGGAGCGCGCCTTCGCTGTCATCTCGGAGGACGAGCCCGACGCTGATCTCGCGCTACTCGCCGCGCGTCTCTCGCTCGGATACTGGTACAGCGGCGACCTCGAGCGTGCGGCCGAGCGGGCAGAGCTGGCGCTGGACATTGCCGAGGCGCACGCGTACCCAGCGGCCCTCGCGCTGGCGCTGCGCGCGAAAACGGGCATCGTCAACAGTCGAGGGCACGCCGAGGAGTCCTCGGCGCTTCTGAAGCGCGCTCTGGAGATAGCGCTCGCTCACAACGTGCTGGACGAAGCGAGCACCTGCTTCTTCTGGCTTTCCGACAAGTGTTTCCAGCGCGATGAGTACATCGATGCACTCGGATACCTGGACGAGTCGCTCGCCCTCTCCCGCAAGCGCGGCGATCGACCCGGCGAGTGGAGCACGCTCGCGGAGCGAACCTATCCCCTCGTCATGCTCGGTCGCTGGGACGAGGCGCAGACAGCGATCGAAGGGTTCGGCCCGGAGCAGATCGACGCCGGCGGGCTGCTTTTGAGCATGCTCCAGTCGGCGGTCGAGCTCCACGTCGGTCGGGGGGAACTCGACGAAGCTCGGCGCGTGCTCTCGCTGTTCTCGCGGCTCGAGGGCTCTACAGATACGCAGGAGCTTTCGAGCTACCTGGGTTGTCGTGCGGCATTGCGTCGGGCCCAAGGGCAGTTGCGCGAGGCGCTCGCCGACGGAGAGGCGGCCATCGAGGCGGGTCGGGCCAGCTTCGGCATCGCCGCCCAATCCTCCAAGCAAGGCATCGTCGAAGCGCTCGAAGCTGCGTTCGGCTTGGGGGAATCCGCGAAGGTCGAGGAGCTGCTCGCCTCCGTCGGAGCCGTTCCTCCAGGTACTCGTCCTCCGTACCTCGACGCCCAGGCGAAGCGCATCCGCGCACGCCTCTCCGAAGATGGCGCCGGATACGAAGCTGCCGCCGCACGGTTCCGGGAGCTTGGCATCGTCTTCTGGCTGGCCGTGACGCAGCTCGAGCACGCGGAGTGGCTCACAGCGCACGACCGGGCGGACGAAGCGGTGCCGCTCCTCGATGAGACCCGCGAGATCTTCGAGCGACTCGGCGCAGTCCCGTGGCTCGCGCGCGTCGCCGCCCTCGCCCCAATCCGGGCGGAGGCGACCGCATGACCTGCGCCGCGTGCGGCACGGCCAACGAGGAAGGCCGGAAGTTCTGCAAGGAATGCGGCGGCGCGCTCGCCGTTGCGTGCCCGTCGTGTGGCGCCCCGAACACGCCCGACAGCAAGTTCTGCGGCGAGTGTGCGACGGCCTTAGGCACGGCGCCGGCCGCCTCCGGTCCGACCGCTGCGCCCGCAGCCGCCGAGCGTCGCCTCGTGTCCGTCCTGTTCGCCGACCTCGTCGGCTTCACGACCGCGTCTGAGGGCCGCGACGTCGAGGACACGCGTGAGCTCCTCACGCGCTACTTCGACACCGCCCGCACCGTCGTCGAGCGCTACGGCGGCACGGTGGAGAAGTTCATCGGCGACGCAGTGATGGCCGTCTGGGGCGCTCCCGTCGCGAACGAGGACGACGCCGAGCGAGCAGTCCGCGCTGCGCTCGACCTCGTCGCAGCCGTACCCGCGCTCGATGCGACGCTGCAGGCCCGCGCCGGCGTGCTCACCGGCGAAGCAGCGGTCACCGTCGGCGCCGAAGGCCAGGGCATGGTTGCGGGCGACCTCGTCAACACCGCGTCGCGCGTCCAGTCCGCGGCCGAGCCGGGCAGCGTGCTCGTCGGCGACTCGACGAAACACGCCACCGAAGCCTCGGTCGTCTACACCGACGCCGGCCAGCACGATGTCAAGGGGAAGATCGAGCGCCTCCAGCTCTGGCAGGCGACACGGATCGTCTCCGCACGAAAGGGCGAGGGCCGATCCGTCGGGTTCGAGGCGCCGTTCGTCGGACGCGATCGAGAGTTCCGGCTCGTCAAGGAGATGTTCCACGCGACCGACGACGACCGGCGCGCGAGCCTCGTCGCAGTCGTCGGTGTCGCCGGGATCGGCAAGTCGCGCCTCGCCTGGGAGTTCGAGAAGTACATCGACGGTCTCGTCGACACGGTCTGGTGGCATCACGGCCGCTGTCTCTCGTACGGGGACGGCATCGCGTACTGGGCACTCGCCGAGATGGTGCGGATGCGCGCCCGGATCGCCGAAGACGACCCGCCGGAGCAGGCGCTCGCGAAACTTCGCGCGACGATCGAGGAGCACGTGCCAGACGCAGACGAGCGCGACTGGATCGAACCGCGTCTCCAGCACGTGCTCGGGCTGACCGATCGCGTCGCACCCGATCGCGAGGATCTCCACTCCGCCTGGCGCCTGTTCTTCGAGCGGATGGCCGAGACCGGCCCAGTCGTCCTCCTCTTCGAAGACCTGCACTGGGCCGATGCCGCCCTGCTCGACTTCATCGAGTATCTGCTGGATTGGTCGCGGAACCATCCGCTGTACGTCGTGACGCTCTCAAGGCCGGAACTGGGCGAGCGCCACCCGACCTTCGGGACGCGGATCCGTAACTCCTCGGCCCTGACGCTCGATCCGCTCGACAACGCAGCGATGGACTCGCTCCTGCTCGGCCTCGTCCCGGGCTTGCCGACGGAGCTACGCGCGACGATCCGCGATCGCGCAGACGGCATTCCCCTCTACGCCGTCGAGACCGTGCGGATGCTGCTCGACCGCGGGCTGCTGGAGCGCGACGGCGACGACTTCCGGGTGAGCGGGCCGATCGACGCCCTCGAAGTGCCCGAGACGCTCCACGCGCTGATCGCCGCACGCCTCGACGGGCTCGGCCCGCCGGAGCGAAGCGCACTCGAGAACGCGGCTGTCCTGGGCAAGACGTTCACCTCGCGCGGGCTGGCGGCCGTCTCGGGAAGCGCGGCGTCAGATCTCGAGCCGATCCTCGCCTCGCTCGTGCGGAAGGAGCTGCTCACGCTCCAGACCGACCCCCGCTCGCCCGAGCGCGGTCAATACGGGTTCCTACAGGCGCTCGTCCAGCGCGTCGCGTACGAGACGCTCGCCCGCCGCGACCGGAAGGCACGGCATCTCGCGGCCGCCGGCTTCCTAGAGCAAGAGGCGGGCATCGACCCGGATGAGATCGCCGAGGTGATCGCCGCGCACTACCTGAACGCGCATGCCGCCGACCCCGCCGCGGACGACGCGGATTCCGTCCAGACGCGAGCACGCGACTGGCTGTGCCGCGCCGGCGAGCGGGCAGCCGCGCTCGCAGCGCCGGAAGACGCGCGCCGCGCGTTCGCCCGTGCCGCCGAGCTCGCGACCGACGAAGTGGAACACGCGGGGCTGCTCGAGCGCGCCGGCGAGATGGCGCTCGCGGCGAACGACGCGGCTGCGGCGGAGGCGTCGTTCCGTGAGGCGTCGAAGCTGTTCGAGCAGGCCGGGCGGCCGCACGATGCGGCCCGCGCCACGGCGCAGTTGAGCCTTTCGCTCTGGGCGCTCGGCCGTGGCGCGGACGCGCTCGAGCTGCTGGAACCCGCTCTGGAGGTACTCGCAAAGGACGAGCCTGACGAGGACGTCGCGCGCCTGGCCGCCGAGGCTGGACGCATCCACCACTTCGAAAGCAACCCGGCAGCCGCCGCGGCGCGCGTCGAGCTCGCGCTCGAGATCGCCGAAGCGCATGGCTTCCCAGCCGTGCTTTCGGAGGCGCTCAACACGAAGTCGCTGATTCTCTTCGGGCGCCCGAACGAGTCCCGAGCCCTCCTCAAGGAGGCACTCGCCATCGCGCTCCAACACGATCTCGTTGACCAAGCCCTGCGCGCGTACAACAACCTGGCTGTGGCAGCCTGGAACGAGGATCGCGGCGAGGAAGGGCGCCGCGCGGTCGAGGCGGGATTCGAGCTCGCTCGCAGCCGCGGCGACCGACAGTTCGCGGTCCAGCTCGGCTTGGGCCTGATCGGGGAGCTGCTCGGAGACGGCGACTGGGACGCCGCGTTCGCACGCGCACACGAGCTGCCCGACGCGCAGACAGCGGTTGCCGGCCACGTGAACGGGTACGTGACGCTTGCACGTGCCGCGTACGAGCGCTCTCAGCCGGAGGAGGCGAAGGCCTGGCTCGCGCGCATCTCCCCAGACGTGGACACATCGAGCGACGTCCAGCTGCGGAACATCACGCTTTGGCGACGTGCCGTTGTCGCAATAGGAGAGCACCGACCGGCTGATGCGCTGCCCCTGCTCGAGGAAGCGGTCCGTCTTCTCATCGCCCAGAACTACGTCGAGTTCACGCAGATCGCCCTCGAGGACGCCGCAACCGCCGCCAATGACCTCGGCGATCCGCAACTCGCGGTCCCCGTCGGAGCGCTGCTCGACGCGATCCCGCCGGGGCGGCGAACGCGCTCCGTCGAGCTCAGCCGGGCGCGCATCCGCGCGAACGCGGCCGCAGCCCGTGGTGACCACGACGCGGCGGCCGACGACTACGCGACCGCACTCGCAACGGCCCGCAACCTCTCGAAGGCAGCTCTGCTCGGCCCGGTTCTCGTCGACTACGGCTCGTGGCTTGTTGACACGGGCAGAGCGGCGGAGGCCAAGCCTCTGCTCGAAGAGGCCCGAGAGATCTTCGAACGGATGTGCGCAGCCCGCTGGCTCGAGCGCATCGACGCCGTGCAACCGGCGGCCGGCGCACTCTCGCGGCACTAGTCAGCGCTCAAGTCCACCGCTCAGTTGCCGACGCTTCGGGGGCGGCCCGATGCGCACCCATTTCACACTGCGGCACGCCCTGCCGGCGGGTTTCACGCTCGTCGCGATTGCCGTGCTCTGCGCCAGCCCGGGGCTCGTCGAGAATCGCCTTCGAACGGCACTAAGCGGAGTCGCTGCCGCACCTCCGGGGCCGTTGTGGGGGGCGGCCGCTTGCTTCGTGGCCACGAGCGTCTGTGCGGCCCTGGCGTGGCGGGTCGCGCTCCGTGCGTGCGGGACGACCCTCGCGTTCGAGGACGCCGCGGCCCGGTACTGCGTCGGCTGCGGCGTCAACGCGCTCGCGCCGCTTCACGCCGGCTCGGCCGTAAGACTGGCGCTCTTCTCCGGCCGGACCGAGGGAGGCGCCTGGACGGTCGGCGGGGCCGCAGCGGCCGTCGGCGCGATCCGCAGCGTCTGGCTCATCGGTCTCGTGTGCGTGGGGCGCGATGGGAGCTCTGCCGGCCTGGCCGCTTGTCGCGCTGGCCGGGGTCTGCATCGGCTTCGCGGCCATCTGCGTGTTCGCTCGCCGGATCCGCTGGCCACGGCGGGCGGCCCATGTCCTCGACGCGTGCCGCGAGCTGAGCCGCTCGCCTCGCGAGCTCGCGTTCGTCGCAGCCTGGTCGCTCGGGGGAGCAACCGCAAAGGTCGGCGCCGCGACGTCGGTTGCCGCGGCGTTCGGCATCGGGCGCCCGCTAGGCGCCGCGCTGGTCATCGTCGCGGCGGTGGAACTGGCCGCGATCATGCCGCTGACACCGGGAAACGTCGGAGTTGCGAGCGCAGCCGTTGCGCTGGCACTCGCCGCGCGAGGGGTCGACTCGCACCTCGGCCTCTCGGTGGGGATCGCGTTCGGCGCCGTCGAGTGGCTGACGGGGCTCAGCGTCGGCATAGCCGGCGCGTTCGCGCTCTCGCGCCACCGCTTCAGCCCACGATTCGTGCTCGCGGCGTTCGCAGCCGGCACGTGGGCGCTCGTGGTCGCGTTCGGCGCGACCGTCCTCGTCCCCGTGCTCTAGGCGGCCGCGGCAGCCTGCGCGGCGAGAACGCCGCGCAGGAACTGGCCGGTGTACGAACCGTCGACCTCGGCGACTTCCTCGGGCGTGCCGGCCGCGATCAGCTCGCCGCCTTCCTCCCCACCTTCGGGTCCGAGGTCGACCACCCAGTCGGCTTGCTTGATCACATCGAGGTTGTGCTCGATCACAAGAACCGTGTTGCCGTTGTCGACGAGCCGCTGCAGCACCTCGAGCAGCTTCTCGATGTCGGCGAAATGCAGTCCGGTGGTCGGCTCGTCGAGGATGTAGAGCGTCTTGCCGGTCGCGACCTTCGAGAGCTCGGCCGCGAGTTTCACCCGCTGCGCCTCGCCGCCGGAGAGCGTCGTCGCCGGCTGGCCGAGCTTCACGTAGTCGAGGCCCACGTCGTGCAGCGTCTGGAGCCGCCGCCGGATCTTCGGGATCTTCGCGAAGAAGCCGAGCCCCTCCTCGACCGACATCTCGAGCACATCCGCGATCGACTTGCCCTTGAAGCGCACCTCGAGCGTCTCGCGGTTGTAGCGGCGTCCGTGGCAGGTTTCGCACGGCACGTAGACGTCGGGCAGGAAGTGCATCTCGATCTTGATCGTCCCGTCGCCCTTGCACGCTTCGCAGCGGCCGCCGCGCACGTTGAACGAGAAGCGCCCAGGCTTGTAGCCGCGCACCTTCGACTCGGGCGTCAGCGAGTACAGCTCACGCACGTGCGTGAACAGGTCGGTGTATGTCGCTGGGTTCGAGCGCGGCGTGCGGCCGATCGGCGTCTGGTCGATGTCGATCACCTTGTCGAAGCAGTCGATCCCTTCGACCGAGACGTGATCTCCGGGCTTCGTGCGTGTCCGGTTGAGCCGGTTCGCGAGCGCCTTGTAGACGATCTCGTTCACGAGCGTCGACTTTCCGGAGCCTGAGACGCCCGTCACGCAGACGAACTTGCCGATCGGGAACTCGACATCGATGCCCTTCAGGTTGTGCATCGTCGCGCCGTGCACGGTGAACGAACCGCGTTCGTCGTTGGTTCGCCGCGACGGCACCGCAATCTGCCGCTTGCCGGAGAGGAACTGCCCGGTGATCGAGCCGGGCGTTCTCTCAACCTCGTCGGCCGTCCCTTCGGCGACGACACGGCCACCGTGCTCGCCCGCGCCTGGCCCCATGTCGACGAGCCAGTCGGCGCTACGCATCATCTGCTCGTCGTGCTCGACGACGAGCACCGTGTTGCCGAGGGCCTTCAGTCGTTCGAGCGTCGCGATCAGGCGGTCGTTGTCACGCTGATGGAGTCCGATCGACGGCTCATCGAGGATGTAGAGAACGCCGACCAACTGCGAGCCGATCTGCGTCGCGAGCCGTAGCCGCTGCGCCTCGCCACCCGACAGCGTCTTCGCGGCACGGTCCAGTTGGAGGTAGCCGACGCCGACATCCGCGAGGAACGTCAGCCGCTCGCGGATCTCCTTCACGATCCGGTGCCCGATCAGCTGCTCGGTCGACGTGAGATCGAGCTCGTCGACGGCGGCAAGCGCGCGCGTCACCGACAGCCGTGTGAACTCGTTGATCGACCGGCCGTCGATCGTCACGGCAAGGACAGCAGGCTTGAGGCGCGCGCCGTTGCAGTCGGGGCACGGGCGGAAGCTCATGTACTCCTCGATCCGCTCGCGCTGCAGCGACGAGTCGGTCTCCTTGTAGCGCCGCTCGAGCGAGCGCACGATTCCCTCGAACGCCATCGCGTACTGCCGCTTGCGGCCCATGCGGTTCTTGTAGTTGACGAAGATCCGCTCGCCTCCGGTGCCGAAGAGGAAGTAGTCCTGCTGCTGCTGGGTGAGGTCGCGCCAGGCCCGGTCGATGTCGATCTCGTAGCGGTCGGCGACAGCCTGGATCACGCCTTCGTAGAAGCTCGAGCCGCCGACCGACCACGGGACGAGCGCGCCCTCGCCGATCGTCAGCGACGCGTCGGGCACGAGGAGATCCGGATCGATCTCGAGCTGCGAGCCGAGGCCCGTGCAGCGCGGGCACGCGCCATGCGGCGAGTTGAA
>JANYJX010000091.1 GCA_025358355.1 Actinomycetes bacterium | reverse complement strand
CTCACTCCACAGCTCCATATCGGTCCGCACCCTTCTCCCGTCCAGCCCAGCCAACCCTCCCGAGCAAGCCTCAGAAGCGGTGCCACGCGAACAGGCATTGTCAGGTGCCGCCGTTTTCGATGATCACAACCCGACCACCAGATGCTGCCATTTTCGATGAGCGTTTACACCAAGCGCTTCGTGCGCGACCACGACATCGAGTGAGTCGGGATAGTCACCGATGACGCGTCGGAGCAGATCGCGGGCGGCGAGTCGCTTTGATCCTGCTGCTGCGTCTTTCGAGGAGGGCCAAACCCTTGATGCGTAGGTACTGCGGTCGCGAGTCGGCGTGTGCCCGCCCGAGTCGCCGCTCGAACTCGTCTTCGATACGCCGGTTCCAGCGAGTGTCTCGATACCAGTCATCTGCCACGTCGGAACCTTATGTGGTCAGTGGCTCGGTGCTGCGCGAAGCCTGGTCAAAGGGACATTCGGGCAAGCCGTCCGGCCTCCGAACGACCTACGAGATGAGACGTCCGACAGGTCGAGCGCTCTACTACGTGGGGTTAGAATGCGCGCCTGTGCGAAGGAAGCCGTGGGTATCCGATTCGTCGGGGTTCTGGCCCGCTCTCGGGCTGATTTTCCTTGCCGGCACGGTCATCCCCGGTTGGCTCTTTAGTCACGGGCACTGGGTGGTCGCGGTCATCATTTTGGGCGTGCTTGTGGCGCTCTTCCCAATTCTCGCACTCGCGGAACGGACGGGTGTCATTCCGAATCAGGACGCAGCGCGAAGGGATGCGGTTGAGGACGACAGGATGCGTCATGACGAGAGCTTCGGCAGGTATCTGCTGCGGCAGTTCCTCCGCAACATCTGACTGGCCGCGGCAGGTAGTTGAGCCACATTGGTCGCGAAGCGCTCGGGAACGTGCCTAAATACTCGCGCAACCGGAGCGGCCTTGAGTCCGGCTAGTCGGGGAGCCAGCCTTTGCGGTACTGGCTTGGCTCGTGCGGAGGGAATCGCGCGTACGCCTCGTCGGGCTTGGTCGTGTCCTTCTCGACGCTCGCGCCGTGGCGCGCTGCGACTTCGTCGACCGTGTAGCCGCCCCAGTCGGGGCCGGCGGAGCGGTCGCGCGCGCCGACCGCAAGCACCAGGCACGGCGTGTCGCCGGCGCCCACGATCACGTGCTTCGCCTCGGCGGGGCAGTGCACGAAGTCCCACTGACGCAGCGACCGCTCTTCGCCCTCGATGACCAGCACGGCCTTGCCCGAGAGAACGAGAAAATCCTCCTGATCAGCCTCCCAGTGGTACATCGCCATCGGCTCGCCGGGCGCCAGGGAGACGAGATGGATCCCCACCTGTGAGAACTCCGGCTCGCCCTCGAAGATGCAATAGGCGCCGCGCCCCTCGCCGGGCCGCCAGCGCGCGTCGCGCGCATTGAGGACGAACCAGCCCTCGCCGTCGGCGACGAGCCCGTGCTCGGTCGACTCGAGCGGTGCCTCAGGAACCATTGTCCGTAGCGGTGCGGAGGCCGAGACCGCCGGCGATCGGTTGCAAGGCGCTGACGACGTTCGCGATGTGCTTGTCCAGCTCGAGGCCGAGCAGCTCGGCGCCCGCGTAGACCTCGTCGCGATGGACACCGGCGGCGAACGACGGCTGCTTCAGCTTCTTGCGCACCGATTTCGGCTCGAGCCCTTCAAGCCCGGTCGGCCGCACGAGGCCGCACGCGTGGATGAACCCGGATAGCTCGTCACAGGCGAACAGCGTCTTCTTCAGAAGCGTGTCGCGAGGTAGCTCCAGGTGCTCCGCGTGAGACAGGCACGACACGATCAGCTCCTCGGGGTAGCCCTCCTCGCGGAGGATCGGTGCGCCGTCCTGCGGATGCTTGTCGAGGGTGGGGTGGATCTCGTAGTCGAAGTCGTGCAGCAGCGCGGTGCAGCCCCAGAAAACCTCGTCCTCCGACCAGAGTCGCGCGTAGAACCGCGTCGACGCCTCCACGGCCAACGCGTGCCGCAGCAGCGCCTCGCTCTTCGTGTAGGACGTGAGCGTTGCCCACGCCCTCTCTCGAGTGACTTCCATGTGGGTCGGTACGATAGCGCCCGCCTCATGGAGTCGTTCGTCATCGAAGGCGGCCGGCCGGTCTCGGGAACGGTGCGCGCAGCCGGGAACAAGAACGGTGCGCTGCCGATCCTCGCCGCCACCGTGCTCGCCTCCGAGGAGGTGCGCCTTGCGAACCTGCCGCGCATCCGCGATGTCGAGGTGATGGTCGAGCTGCTCGTCGACCTTGGTGCGAAGGCCGAGTGGACAGGGCCGAACGAGGTGTGTGTGGATAGCTCCGGCGTCTCGAAGACGGAGCTCAACCCTGACCTCTGTCGCGAGATCCGCGCCTCGTTCCTGCTTGCCGGGCCGCTGCTCGCGCGTTTCGGTCGCGCGGTCGTTCCGCCTCCGGGCGGCGACGTGATCGGGCGCCGCCGCCTCGACACGCACGTGCACGCGTTTGCCGCGCTCGGCGTCTCGATGGAGGTCAACGGCGCGTACGACCTACGCACGACCGGTCTTGTCGGGACGCGGATGTACCTCGATGAAGCCTCGGTGATGGCGACGGAGAACGCGATCATGGCCGCGGTGCTGGCGTCGGGCGAGACGATCGTCGGGCACGCCGCCTGCGAGCCGCACATCCAGGATCTCTGCCGCTTCCTCGCCTCGATCGGCGCCGAGATCGAAGGGATCGGCTCGAATGTTCTCCGGATCCGTGGGGTCGAACGCTTGGGCGGGGGCTCCTATCGGATAGGGCCGGAGCACGTCGAGGTCGCGAGCTTTGCCGCGCTCGCAGCAGTCACCGGCGGCGACCTCACGATCGAGGACGTGCAGCCGGACGACCTGATCTCGATCGTCCCTGCCTTCCGGAAACTGGGGATCGAGCTCGAGGTGGGGGAGACATCGCTGCGCGTCCGGCCAAGCCAGGCGCTCGGCGTAGTCGACGATCTTGGCGGCCAGATTCCGAAGATCGAGAGCGGCATCTGGCCCGCGTTCCCGGCCGACCTCACATCGATCGCCGTTGTCGCCGCGACGCAGGCGACGGGCACGGTTCTCGTCTTCGAGAAGATGTTCGAGAGCCGGCTGTTCTTCGTCGACAAGCTCGTATCGATGGGCGCGCGGATCATCCTGTGCGACCCGCATCGCGCGGTCGTGACCGGGCCGGCGAAGCTCTTTGGCCAACGCCTCGAGAGTCCCGACATCCGCGCCGGCATGGCAATGGTGATCGCCGCGTTGTGCGCCGAAGGCCGCTCGACGATCGGCAACATCCGCCAAATCGACCGCGGCTACGAGCGCATCGATGAGCGGCTGCGCGCGCTCGGCGCGTCGATCGAGCGCACCGAGATCTGATCGTTCGCAATCCGAGGAGGCTGTCGTGGAGAAGACTGTAATCCGCACCGAGGCTGCGCCCGCACCGTTCCAGGGCGCGCCGTACAACCAGGCGATCCGCGTCGGCGAGCTCGTTTTCGTCGCCGGCCAGCTCGGCCTGAAGGTGGGAGACACGGCCGTCGAAGGTGACATCGCCGTGCAAACCGAGCAGGTGATGCGCAACCTTGCCGCGATTCTCGAGGCTGCGGGCAGCTCGCTCGAGAACCTCGTGAAGACATCGGTCTTTCTTCAAAGCCTCGGCGATTTTGCCGCGATGAACGAGGTTTACACGCGCCACGTAGGCGATCGGCCGCCCGCGCGCTCCACGTTCGAGGTCGCAAAGCTCCCGTCAGGCGCGCTCGTCGAGATCGAGGCTGTCGCGCACACATAGGCGATCGGCGTCACAATCGGGCGATGTCGACCGTCGTCCGCCAGTTCATCCGAGGGCTTGGCCTCGATGCTTACGTCGTCGGCGGTGCCGTGCGCGACGAGCTGCTCGGCCTGCCGCACAAGGACGAGGACTTCCTCATCCTGGGCGTCGATCACGCCGGGTTGCGCGCTGCACTCGAACCGCATGGCCGGGTCGAGGACATGGATGTGCATGGGCAGCTCGTCGGTGTTCGCCTGTACGCGCGCGATGCTGCGGTTCGTTCTGCTGCGCCGTCCGGGATCGACCTGACTCCGCCGCGGGCCGAGCGAAGCACGGGGCCGGGTCATCGCGACTTCGAGATCGTCGCAGACTCTTCGATCACGCTCGAAGAGGACATGGGTCGGCGAGACTTCACCGTGAACGCGCTCGCACGGCGTCTCGCGACAGATGAGCTCGTCGACACGTTTGGTGGTCTGGCCGACTTGCGGGCATGCGTGCTGCGGGCGGTGTCGGGCGCGTCGTTCAGCGAGGATCCGCTGCGCATCCTGCGCGGCTTGCGACTGGTCAGCCAGCTCGGCTTCGACGTCGAACCGGACACCCTCGCGCAGATGCAGCGCGAGGCGGGCGGGTTAGAACATGTCTCGACCGAGCGGATCGGCGGCGGCCTGGCGGCGGATGGGCTCGGCGAGCTGTCGCGGCTGCTGCTCGGCCACGAGCCGGCGCGCGCGTTGCGCCTGGCGCGTGACACGGGCGCGCTTGTCTCGTTCCTGCCTGAGTTTGCGGCGGTCATCGGCTACGACGTCGGTTTCGCGCGCCAGCCGGTCTCGCTCGATGAGCACGTCTTCCTCGTCGTTCAGGCGGCGGCTGACGGTGGCGCGTCGCTAGCTGTTCGGCTCGCGGCGTTGCTCCACGATCTCGGGAAGCCTGGCGCCGACGAGCGCGGGACGTCGCACGCGGAGGAGGGCGCGCGGCTTGCGTCGGCCGCTCTCGCTCGACTCAGGTATCCGACGAAGCTCCAGCGGCTCGTCGTCCAGATCGTTGCCGGGCACGCGTTTCAAACCGAGGGCGAGTGGGACGGCCAGCGCGCCCGACGTTTCCTGGCGGAGCACGGCGACGAGTTGGCCTTCGAGCTTGTCGCGCACAAGTCCGCCGACCTTGCGACGAAGCACGTTGCGCCGGAGGAATCGGCGGGCATCGCCGGTCTCGCGGAGGCTCTCGGCCGAGAGCGATCGAGCCCGCACCGACTGCGCGACCTTGCGATCGATGGCGCCGATCTGATCGCGGTTGGGATTCCGGAAGGGCGCGAACTGGGGCGGGTTCTCGATGTCTTGCTCGGCGAGGTCGTCGACGACCCATCGCGAAACGATCGAGCGCTGCTGCTGGCTCGAGCCTGCGAGGAGATTGCGTGAACGTCGAACGCATACGTGCGGCGTACGAGAGCGTGCGCGTCGAAGTCGGGCAGAACGTCACCGTCGTAGCGGCGACAAAGTACGTGTCGGTTGAAGACATGGCTCTCGTGGCCGAGGCCGGGATCGAGGTCGTCGGCGAGAACCGTGCGCAAGATCTCGAGCTCAAGCACACGGCGTACGGCGACGCGTTTCGCTGGCACATCATCGGTCACCTGCAATCGAACAAGGCGAAACTGGTCGGCGAGTTGTGCGAGCTCGTCCACTCCGTCGACTCTGACTCGGCGGCACGGCGATTGGGCATCCCAATGCTGCTCGAGGTCAACCTCACCGGCGAACCAACCAAATCCGGCGTCGCGCCAGACGAGGTCGCGGCGTATGCCGAGCGCTATCCGACGATCCGCGGTCTGATGACAATGCCACCGCTTGCCCCCGATGCCGAGTCATCCCGACCCTGGTTCCGGCAGCTCTGCGAGCTCGCCGAGCAGACAGGCCTCGAAGAGCTGTCGATGGGCACATCGCAGGACTGGCGCGTCGCCGTGGAAGAAGGAGCAACTCTGATTCGCCTCGGTGCGACGCTGTTCAGCGAGCACTAGCCAAACCCGCAATTTGCCACTTTCGGTTGGGGCACCCCTAACCCACCTCCCAGTTTCAATACTAACTTGGCAACACGCACATGTGGGTAACGCCTTCGTGTCAACTGTGTGGAGATCGCTCCACAGGTCAGACAGCGGGACATCGCGTCTAGAATCGTCGCCGGCATGGGATTCGGGGAGATGTGGAACAGGACGCTCGCCTACTTCGGGATCGCCGAGGAGGATGACTGGGACGAGGACGGGCTCTCGACGAACGACGAACTGGAGCGCGATTATCGCGCGCGTGACCGACACAACGTCCGTCGCCTCCCTCGGCGTACCGAGACCAGCGACTGGAGCGAATCGGACAGCGAGGCGGTGCCTGTCCGGCAGCGAAACAGCCGATCGCGGCTGCGCGGTGTCGAGTCGGGCAGGGCGGACTCCGCTCGTTCAGAGTCAATAAGAGGCGACTCCAGCCAGAAAGTGCATCTCGTGCTGCCTCGGGGCTTCAACGACGCGCAGCAGATCGCGGATCGCTTCAAGGATTCGGTGCCGGTGATCCTCAACTTGCAGAACGCTGATAACGAGCTTTCGAAGCGGCTGATTGATTTCGCAAGCGGGCTGACGTACGCGCTCGACGGCAGCATGCAGCGTGTGGCCGACAAGGTCTTCCTGCTGACGCCGCGGAATGTCGAGCTTTCGGCTGAGGAGCGCGCCCGCGCACTCGATCGCGGCGGCTTCTTCAACCAGGTCTGACGCGACCTCACACAGCGGGGGCGCGGCACGCGGCGGTGGTGTAGGAGAGGCGCGACCGGCGGCGAACGTCTCGCCATGGGCGACTTTCTCGCCGTGGTTGCGGTGCTCGCGGATACCGGTACGTGGATTGCGCAATTCATCCACGTCTTTTTGTACGTCTACATCGCGCTGATCTTCGCCCACATCCTCACGACGTGGTTCCAGCTGCCGTACTCGTCGGCGCTTGCGCGGGCCCAGCGCTTTCTTTTCGACGTGTGTGATCCGTACCTGCGGCTGTTTCGCCGCTTCATTCCACCGCTCGGCCCGCTTGACCTGTCGCCGATGGTGGGGATGCTCGTCCTCGTTGTGATCGACCGCGTGGTTGCGGGCGTGTTCTAGGAATGGGAGGCACTTGATGTCAATGACCCCTGTCGAAGTCAGACACCAGCAGCTGAAGCGTGGACTGTTCGGCTACCGCCGTCGCGGTGTCGACGATCTGATGACAGATATCGCCGACAGCTTCGAAGTCGTCTGGCGCGAACGCGCCGATCTCGTCGATCGTGTCGAACAGCTCGAGACTGATCTGGCACGACATGTCGAGCTCGAAGGGTTGCTGCGCTCTACGCTCATTTCCGCGGAGCGGGCGGCGCAGGAGCAGCGTGACCGTGCGCGGCGCGAGGCCGACACGATTCTCGGTGAAGCGCACGCTGAAGCGCGAACCGTAACGCGCGACTCGCGGAGCGAGAAGGAGCGGCTGGACGGCGAAGCGCGGCGCGTTGCTGCGTTACTCCGTTCGGCGCTCGCGGTGATCGAGGAGACGGAGCACGCGGAGAACACCGCCGACGTCCCTGCCGCGGCGACCGATGAGCAGGCTGCAGCGACTGCCGATCCTCCGATGTTGCCGCCTGTAACCGGCGATCGGCCTGAGATCAGGAGGATCGCGGGGTAGCCCGATATCCTGTCGGATGTGCCCGGCGCGCCCATACGTCTCCGCCTCCGGGTCGCGCCCGGAGCACGGCGTTCGACCGTGGTCGGCAGGCACGGTGACGCGTGGAAGATCCGCGTGGCGGCCGCCCCCGAACGGGGCCGTGCGAACGATGAGGTCATCGCGGTCGTGGCCGCCGCGCTCGATATTTCGCTCAGCGCGATCTTGCTTGTTGCAGGTGCCTCGAGCCGCGACAAGATCGTCGAGCTCAAGGGCATCGAGGCGGCGGAAGCCGAGCGACGCCTAGCGCACGCGGTGGCCGCGGCGGTCTCGCAATGAGCGAGCCGGCTCGCACCGAAACGATCCCCGAGCGCCCGCGGCGGCAACCCGATGTCCGTGTCGGTTCGACGACCAATGCGCTCGCGCCGATCTCGAGCGCCGAGCGTTCGCTCCGCGCTCGTCCCTCGCACTGGTTCGCCCTCGCGCTCATCGCCACAGCCGCGCTTGCCGCCGACCAGATCACGAAGCACGTCGTCGCAAACGCGCTTCGCCCCGACGGGTCCGTCCAGCTGATCGGGCCGTTCTCGATCGAGCACGTCCACAACTCCGGCATCGCATTCGGCTTGTTCGCGAGCCGAACGTCGGCCGTCGTCGCCCTCACTGGCGTCGCGGTTGCGGCAATGCTTGTCTTCTTCGGACGCTCCGCCGGACGGCACCGCTTCCTGCCCGTCGCACTCGGCTTCGTCCTCGGCGGCAGCTTGTCGAACCTCATCGACCGCGTCCGACTCGGCTATGTCACCGACTTCCTGCACGTTCGGTACTGGCCCGCGTTCAACCTCGCCGACAGCTTCATCGTGATCGGTGTTGCGCTCCTGTTCCTCTCCTTCGTCGCAGCCGATCGCACGAGCCCACACGTTGGCACCGCTCCGCTTTCACGCCCCTGAGGCCGGCGGCGGCGAGCGGCTCGACCGCGTCCTCGCCGCCCGTCCCGAGATCGGCTCCCGCGGACTCGCCGAGCGGCTAATCGAGCGCGGCAGCGTCGAGGTCGACGGCACTGCGCGAGCCAAGAGCTACCGGCTGCAAGGCGGCGAGCGAATCGACGTCGACGTGCCCGATGTTGTCCCGCTCGCCCCCGAGTCGCTCGACATCCCGGTCGTCTGGGAGGACGAGCACCTGCTCGTCGTTGACAAGCCCGCAGGCATCGTCGTGCATCCCGCCGGCAGCACCACCGCGGGCACACTCGTCAACGGCTTGCTCACAATGGGTGCCGCCGGCGGCGACGACGATCGCCCGGGGATCGTCCATCGGCTCGACAAGGACACCTCCGGGCTGATGATCGTTGCGCGCTCACAGCAAGCCCACGAGCAGCTGCAAGAGCTGATCCGTCAGCGAGACGTCGAGCGCCGTTACCTCGCGCTCGTCAAGGGCGCGCCGAAATCGCAGTCGGGCCGGATCGAGGCGCCGATCGGCCGCGACCGCCACGAACGGGCGCGCCACTCGATCGATACCGACACGCCACGCGAGGCCGTCACCTGGTTCGAGCTGAAAGAGACAATTGGCGAACGAGCGCTGCTCGAATTACGCCTTGAAACAGGCCGGACACACCAGATTCGCGTTCATCTCGAAGCGATCAACCTGCCGATCTGCGGCGACCCGACCTACGGCGTTGCGGGGGATCTCGACCTCGAACGCCAGTTCCTCCACGCGCACGAGCTGCGCTTCCAGCACCCGCTCACCGGCGAGGCTCTCGCGCTCACCTCGCCGCTGCCGGATGACCTCGCTGGCGCGCTAAACCGCGCCCGTAGCTAGAATCCGCGAGCTTCTGTCCCGACTCCCCGGCGAACCAACCCGAGTGGGGGTGCCGCGGCTCTGAATCTCCTGAGCCCGGTTCCGCTCGCGTCCGCCGGCGTACGACACCACAAACCATAGGAAAGGGGCTGGTCCCTCGATGGCAGTCGTCTCCATGAAGGAGCTGCTGGAGGCTGGAGTTCACTTCGGCCACCAGACACGCCGCTGGAACCCGAAAATGCGGCGCTTCATCTTCGCTGCACCGTCCGGCGAGCTCGCCGTACGGGGCGGCATCTACCTGATCGATCTCCAGCAGACGCAAGAACTGCTGCAGGAAGCACACGATTTCGTCCGCAACATCGCGGAGCGCAACGGCACCGTTCTGTTCGTCGGTACCAAGAAGCAGTCGCAGGAGGCGGTCGCCGAGCACGCCAAGCGGGTTGGTATGCCGTTCGTCAACAACCGCTGGCTCGGCGGGCTGCTGACCAACTGGCGCACGATCGCCGACCGGATCGCGTACTTGCACGATCTGCGTCGCCTGCGTGACGACGGCCAGCTCGACCTGCTGCCGGCCAAGGAGCGCATCACGATGCTCAACGAGCTGGAGAAGCTCGAGGCCAACCTCGGCGGTGTCGCGGACATGCGCAAGCAGCCGGACGCCGTTTTCATCGTCGACCTGCGCAAGGAGCAGCTCGCGGTCCGCGAGGCACAGCGTCTTGGCCTGCCGGTGATCGCCCTCGTCGACACAAACTGCGACCCGGACGAAGCCGAGTACATCATCCCGGGCAACGACGACGCGATCCGCTCGTGCAACCTGATCGTGCGCGCGATCGCCGACGGGATCGAGGCTGGACGCCAGAAGGTGACCGAGAAGGAGATGGCTCAGGCCCAGGCTCGTGCCGAGGCTCAAGCGGCCGAAGCCAAGGTCCAGGCTGCCGCTGAGGCGAAAGCGAAGGCAGATGACGCGAAGGCAGCTGAGACCGCCGCTGCAGCCGCTGCCGCACCGGAAGTCGCCGAGCCGTCGACCGACGATGTCTCCGACGCCGTGCCCGAGGTCGCTGCGGTCGAGGTTGCAGCAGCCGAGGTACCGAAAGCAGAGGCTGAGGCGTGAGCGCGGTTGAGATCAGCGCGGCGCTCGTCAAGGAGCTCCGCGACATGACGGGCGCGGGGATGATGGATTGCAAGCGCACGCTCCAGGAGACGGGCGGCGACATCGAGGCCGCACGCACGCTACTGAGGGAGAAAGGCATGGCACGCGCGGGGAAACGGGCCGATCGCGAGACGACCGAAGGCCTGGTTGGCTCGATCGTCGCGGACGGTGTCGGCTCGATCGTCGGCATCGGCTGCGAGACCGAGTTCGTGTCGAAGAGCGACGAGTTCCAGGCCTACGCCGAGAAGGTGCTTCGGGCGGTGCACGCTAACGGCCCCGAAGCGGCGGCAGAGCTCGACACAGAGCGACTCGAGCTGGTGGCCAAGCTCGGTGAGAACATCGTCGTTGTCGGCGGAGCACGCGTCGAGGGCGGCACCATCGCGCAGTATGTCCACCCCCCGGCGCACAAGATCGGCGTTCTCGTCCAGCTCGAAGGCGGCACGCCGGAGCTCGGGCGCCTGCTCGGGATGCACATTGTCTTCGGCCGGCCGGAGTGGAATACCCGCGACGACGTCCCGGCTGAGGCAATCGCAGCCGAGCGGCAGATCTTCCTCAACTCGGACGAGCTGCAATCGAAGTCCGAGGCGGCGCGTGAGAAGATCGTCGAGGGCATGCTCGGCAAGCGCTTCTTCGCGGCGGCACCGGGAGGCGTCCTCTCGGATCAGACGTGGATCCATGATGCGGCGAAAACGGTGGGCCAGACACTCGCCGACGCCGGCGCAACAGTGACCTCCTTCACGCTTGTGACGGTCGCCGGAGCGTGACCGTTCGACCAGTAGAGACGGCGGAAAAGCCGGCTGCGATTTCCGCGCCGGCCTTCCGTCGGGCGTTGCTGAAGCTGTCGGGCGAGGCGTTTATGGGCGATCGGGACTACGGCGTCGACCCGGCGATCGTGCTCACGATCGCGCATGAGGTCGTTGCCGTTCGCAGTGCGGGGACCGAGCTCGCGATTGTCGTTGGCGGCGGAAACTTCTACCGCGGCATGGCCGTCGCGGCCGAGGGGATGGACCGGTCGACCGCCGACTACGCGGGGATGCTCGCGACGATCCTCAACGCACTCGCACTCCAGGACGCACTCGAGCGACTCGGGGCCGACACGCGTGTGCAGTCGGCAATCACCGTCTCGGAAGTCGCCGAGCCGTACATCCGCCGTCGCGCAATGCGTCACCTCGAGAAGGGCCGCATCGTGATCTTCGCGGCCGGAACCGGGAATCCGTTCTTCACGACCGATTCGGCGGCCGCTCTGCGCGCGCTCGAGATCGGCGCCGAGGCGATCCTGATGGCGAAGCACGGCGTCGAGGGCGTCTTCGACGGCGACCCGCGCCACGATCCGAATGCGCGCTTCTTGCCGCAGCTGACGCACCTCGAAGCGATCGAGCAAGGCCTCAAGGTCATGGACACAACGGCTTTGTCCCTCTGCATGGACAACGGCCTGCCGATCCATGTCTTCGAACTCGCCGCGGGAAACATCCTCCGCGTTGCGAGCGGCGAGCGCGTCGGCACGATCATCTCCACACCCGCACCCGCGAATCTGGAACACGCGAATCTGGCAGCTACGACCTCGACCGAGTAGGAGAAGCCGATGGCACCGATCGAAGACTTCCTCGCCGATGCAACGCGTCGCATGGACAAGTCGATCGAGACGACACGATCTGAGTTCGGCGGCGTCCGAACAGGGCGAGCCTCCGTTGGATTGCTCGATCGCATCTCCGTCGACTACTACGGCACGTTGACGCCGCTCAAGAACATGGCCACGATCGGCGCGCCAGAATCGCGGCTGCTCACGATCCAGCCGTTCGACCCGACGCAGATCAAGCCAATCGAGAAGGCGATTCAGGAGTCCGACCTCGGCCTTTCGCCGTCCGACGACGGCAAGACGATTCGCCTGCCGATTCCGCAGCTCACCGAGGAGCGCCGCAAGGAGCTCGTCAAGATCATCCGCCGCTACGGCGAAGAAGGCAAGGTCGCGATTCGCAACGTCCGTCGCGACGTGATGAAGCACCTGGAGGAGCTCGTCAAGAACAGCGAGGTCGGCGACGACGAAGAGCGCCGCGCCGAAGGGCACGTGCAGAAGCTCACCGACGAGCACGTCGCGCGCATCGACGAGCTGCTGAAGCACAAGGAAGCGGAGATCATGGAGGTCTGACCGCTCGACGCGGACAGGCATCCACCGATCGAAAACCACACTCTCGTGTCGACTGCAGCCGAAGCGGGCGCGGCGCCGAGCGTCGCGATCATCATGGACGGGAACCGCCGTTGGGCGGAGGGTCGCGGGCTGTCCGTTGCGGACGGTCATCGCGAAGGCACGCGCGCGCTGCGGCGAACGGTCGAAGCCGCTATCGACCGCGGCGTCGGCTCTATCGCCGTGTACGGCTTCTCCACCGAGAACTGGACGCGCCCCGCCGACGAGGTGGCGACGCTGATGGAGATCCTCGGCCAGACGATCGACCGCGAGCTGCCCGATCTTGCCGAGCAGGGTGTCCGCACGCGGTTCCTGGGCCGGCGTGATCGCGTGCCCGGCGATCTTCCGGCGCGTATGGCGGAGCTGGAGCGTGCGACCGCCAATCGCGACACCCTGCAGCTGTGGATCGCCTTCGACTACGGCGGGCGGGCCGAGATCGTCGAGGCTGCGCGACGGCTTGTCGCGGACGGAATCGCTGGCGACGCGGTCGACGAGGACGCGATCTCCACGCGCCTGTACGCGCCCGAGCTCCCCGATCCCGACCTTGTGATTCGCGCCTCGGGCGAGCAGCGGCTCTCGAACTTCATGCTCTGGCAGTCGGCCTACGCCGAGCTCGTCTTCACCGACACGCTGTGGCCGGATTTCGGTGCCGCGGATCTTGGTGCGGCGCTCGACGAGTTCGCGCAACGGCAACGCCGCTTTGGAGGGCGCTGAGATGCGGACGGTGAGTCAGCTCTGGTCGCGCCTCCTTGTTGGCGCCGCGCTGATGCCCGTCGTGCTGTACGTCGTTTGGGTCGGCGGCTGGTGGATGTTCGGGCTGGCATTCGCTGGTGGCCTTGTCGCGCTGCACGAGCTGTACGCGATGACGCGGTCGCTACGGCCGCTCGTCCTCGGCGGCTACGCGGGGCTTGCATTCACCCTGGTTGGAGCCGAGCTTGGCGGCGCATCGTGGCTCGTCGCGGGAGTCGTCGGAACCTTCCTGTTCGCGTTCCTCGTCTTCGGGATCTCGGACGCGCGGCCGTCGTTCACCGCATCGATGGGAACGACCTTGCTGGGCGTCGTCTGGGTCGCGGGCGGGCTCGCGTTGCTGATCATCCTGCGCGACGTGCCGAAGCATGGGCGGCTCGCGGTCTTCACGGTGTTGCTCGCGGTGTGGGCCGACGACAGCGCCGCGTACTTCATCGGCCGCCTGATCGGGCGACATCGCATGGCGCCAACGATCTCGCCTGGGAAGACATGGGAGGGATTCATCGCCGGGACGGTGACCGCGGTCGCCGTGTGCTTCTTCGCGCTCTACCAGGAGCGACACACATTCCTCCCGATCTGGCAGGCCGTCGTCCTCGGCGCGGCGATCGCAGTCTCGGCGGCGCTCGGCGACCTGTTCGAGTCCGCGGTGAAGCGCGATCTCGGTGTCAAGGACTCGGGCCGAATTCTGGGCGGCCATGGCGGGATGCTCGACCGGATCGACGCGCAGCTGTTCGCGGTGCCGGCCGCGTACGTCATTGTGCTTGCGTTCGGCCACGCTTGATTCGGCCATGGCGTCCTTAGACTGCGAACGATGAGACGCGTAGCTCTGCTAGGCGCCACCGGCTCGATCGGCGCGCAGGCCATCGAGATCGTCGCGGCTCATCCTGAGCTCGAGCTGTGCGGCCTGATGTCGGGGAGCAGCTCGCTCGACGGTCTCGCGGGTGAGCACGACGTGCGACAGACGCAAGTCGGTGGGGATCCGACGGAGCTGCTGGAGCGCTGTGAGCCGGATGTTGTGCTGAACGCGATCGTCGGTTTCGCTGGCGTTCGTGCAACGTTGTGGGCGCTCGAGAACGGGGTCACACTGGCGCTCGCGAACAAGGAGAGCCTCGTTGCCGCCGGTTCGCTCGCGCTCGATGCACGGTCGAGCGGCGGTGGGTTGCTGATTCCGGTCGACAGCGAGCATTCGGCTCTCTTCCAGTGCCTCGAGGGTCGCGATCGCACAACTGTTCACTCACTCGTGCTCACCGCGTCGGGCGGCCCGTTCCGGGGTCGAACGCGTGAGGCGCTCGCCGCTGTCACGCCCGCTGAGTCGCTCGTACATCCAACGTGGCGGATGGGGCGAAAGATCACCGTGGACTCCGCGACTCTCGCGAACAAAGGCCTCGAGCTGATCGAAGCGCACTGGCTGTTTGGGACGCCATTCGATGCGATCGACGTCGTCGTGCATCCGTCGTCGGTCATGCACGGGCTTGTGCGCTTCCGTGATGGCGCGGCGCTCGCCCATGTCGGCTACCCGGACATGCGCGTGCCGATCTCGTTCGCGCTGACGTATCCGGAACGGGCCGCTACCGCTGTGCCCGCGCTCGACCTGGCGGCCGGGTTGACGCTCGCGTTCGAAGCGCCCGACCTTGATGCGTTCCCGTGCCTGCCGCTCGCGCGCGAGGCGGGCGAGCGCGGCGGAACGT
The DNA here is from genome assembly GCA_025358355.1 of Actinomycetes bacterium. Lineage (GTDB taxonomy): Bacteria > Actinomycetota > Thermoleophilia > Gaiellales > Gaiellaceae > Gaiella. Next base: position 9,797 of record JANYJX010000091.1, on the reverse strand, counting down.
ACCCGTGCGCGTACAACGCGGCGAACGAAGTCGCGGTGGCCGCGTTCCTCGACGGCCAGATCGGCTTCCTCGACATCGCGGCGACGATTGCCGACACACTCGCCGAGGTAGACGGCGCGCCCGCGCGCGACCTCGCGGAGCTCGTGGCCGCTGACGCCGAAGCGCGACGCATCGCCAGCCGGAGGCACGTCGCGGCATGAGCTTCGCAATCGCCATTGCTGGTCTTGGCGCGCTTGTCCTCATTCACGAGGCCGGGCACTTCTTCGCGTCGCTCGCGCTCGGGATGCGGCCGCGGAAGTTCTATCTCGGCTTCCCGCCCGCGGTGCTGAAGAAGACGTGGCGCGGGATCGAGTACGGCGTCGGCGCGATCCCGCTCGGCGGTTTCGTGAAGATCCCGGGGATGCACCGGCCAGGCCCCGGGGATATCGACACGCATCTGGCGCGCATTGTCGGCGAGGCGCCCGCTCTCGGCGGGCCGATCGAACGGTTGCGGCAGGAACTCGCAGCTGGCGATCACGATGCCGCGCGCACGGCGCTCGCGACCGTCAAGGAGCTCGTCACCGAGGAGCATCTCTCCGATGCCGGGCAGAAGTCCGCGCAGCGCGGGATCGACGACCTCACGGACTCACTCGGCCCCGATGCGTACTGGCGGGCGGCTCCGTGGAAGCGCATAGTCGTGATCGCGGCCGGCCCGGGCGCGAACATCCTGCTCACGATCGTCCTGCTCACGGGGCTTTTGATGACCTCGGGCGGCAAGGTGACGGCGCGGATCGATCAGATCGTGCACGGCACGCCTGCTGCGTCGCCTGCCGAGAGGGCCGGCCTGCGCGTAGGCGACACGATTGTCGCGATCGACGGTGCGTCGGTCACCGCCGACGAGATACGGAACCGCATCTCCGCGTCCGACGGGAAGCCGCTCGTCCTGACCGTCGTCCGCAAGGGGGAGTCCGTGAGGATCGGTCCCGTCGAGGCCGAGAAGAACCCCGACGACGGTGTCTACCGGATCGGCTTTGGCTTGCACAGTGGCGGACTTGCCCCTGCGGCGGCGGCGCGCCGGTCGGTGACCGTGACGTGGAACGTGACGAAGGACATCGGCAAGTCGCTCGGCCGCATCGTCACCGGCAGCGGCCGCAAGGACATCTCGAGCCCGGTCGGCATCGTCCAAGGCTCGTCCGATGCGGCGAAGCAGGGCACAACCTCGTACCTCGAAGTGCTGGCGCTGATTTCGCTCTCGATCGCGCTCCTCAACCTGCTGCCGCTGCTGCCACTCGATGGCGGGCACATCGCGTTCTCGATCATCGAGGGAGTCCGCGGTCGTGCGGTCGCGCGCGAGGTGTACGAGCGCGTGTCGGTCGTCGGGATTGCGCTCGTGCTGCTGCTCTTCGTGATCGGCCTCTCGAACGACATCGGCCACCTGTCCTAGACACCTAGACTGGAGACGATGGCGAGCGCAGTGCAGATCAAGGTCGGCGATGTCGCGATCGGCGCCGGCTCGCCGGTTGTCGTCCAGTCGATGACGCTGACGAAGACGCACGACATCGAGACAACGACAGCTCAGATCGCCGCGCTCGCCTCCGCCGGCTGCGAGATCGTTCGCGTCGCCGTTCCGAAGATCGAGGATGCCAACGCGCTACCCACATTGGTTCGTCTCTCGCCCGTGCCGTTGATTGCGGACATCCACTTCAACCACTCGCTCGCACTGAAGGCGATCGAAGCCGGTGTCGCGGCCGTGCGCATCAACCCGGGAAACATCGGTGGCCCCGACCGCGTCGCCGAAGTCGTCCAGGCGGCCAAGGCGAAGGGGATCTCGATGCGGATCGGCGCGAACTCCGGCTCGCTGCCCGCGCATCTCCAAGAGCTGGCCCGTCAGGACACGGCCGAAGCGCTCGTCACCGAAGCGCTGGAACAGGTCGAGCTGCTCGAGAAGCTCGACTATCGCGACTTCAAGATCTCGGTCAAGTCGTCGCACGTGCCGACGATGATCCGCGCCTATCGCATGCTCTCGGCGAAGGTTCCTTACCCGCTCCACCTCGGTGTCACCGAGGCAGGCACACCGTTCGCCGGCACGATCAAGAGCGCCGTCGGCATGGGCGCGCTGCTCGCTGACGGGATCGGCGACACCTTGCGCGTCTCGCTCACAGCCGACCCGGTCAAGGAGGTCGAGGTCGCGTGGGAGATCCTCAAGGCACTCGGCCTGCGTGAGCGCGGCCCGGTGATGATCGCGTGCCCCTCCTGCGGCCGCGACAACGTCGGCGTCGAGAGCCTCGCCGTCGTCGTCGAGGAGCGCCTCAAGGCGTACCCGGAAGCCGTCGAGGTCGCCGTGATGGGTTGCGCTGTAAACGGACCGGGGGAGGCCGGAGACGCCGACTTCGGGATCGCCGGCGGCCGCGACGTCGGCTTCATCTACGCGCATGGCCGTGTTCTGAAGAAAGTCCCGTCCGACATCTTGATCGACGAGTTGTTCCGCGAGATCGACGCGTGGATCGCCCGCGGCATGAAGCGGCCGAAGCGCCTCAAGCTCGCGAAGCCCGCCGCGCTCGCGATGGCCGAAGCCTCGCTGATCCCGCTCAGCTGACGGTTGCTGCGGACAGGCTCTCGATCAACCATCTAGTCTGGGCGGGCAACGATGCTGGCCCGTGCCTCACAGCTGTTCCTACCAACGCTGCGCGACGCTCCCGCCGACGCGGAAGCCGTCTCCCACAAGCTCCTCGTTCGCGGCGGCTTCATCCGCCAGCTGAGCGCGGGCGTTTGGACGTTCCTGCCGCTTGGCTGGCGCGTCCACCAGAAGATCGTCCAGATCATCCGTGAGGAGATGGACGCGATCGGCGGCCAGGAGATGCTGATGCCGGTGCTCACTCCCGCCGAGCTATGGGAGCAGACCGGTCGCAGCGACATCCCGGAGATCTTCCACCTCGAGGATCGCACCGGCCGCAGATTTGTTCTCCCGATGACGCATGAGGAGACGATCACCTTCCATGCGAAGGAGATCCAGAGCTACCGGCAGCTGCCGCAGATTCTCTACCACTTCGCGGTCAAGAACCGCGACGAGCCACGGCCCCGCGGCGGGCTGCTCCGTGTCCGCGAGTTCATCATGAAGGACGCCTATTCGTTCGATCGCGACGACGAGGGCCTCGACATCAGTTTCCGCAAGCACGCCGGCGCGTACGACCGGATTTTCGAGCGCTGCGGTCTCGAGGTGCAACCGGTTCAGGCCGAGTCGGGGATGATGGGCGGCAAGGAATCGATCGACTACCTCGCGCCGTCCGGCTCGGGCGAGAACACCCTTGTGACGTGCGAGCACGGCGATTACGCGGCCGACCTGGAAGTCGCGCATGGCATTCCGCGGCCGCCCGAGTTTCCCGCTCAGCTCGCCGCGCCGGCCGAGATCCACACGCCTGACGTGACGACGATCGACGCGCTCGCGGCCTTCCTCGGCGTTGACACCGCGGCAACATCGAAGGCCATGCCGGTTGTCACCTCCGACGGGACGGTGGTGCTCGGGCTCGTGCGCGGCGACGATCGCCTCGAGGAAGCGAAGCTCGCGGCGGCGCTCGGCTCAGCGGTGCGCCCCGCAACGGTCGACGAGATCCGCGCCGCATTCGGAGCCGACCCTGGCTCGCTAGGGCCGATCGGCTTCGCTGGTCCGGTTGTCGCCGATGAGTCGCTACGCGAGGGCCAGTTCGTTGCGGGTGCGAACACGACCGGCTGGCACTTGCGAGGCGTCGAGGCCGGTCGCGACTTCGCGCCACGGTTTGCGGATATCCGCGAGTCGAAAGACGGCGACGCGTGCCCGAATTGCGGCGGCCGGCTGCGCTTCCAGACTGCGATCGAGGTCGGGCACATCTTCAAGTTCGGCAGCCGCTACTCCGAGCCACTCGACGCGACGTTCGTCGACGAGGACGGCCAGGAGAAGCTGTTGATCGGTGGCAGCTATGGCATCGGCCCGGGCCGGATCATGGCGGCGCTCGTCGAGCAGCGCCACGACGAGAACGGGATCGTCTGGCCGGCGGCGGTTGCGCCGTACCACGCGCACATTGTTGGCCTCGCAGGCGGCGAGGAGATTGCTGCAGGCACTGCGTCCGAGCTCGCGGCGTACGGCTTCGATGTGCTTCTCGACGATCGTGTCGGGCGCGCAGGAGAGAAGTTCGCGGATGCAGATTTGCTCGGTTGCCCCGTCAGGGTGACGGTGGGCAAGAAGTCAGTGGAAGACAATGCGGTCGACGTCAGGTCGCGCGCTGCGGACGAAGACACGCGCATACCGATCACGGATGTCGTGACATGGATGGAGGAACATTGATGGCGGTAAAACCACGGAAACTGAGCACAGAGAGCCTCGGTCCGACAATCGAGAAGCTGATGGCAGAGACGGGGCTCACCTATAGGGCCCTCGCGGACAAGACGAGCCTGTCGGCCGGCTACCTGAACCACATCGTGCATGGCAATCGGCCGGTGCCTTCGAACGAGGTGCTGGCGCGTCTGGCGAAGGCTCTTGGCGTGAAGCCAGAGCATTTCCGCGAGTTCCGGATCCGCTTCATCACGGACAAGCTCGAGAAGATGCCCGAGCTCGTCGATCGCCTGTACAAGCGCCTCGGCTGAAGCAGACTGTCGCTGTCGCGCCGATGAGCGAGCTCGTGGATGTCGGCGCGGCCGAGCAGCCGTTCTGCTCTGTGATCATCCCGACCCGTCACCGGCCGGACGCGCTTGCGCGTTGCCTTGGGGCGCTCGCGGAGCTCGACTACCCGGGCGATCTGTTCGAGGTGATCGTTGTTGACGACGGCGGCCAGGCCTCGCTCGAGCCGACTCTGGCGCCGTTTCGCGAGCGGTTATCCGTGCGACTCGTCCAACAACCGCACAGTGGGCCCGGCTCGGCGCGCAACAGCGCCGCCGCAGAGGCGCGTGGACAGCTGCTGGTCCTCATTGACGACGACTGCCTCCCGGAGCCGGGGTGGCTGCGGGAGCTCGCGAAGCGGGGAGGTGGCGATCCGACCTGCGCCGTCGGCGGACGCACGATCAACGCGCTGCCGGGGAATCCGTACTCGCGGGTCAGCCAGCTCGTCCTCGATCTCGTGTATGCGCACTACAACGCTGATGGCGAGCGGCCCCACTTCTTCACGTCGAACAATCTCGGCCTCCCGGCGGGTGGCTACCGCGAGGTCGGCGGCTTCGATCCGGACTTCCCGACCGCCGAGGATCGCGACCTTTGCGACCGCTGGCTCGGTCTCGGCAACCGCATGGCCTATGCGCCGGACGCAGTCGTCCGCCACGCGGCCGATCTCTCGTTCACGTCGTTCGTCCGAAAGCATTTCCGCTACGGGCGCGGCGCCTTTCGCTTCCAGGCGGGCGGGAGGTCGCACGGCAGTCGCCGACGCGCTGTCCTCGGGTTCTATGCGGCGCTGCCGCGGACGATGCGACGCGTGCCGGAGGCGACATCGAAAGACGCGGCGCTCCTCGTGCTGTGGCAGATCGCCAACGCGGCAGGGTTCGCGTGGGAAGCGTTCTGCCGCCTGCTCACATCGAGGCGATCGTGAGTAAGCGGGCGACGGTGATCCTGATTGTCGGCGCGTGCCGCAATCGGGCGCAGCGGACTCTGGACGCGGTGTGCGGGCAGACAGCTGTTGACGAGCTCGAGATCGTTGTCGTCGACATCGGGCCACGAGATGCCGAGCCGCTCACGCGAGCAGTTCAGGTTGAGTATCTCGCGCGGCCCGAGGTCGAGCTCTGGGCGGATGCGCGCGCAGCGGGGCTCGCGCAGGCGACGACGCCCGTGGTCGCGTTCATCGAGGATCACTGCCTGCCAGAGCCGGACTGGGCAGCCGCTGTGATCGAGGCCCACGAAGGCCCGTGGGCAGCTGTTGGCTACGGCTTCACGAACGCGAACCCGGAGACCTACGTCAGCCGCGCCGCGATGCTGACCGACTACGGGATGTGGCTTCTGCCGGCAAAGCGCGGCCAGGCGCGGCTCCTACCGGGCAACAACATCTCGTACAAGCGGGAGCAGTTCGCCGCCGTGGGGAAACGGACGCCGGCGGCACTCAGCACCGACTTCGTTGCGCAGGCGGAGCTCGCTGCGAAGGGGCTGCCGATGTTCGTCGACCCAGCGGCGCGCGCGGCGCACGAGAACTTCACGACCGTTCGCGAGACCGGGATCACGAACTACGCGTGGTGCCGGCTGATGGCGGGCCGGCGGGCTGAGGCGGAGCAGTGGGGTCTGCCGCGCCGGGTGATCTGGAGTGCTGCGACGCCGATCGCGGCGCCGGTGTTTCGCGTCGGCCGGCTCGTGCGGAGCCTCCGTGGGCGACGCGAACTATGGAGGCCGTTTGTCGTTGCGCTACCCGTTGTGATCGTTGTCAGCGCCTGGGCGGCGATCGGCGAGTCGCTCGGATATCTCGTTGGCGTCGGCGACGCAGAGCGTTCCCTGACGCGCTGGGAGCTCGACATCGAGCGTGTCCCGGGCGACTGAGCCACCTCGCGTGTCTGTCGTCGTGCCTGCGTACTACTCGCACGCGACGATCGGGGCATGCCTCGAAGCGCTCGAGCGGCAGGAGCTCCGAGACTTCGAAGTGATCGTTGTGAACAGTTCGCAGGAGCCCGAGACGGAGCGCGTGGTGCGTGGCGGCTTCCCCTGGGTGATCTTCGAGCAGTCGTCGTCGCGGCTACTGCCGCACGCTGCGCGCAACCGCGGTGTGGAGCTTGCGCACGGTGAGCTGCTCGTGTTCACCGACCCTGACTGCGTTGCCGATCGGGAATGGCTGTCGATGCTAGTCAGCGCGTGCTCTGCCGAGCATCCGGTGACGTGCGGCGCCATGGCGCTCCTCGATGTGGGCACGTTCGCGGTGGCCGTTCATCTCTCGAAGTTCGCCGCCTGGCTTCCCGGCCTAGGCGCCGGCCCGCGTGCAATCGCGCCGACCGCGAGCGCCTGCTATAGCCGCGCGATCTGGGATCGGATCGGCCCCTTCCCTGCCGAACTCTTCTCTGGCGACACCCTCCAGAGCTGGAAGGCGACCGCGGCGGGCGCGAAACCGTGGTTCGAGCCGCGTGCGATCGTCTCGCATCGCCATCCGGGAACGGCACGTTCGTTCCTCGGCGAGCGCCTGCGACGCGGGGCGGAGTTCGGCGGGATGCGAGCCGACGAAGAAGGCTGGTCGAGGGCGCGCTCGGCTGCGTACGTCGCAGCTACCCCGCTGTTGCCGGCATTCCAGGTTGCGCGGCAAGCTCGAGACGCAGTACGCGCAGGCTGGGGCCACGAGCTCCTTCGCGCGTTGCCGCTCCTCGCAGCAGCGGCGACGGCGTGGTCGATCGGGGAGGCGCGGGCGTACGCCAGCCGTGTGGCATAGGCTGGCCGCCACAAGGTCGGCCTACGGCAAACGAGAGGCGGCACCGTGCAGGCGCTGGCATATCTGATCCCGATCGCGGTCATCGGCGTCATCGCGCTGCTGATCCTGTTGCAGAGCCTCAAGTCGATCGGCCCGACCGAGATCGGACTGGTCACCAAGCGCCTCGGGAAGAAGCTGTCCGAGGGAAACGTGATCGCGATGAGCGGCGAGGCGGGCTTCCAGCACGGCCTGCTGATGCCGGGGCTGCGGTTCAAGCTGTGGCCGATCTACTCGATCGCCAAGTACCCATGGGTGCAGGTGCCGGCCGGCGAGATTGGCCTCGTGATCGCCCAGGTTGGCGCCCCGCTGCCGGTTGGTGCCAAGAGCGCCGTCTACAAGCCGGAGTTCGGCGACTTCAGCGACGTCAGAACGTTCCTGGATGCCGGCGGTCAGAAGGGCGTTCAGCGCCCTGTGCTGCCTCCGGGCACCTTGGCGCCGATCCACCCGGTTGCTTTCCTCGTGATCATCTCCGACGAGGTGTACGGCCAGCCGGTGTCGACCGAGCTGGTTGGGAACTCGCAAGGCGTTCTAGGCCCTGAGAGCTTTGGGCTCACGCCAGACAGTCTCCGTGTCACGTCGATCAGCTCGTCCGAGGGTAGGGATCAGATCGGGATCATCTACGCCCTGGAAGGTGATCCGCTACCAAAGGGCGCGATTGCCGGCAGGCTGGGTGATTACGCCGACATCGAGGAACTCGAGGGCCAGAACACCTCGATCCCGGAGATCGTGGCGGCGCTCCTCGGCAACAAGAACGAGCTGCACAACAACTACCAGGACTTCCAGCGCTTCCTCGACAACGGCGGCCGCATCGGCCTGCAGCACGATCCGCTGCTCCCGGGCGCGTACCTGCTGAATCCGTTCCTGATTCGCGTCGAGCTTACCGACATGCTCGTGATCCAGCAGGGCGAAGTTGCGGTGATCAAGAGCTACGTCGGCCTGCCGACGGCGGATACGAGCGGAACCGACTTCAAGTTCGGCTCGATTGTGGAACCAGGACATCAGGGCATCTGGTCGGAGCCGCTGCGCACCGGCAAGTACCCGCTGAACCCGCACTGCTACGGCGCTGTCGTTGTGCCGACGAGCATCCTGACGCTCAACTGGGCGGATGCCTCGAGCCAGGCCCACAACCTCGACGCCTCGCTGTCGCCGATCGACGGCAAGAGCCGCGAGGGCTTCATCTTCAACATCGATCTGCAGGTGCAGATCCACGTGCCGGATACGAAGGCGCCGAAGGTGATCAGCATGGTCGGGACGATGCAGAACCTCGTCAACGAGGTGCTGCAGAGCGCGGTTGGCAACTACTTCCGCAACACGCTGCAGGGGCTCGCGGCCGTAACGTTCATCGAGACGCGCGATGCCGTGCAGCGCGAGGCCGAGGAGTACATCAAGGGGTATCTCTCCGGCTACGACGTCGAGACGCGGGGTGTCTACATCCAGGATGTCGATCTGCCCGAGAAGCTCGTCGAGGTGCTGCAGGCGCGCGAGATTGCGAACCAGCAGAAGGCGACCTACGAGCAGGAGCGGGCTGCCCAAGATGTCCGCGTCGAGATGGAGAAGTCGAAGGGTGTCGCCGACAAGCAGAGCGAGCTGGCGGCCTCCGAGGTGGCGATCACGATTGCCTCCAACCAGGCGAGCGCGAAGAAGGCCGAGGCTGACGGTGTCGCGACGTTCACGAAGGAGACCGGCCAGGCCGAAGCCAACGTGATCGAAGCCAAGGGTGTCGCGCGTGCGACCGGCTACAAAGCGCAGGTCGCCGCTCTTGGCCAGGGTGCAACGGCCATCGTTGCAGTCGCGACCGAGATCAGTGCCGGTCAGGTCAAGATCGTCCCTGATGTTCTGGTCACCGGTGGCGGGAGCGCGCTCGATGCGCTGGCCGCCACGCTCGTCGGGCGTCTCAGCGGCGGTGGCGATGATGAGAAGCCAGCGAAGGTCGCGGTGGCGGGTCATCGCAAAGCAGCACCGCCGGAGCCTGTGGCGGAGGACGGGCCGGCGGCAGCGGAGGGCTCGGCGCCGGCTGCGGAGAGCTGATTTCGGAGGAGTGGAGCGGTGCCGGTAGACTGCCCCGGTCGCGGGGCGTGGCGCAGCCTGGTTAGCGCGCTAGTCTGGGGGGCGACTTCGGCACTCCCCCCGGTGCCCCCCGATGCCCCGGAATGGCTTGTAACCGTCACTTCGTCCGCGAGCGGTTCCCCCGGTGCCCCCTGATTTCCCGCTAGCTGCTGCCATTCTGCTGCCATTCGCACGGCGCAAGCGCGGCCGTCTCTGGCCAAGCGAGAGCACGCTGGCGCATCCGAGTGTGCGTGTATGTTCCCTGAGTGGTTCGGGCAGCGATCTACGCTCGTATCTCCTCTGATCGTGACGGGGATCATTTGGGCGTCACGCGGCAGGTTGAGGACTGTGAGCGGCTGATCGCAGGTCGGGGCTGGG
>JANYJX010000004.1 GCA_025358355.1 Actinomycetes bacterium | reverse complement strand
CGTCCGGCTTTTGCCGGTTCGGCTCTTGCTAGCGCCGGTGAGGCGGTCCGGGTCGATTCCGAGCTGCTTCAGGCGGGCGCGCATCTTCTCGACGCCAAGCCCGCGCGACGGGAAGCTCTGCGCGCCCGGCCCGAAGAGCGGGCGCTTCTGCACGAAACGGCGGTAGAGCGCGAGGATCAGGATCGCCGCGCCAACCTCGAGCAGCAACGTGACGAAAGCGTGGTTCGACTGGTCGAAGGTGTGGCGCGGCCCGTACAAGGCGGCGGCGATGGCTCCGCCCACGAGCGCGCCGACCAGCCCGACAAGGACGGTAAACCAGAGCGGCATCGGATCGGGGCCCGGCAAGGCGAGCCGTGCAAGGCCGCCAATCAGAAGGCCGGTGATCACGACCGAGAGGAGCGAGCCCATCATGAGACGACAACAATGCCGTCGTCATCGGCGTGCAAGGTGGCTCCCGGCGGGAATTCGATGCCGCCGAAGCTCACCGCGACATCGACTTCGCCGCCGCCGTTCTTCCTGCTGCGGCGCGGGTTCGAGCCAAGGGCGCGGATCCCGATCTCCACGTCGCGCAGCGCGGCGACGTCGCGGATGCAGCCGTTGATGACGAGCCCGGCCCAGCCGCTGTCGCGCGCGATACCGCCGATGTTGTCGCCGAGGAGCGCGACGCGCAGCGAGCCGCTGCCGTCGATCACGAGCACACGTCCGTCGCCGGGGGATGAGACGACCTCCTTCAGCATGACGTTGTCCTCGTGGCAGCGGATGGTTGCGATCACGCCCGAGAACGCCGTCACGCCGCCGAACTGCTGCAGCACGAGCTCGCAGACGGCCGCGTGGTCGCCGTGCTCGTCAAGGATGTCGGCGGTCGAGATCACTGAAGTATCGTCTCGTCGGCGGTGTCGATGAAGGGCTTGTCGGGCGCGAGGTCGGCCGGGAGCTGGAAGCCGCCGGCTTGCTCGAGGGCCGCGATCCGCGACTGGAGCGGCGGGTGCGTCTCGAAGAGCCCGGCGAGCGCGCTTTCCCCGGTGGGGCCACCACTGACGCGGCTCGTTGGGCTCTCGATCCAGAGATGTGCGACCGAGGAATCGGCGTGGCGAACTGTCGTCGTGTCGAGCTCGAGCCGGCGCAGCGCCATCGCCATTCCCTCCGGATCGTTGAGGATCTCGGCCGCGGTTGCATCTGCAAGGTACTCGCGGCGGCGGGAGAGCGACATCCGCAGCAGTGTCGCCGCGATCGGGGCCAACAAGAAACCGACGATCGAAAGCACGATTACGATCGGGCCACCGCGATTCCCGGAGCGTCTGCCGCCATACGCCATCGACCGAAACGCGATGTCGGCAACGAGGGCGATCACGCCGGCGAAGACGACGGCGAGCGTCATCAGTCGCGTGTCGCGGTTGCGCACATGCGAGATCTCGTGCGCGATGACGGCCTCCAGTTCGCGCTTCGGCATCACGCGGAGCAGGCCTGTTGTGATCCCGACAAAGCTCTTCCCGGGCGTAAGCCCGGTAGCGAATGCGTTCGGCGCGGGGTCGTCGACGATACGTACCTGGGGCGTTACGGGCAGGCCGGCGGCGATCGAGACGTTCTCAACGAGCCGCTGCAGCGGGCGCATCTGCTCAGCGGGCAGGTCGTGTGCTCCGGTGAGCGACGAGACCATGCCGCGCGAGCTCGCGACGCCGACTACTGCATACACCGCGGCGCCCGCTAGCGCGAAAACGCCGAGGTACAGGTTCAGCGCGGCCGCGAGCAGGCCGGCGAGAATCAGGATCACGACGATGAAGCCGCCAATCAGCACAACGCTATGCCAGCGGTTCGACCGGATTTGTTCCTGCAGCGTCACGAGCTACTGCGGCGTGAGATCGACCTGGGGCACCGCGTGTGCCTCGGCGTCGGCCGCGAAGAACTCTCGCGCCTTGAACCCGAGGGCGCCAGCGTAGAGCAAGCCGGGGAAGCTCTGAGCCTTCGTGTTGAAGCGCATCACGGTCGCGTTGTAGTAGCGGCGCGCGGCGCTGATCTTGTCCTCGGTGTCGGTGAGATCGCCCTGCAGCTGCAGGAAGTTCTGCGATGCCTTGAGGTCGGGATACGCCTCGGCGACCGCGAACAGCCTCCCGACCGCGGCCGTCAGCGCCTCGTTCGCCTGGCCGGCGGCGGCGGGTGTGCTCGCGCCGAGGACAGCGCTTCGTGCGGCGGTGACCGCCTCAAAGACTCCGCTCTCATGGGCCGCGTACCCCTTCACGGCTTCGACGAGGTTCGGGATCAGGTCGGCGCGGCGCTTCAGCTGGACGTCAATGTTCGACCAGCCGGTCTCGACCTCGTTGCGGAGCCGGACGAGCTGGTTGAACCCGACCACGAAAACGAGCGCGAGAAACGCGAGGACACCTAGCGCGATCCAGAGCGCGATCATGCGCTGAGGGTATCCATTTGCGCGATCGCAGACGATCTGACGGTGCCCTGGCGTTCCGAGAGTCGTGCTCGTTGCGTTCGCGGTCGCTGGAGTCGTGGCTGCATCTGCGTCTGCGGCCTCGGTTGCGCTCAGTCCCGCACAGGTCGTCGCGCGATTCCGAACGGCGAGCGGCGGGAAGCTCCTCGTCGATCCGCGCGCGAATTATCCGGGGACTACACCGCGCTTGGCGTCGCGTAGTCGATCTCGAACATCGGCAAGCTCGGCAGGTTCACGATCTACGTCGTTGCTCCCGGCGATGAGGAGGACGTGGCCCGTTTGCCCGCCGACGGGCCCATCGGCGTGCTCGGCGTGGCCGGGCCATCCGCGATCTCTTGGGAGTCGGGCTCGACGATGGGCGGTGACCATCATTGGCTCGCGAAGAAGCGCTACGGCAATCTCGTGCTCTGGTGGTACGGGACCGCGAAGAAGGTTGACCCAGCGTTCAAGCGGTTGCATCGCGCACTGCTCGTAGGAGCGTAGGCACACTCCTACGCGTGCGCTTGAACACCTACGAGTTCGGCGATGCGGCCGGGCGGCCTATCTTCTGCCTGCACGGCGTGACCGGGCACGGCGGCCGTTTCGCTCAGCTCGCGACGCGACTGCCAGGATTTCGCGTCATCGGCGTGGATCTGCGCGGGCACGGCTACTCGGGTTACGAGCCGCCGTGGGACATCGCCACGCACATCGCCGATCTCGTCGAGACGGCTGATTCGCTGGGCGTTGCGAGCGCGGCCTGGCTCGGCCACAGCTTCGGCGGGCGGATCGTCGCCGAGCTCTCGGCGGCTGCGCCGGAGCTAGCCGAGCGTACGATCTTGCTCGACCCGGCGATGCGGATCGAGTCGCAGATCGCGCTGACGAGTGCGGAGGGCACGCGTCCGGATGTCTCGTTCGCGTCGCTCGAGGATGCGGTCGAAGCGAAGCTCGCCGACGGCACGCTGTTCACGACGCCGCGCGAGATCGTCGAGACCGAGATCGCCGCGCACTTCGAACAGGGCGACGACGGCCGCTGGCGCGCACGGTTCTCGCGGGTCGCGGCGATCGTCGCGTGGAGCGAGATGGCGGCCGAGGCGCCGGCGTTCCCGAAGCAACCGACGTTACTCGTGCTCGGCGCACGATCGTGGATCACGAACACCGTCGTGCCCGATCTGCCGAGTCTCGAGGTCGTGACCGTCGCCGGCGGCCACAGCGTCCTGTGGGACAACTTCGACGAGACGGCAGCGGCGATCGCTGCGTTCCTGGGCTAGCAGTAGCCTGCGACAGGCTTGCTGCCCGGGCCGACGAGGTGGTTGGCGACTGCGCCGACCACCTCTTGGATGCAGTACGACGTTGCGTCCGCGCGAACGAGCACGATCGGTGCTGTGACGGGCGCGCCCTCGTAGGAGCCTGTCGCGTTGTGCTGGGCGTCGAGTGTCGCTTCCGCCCCAATGAACTCCGAACTCCTGATGGTGCCGAGCACGTTCGTCACGCCTTGGACGATCTGCTTCTGGCCGTCGCTGCCCACCGGCAGCGCGAACTTCCAGCCGCCAACCGCGACGGCGGCGATCGTCAGCCCGATCGTGAGATAGAACCGGCTCGTCATCCGGCTCTTATCGGCTCGGATTCCGTCGGTCCTGAGCGCTAGTCGGCGAGGCGGTCGTACGCGGGCAGCGTGAGGAACTCGACGTACTCCGGCTGGGTCGCGATCTGCTCGAAGATAGCCCGCGCTTCTTCGTAGCCTGGGCCGAGCTTCGTCGACTCCTCCTCTGTGATGCGGTGCACGTCGGCCTCACTGATCCGCCCATGGTGGAGCCACTGCCAGATCTGCGAGCGACTGATCTCGGCGGTCGCGGCGTCTTCCATCAGGTTGAAGATCGCGACCGCGCCCGAGCCGCGCAGCCACGCGGCGAGATACTGGATGCCGACCGACACGTTGTTGCGCAGCCCATCCTCGGTGATCTCGCCCGGAGTTGCGGAGACATTCAGCAGATCGGCGGCAGTCGTGCTCACGTCGTCGCGTTGCCGGTCGATCTGGTTCGGCCGCTCGCCGAGCACGGCGTCGAATGACTCCATCGCGACGGGAACGAGATCGGGATGCGCTACCCACGTGCCGTCGAAGCCCTGCGACGCCTCGCGCTCCTTGTCCTCTCGCACCTTCGCGAGTGCGATGGCATTCACCTCGGGATCGCGGCGCGACGGGATGAACGCTGCCATGCCGCCCATTGCGAACGCGCCGCGCCGGTGGCAGGTCTTCACGAGCAGCTCGCAGTACGCGCGCATGAACGGCACCGCCATCGTCACGGCGCTGCGATCGGGCAGCACGAACTCGGGCCGCGAGCCAAGCTTCTTGATCACCGAGAAGATGTAGTCCCAGCGGCCGGCGTTCAGCCCGGCGGAATGCTCGCGCAGCTCGTAGAGGATCTCGTCCATCTCGAACGCGGCGAGGATCGTCTCGATCAGCACTGTGCCGCGGAAGAAGCCGCGCTCTAGGCCGAAGCGCTCCTCGGCGAACGTCAGGACGTCGTTCCAGAGCCGCGCCTCGAGATGCGATTCGAGCTTCGGCAGATAGAGGTAGCGGCCGCCCGTCGTGTGGTTGCGGAACGCGTAGAGCCCGAAGTCGAAGAGGGAGGCCGAGACCGGTGCGCCGTCGACCTCGAAGTGGCGCTCGACCAGGTGCCAACCGCGCGGGCGGACGAAGAGTACGGCGGTCTCGTCGTTCAGCCGGTAGCTCTTGTCGCCCCCATCGACAGAGACGACGTCGAGCGAGATCGTTCCGGCGAGCGCGTCTGTGAGATTGCGCTGGCCCTCGATGCAGTTCTGCCAGGTCGGCGAGTTGGAGTCCTCGAAGTCGGCCATGAAGACCTTCGCGCCCGAGTTGAGCGCGTTGATCACCATCTTCCGGTCGACTGGGCCGGTGATCTCGACGCGGCGATCGGCTATTGCGGCCGGGTACGGCGCGACGTTCCAGTCGCCCTCGCGGATCGCCGCCGTCTCGGGGAGGAAGTCCGGCAGCTCGCCGGCCGCGAGTCGTTTCGCGCGCTCGGCTCGCCGCGCCAGCAGCTGGACGCGTCGGCCACCGAACTCGCGCTGCAGGTCGCTGAGAAACGCGACCGCGTCGGCGGTGAGGACATCGTGGGTGTCGATCATTGTGGCAGTCACCTCGGCAGCTCGAGAGAACGGGTCAGAGTCTCTATCACGCGGTCGGCGTGCTGTTTCGAGAAGACGAGCGGCGGGCGGATCTTGATCACGTTCTGCTGCGCGCCGGTCCGCCCGACGAGGACGCCGTTGGCGCGCATCTGCTCGACGATCGCGCGGGCGGTCACAGCGGCGTCGAGCTCGACGCCGATGAAGAGGCCCGGACCGCGAACGGTGGCGCGCTCTCCGAGGCGTGCCGCAAGACCTTCGCGGAGATAGGCGCCGACCGTCTCGGAGCGCTCGGCCAGCCGCTCGTCCTCGATCACGTCGAGCACCGCTGAGCCGACCGCGGCCGCGACGGGCGAGCCGGCGAACGTCGAGAAGAAGTGCCAGCGGTCGGCGAACTCCGCCGCGATCTCGGGCGTCGTCACGACGGCGCCCATCGGGTGACCGTTGCCCATCGGCTTCCCGAGGGTGACGATGTCGGGCGTCACGCCGTCCTGCGCGAAGCCCCAGAAGCCCGTGCCCACACGCCCAAAGCCCGCCTGCACCTCGTCCGCGATGCAGAGCGCGCCGGCGGCTCGTGCCTGCGCGTACGCCATTTGCAGGTAGCCAGGTGGAACGCGGAAAATGCCGTCGCTGGCGAACACGCTGTCGAACAAGACCGCCGCCGGCGCCTCGCCGTTGCTTGCCAGGCGCGCGAACGCGCCGTTCAGCTCCACTTCGACGCGCGCCGCTGCATCGGCCGCGCCGAGCGTCTCGGCGCCTCCGACCGTTGCGACCCACCGCTCGAGCGGTCGTCCAGCGAGCTCCTCGGGCGAGAGCGCCGCAGTCACAGCTGTTGTCCCGTGGTACGCGTGCTCGGTGATGACCACGCCGTCGTTGCCCGTCACGGCGCGGGCGATCTGGATCGCGACATCGTTCGCCTCGCTGCCCGAGTTGACGAACATCACGACCGAGAGCTCTCGCGGCAGGAGCTGGACGAGCCGGTCGGCGTAGAGGGCGACCTCGTCCACGAGGTAACGCGTGTTCGTCGTCAGGCGGCGTGCCTGACCGGCGAGCGCCGCCGTCACCCGCGGGTGCCCATGCCCAACCTGTGGCACGTTGTTGTAGGCGTCGAGTAGGCGGTTGCCGTTGACATCGATGAGCCAGACGCCCTCAGCGGAGTCGAGGTGGACGGGCTCGTCGTAGGTCAGCGACAGCGATGGCCCGAGGCGACGACGGCGGAGCTCGAGGCTGTCGCCGAAGCTCAGCGAAATGCGCCGCTCCAGTCCGCAGGCGCGTAGGAGCCCACGCGCGACGACAGCCGGGTCGTGCTCCGTGAGCCGGCCGAGCGCCTCGAACGAGTCGTCGGCGTCGCCGAGGATGTAGGCCGCGTTCTCCGGGTGGATCTCGACGCGCCAGGAGGAGATGAGCAGCGACTGCGCACAGCGGGCCGCGGCGAGCAGCGGGACGAGTTCGACCTCGGCCGGGTCGAGGGGACAAACGGCGTGGTAGGCGCAGATGACGTCGACGAGGGCGGCGACCGGATCGTCGCAGCCGAAGGCCTGATACGCGGCGGCGATCGCCGGATCGCAGACGAGGGGCGCATGCACCATGTCGCCGAAGTCGACGATCCCAGCGATCCGCTCGGAGTCTTCGTCGTCGAAGAAGATGTTCGCCGGATTGAGATCGCCGTGGATCGTGCCGCGGCGAAGCCGGCGCAGGCGAGGCACGTTCTCGTCGAAGCGATCGAGCTCTCGCGCGACCAGTGACCGGCGCTCTGCGGGAACGGCGGTGAGCTTCGACCGGAGCTCTGGGAGGCGGACGATGTCCCAGAGCAGCGGTCTGTCCGACAGAGGATGAGTGAAACCGGTCAGCGCCCGATCGAGACGGGCGACCGTCGCGCCGAGGGAGCGGCGGGCGGTCGGGCTGGTCTCGCCGGCCGTCGCCGGCTTCCCGGACATGAACGAGACGAGCTGGACGCCGAGGCGAGCCCCGTCGAGATCGATCTCGCCGGTCGGCAGTCCATCCAGCGTGTGGTGGAGTCGCGGAATGGGCAGCGTTGGGTCGCTCGCGAGTGCGTGCTCGAGCGCGAGGGCCTGCATCTCGACGATGCCCGGCGCGTCGGCCGGGTTGCCGATCTTGAGGACGCGAGACTCGTGCTCCGTATCGACGCGGAACGTTCGGTCGCGCTCCCCGTCGAGCGGCATCAGCGCACCGTCGAGCCCGTAGAGCCGGCGAGCGATGTCGCCGGCGAGCGCGATGGTGACATCCGCCGGTGGGGTCTCGAGAACATCACCGAGCATGTTGGCAAGCTAGCTCAGGCAGCGACCTGCTCCCGGTTCGGTCGCGGATTCCACGCGTGCCCGCAGGCGCAGCGTGCGAGCTGGTCGCCGTCGAAGCCGTCGGGTGCGGTGAGGTTCGAGCCGCTGAAGCCGCAGCTCGGACACGCGAGCCGGCCGCAGTCTGCGGCGCCGCCGGGCGTGACCGTGCAGCCCATGTCCTCGCACCGCTCGAGCGTGTGCTGGCCGCTGAAGCCCCGCGTCTTGAAGTGGGGGACGGCGCCGATAGTCAGGGTCATGCTCATGCTGCCTTCTCCTCTCGTGTCGATCCGGTTGCGAACTGGTCTTCCTCGGTCGAGCCGTGCAGGGCGAGCGTCGAAGCCGCGCCGCCGGTGATCGTCTGTAGCACCTGGTCGAAGTAGCCGGCACCGACTTCGCGCTGGTGTCGCGTCGCGGTGTAGCCGTCGGCCTCGAGCTCGAACTCGCGCTCCTGCAGCCGGACGTACGCGGTCATTGCCTCGTCGCGGTAGCCCTGCGCCAGCTCGAACATCGATGCGTTGAGCGAGTGGAAGCCGGCGAGCGTGATGAACTGGAAGCGGTAGCCGAGCGAGGCTAGATCGCGCTGGAAGGTCGCGATCTGCGGGTCGCTCAGATGCCTTCGCCAGTTAAACGACGGCGAGCAGTTGTAGGCGAGCAGCATGCCTGGGTGGCGCTCGTGCATCGCGGCCGCGAACAACTCGGCTTCGGCGAGATCCGGCGTCGAGGTCTCGAACCAGACGAGATCGGCGTACGGCGCGTAGGCCAGGCCCCGAGCGATCGCGGCTTCGATGCCGTCGCGCACACGGAAGAAGCCTTCGGCGGTGCGCTCGCCCGTCGCGAACTCGCGGTCGGTGTCGTCGACATCGCTCGTCAGGAGCGTCGCCGACAGCGCGTCAGTACGCGCGACGACGAGCGTCGGCACGTCCATGACATCTGCGGCGAGCCGGGCTGCCACGAGCGTGCGCACGAACTGCGACGTCGGCACAAGGACTTTGCCGCCGAGGTGGCCGCACTTCTTCTCGGACGAGAGCTGATCCTCGAAGTGGACTGCCGCGGCGCCGGCTTCGATGAAGTTCTTCATCAGCTCGAACGCGTTGAGCGGGCCGCCGAAGCCTGCCTCTGCATCCGCGACGATAGGTGCGAGCCACTGCGTCGACGTGTCGCCCTCGGCGCGGGCGATTTGGTCGGCGCGCAGCAGCGCGTTGTTCAGTCGTTTGACGAGGGCCGGCGCGCTCGTCGCCGGGTACAAGCTCTGGTCGGGATACGTGTGGCCCGAGAGGTTCGCATCGGCAGCGACCTGCCAACCGGAGAGGTAAATCGCCTTCAGACCGGCCTTAACCATCTGCACGGCCTGGCCGCCGGTCATCGCACCAAGCGCCGCGACGTAGCTCTCGTCGGCGAGCAGGCTGCGCAGCCTGCTCGCGCCGAGGCGGGCGATCGTGTGCTCG
>JANYJX010000050.1 GCA_025358355.1 Actinomycetes bacterium | reverse complement strand
AGCGGCCCGGGGTGAGCACGTGGCCGTGGGTGCGAATCTCTTCGAGCGTCGCGCCCTTGCAGAAGCCCGGCACGTCCTCGTACGCTCCGGCGCCGGCCTCGCCGCGCCAGGCGTGGTACGTGCCGGCGATGCGCGCGATCTCTTCGTTCGACAGCTCCTTGTGCGTGCGCGTCACGAGCGACCCCAGCCTCCGCGCATCGACGAACAGCACCTCGCCCTTGCGCGCACGCAACGGCTTGCCGCCGCTCGTCGCCGCTCCCGCCCGATCGCGCGCGACGAACCACAGGCAGACCGGGATCTGCGAGCCGTAGAACAACTGCCCCGGCAGCGCCACCATGCAGTCGACGAGATCCGCCTCGACGAGCGCCTTCCGGATCTCGCCCTCGCCCGACTGCGACGAGCTCATCGAGCCGTTCGCGAGCACGAAGCCGGCGATCCCCTGCGGCGCCAGGTGGTGGACGATGTGCTGGATCCATGCGTAGTTCGCGTTCCCGGCCGGCGGCGTGCCGTAGCGCCAGCGGACATCGTCGGCGTCGCGCGCCCAGTCGGACATGTTGAACGGCGGGTTCGCGAGCACGAAGTCGGCCTTCAGGTCGGGGTGCAGGTCGCGGCGGAACGTGTCCTCGTTTTGTGCGCCGAGGTTCGCCTCGATCCCACGCAGCGCCAGGTTCATCTGCGCGAGCTTCCAGGTGGTCGGGTTCGACTCCTGGCCGAAGATCGAGATGTCGTCGAGGCGGCCGCCGTGCGCGGCGATGAACTCCTCCGACTGCACGAACATGCCGCTCGAACCACAGCACGGGTCGTACACGCGCCCCTGGTAGGGCTCGATCATCTCCACGAGCAGCTTCACGATGCAGCGTGGCGTGTAGAACTCGCCGCCGCGCTTGCCCTCCTTCGAGGCGAACTGGCCCAGGAAGTACTCGTACACGCGGCCGAGCACGTCCTGTGCCTGAGCCTCGGCGCTGCCGAGGCCGATCGTGCCGATCAGGTCGATCAGCTCCCCGAGCCGCTGCTTGTCGAGCGCCGGCCGCGCGTAGTCCTTCGGCAGCACGCCCTTGAGCGAGCGGTTCTCGCGCTCGATCGCGTCCATCGCGCCGTCGATCAGCGTCCCGATCTCGGGCCGCTTCGCGTTCGCCTGCAACTCGGCCCAGCGCGCCTCGGGCGGCACCCAGAAGACGCGCTCGGCGAGGTACTCGTCCGGGCTCTCCGGGTCGGCGCCCTGCGTCGCCTCGGCGACCAGCGCCTGTCGCCGCGCCTCGAAAGCGTCGGAGACGTACTTGAGGAAGATCAGCCCAAGAACGACGTGCTTGTACTCGGCCGCATCCATGTGACCGCGCAGCTTGTCCGCCGCCGCCCAGAGTGTCGCCTCGAAGCCGAGCGTTGCCCCGTTGTCCCGCTTCGTCCGCACCCGCGCCATGCGAGGCAGACTAGTCCAGCCCGCGGCGACCGAGCGCCTCGGCGCGCGCGGCTAGGCGGCGTCGAGCGCGAGCTGTGTGACGCTGCCGGGAACGTGAAAGACCGTCTCCTCGAGCAGACAGCGGTGAAGCGCGAGCAACTCGCGATCGACCGCTTCGAGCGCGGCGACGACGTGGTCGGGCCCGCCGTCTGAGGCCACGGTCTTGGCTGCCCTCGCGGCGCGCTCACGGCTCTCGGCAAGAAGAACGAGGGTCTCGTCGACCTCGGTGAACGCCACCGCGCTCATATCGCGACCGTACCGGCCAGATCGGATGCGGGCACCTCGAGGCTCAGTTGGTCCTTGGGAACGTGGGAGTACGTGCCCTTGAAGAAGACGTCGATCGTCGTCTCCAGCTCCCGCTCGGCCTGCTCGAGCGCCTCGACGAGGTGTGGATCGGCACCGGCGCGGGCGAGGTCGCGCGCTGCGCGCTCGGCGCGGCGACGGGTTTCAGACATGAGGAAGAGAACCCGCTCCACCTCGGCCATGTGCTCCTCGTTCACCCGATCGAGTCTAGGCGCGGCGGCGGACGGGATCGTGCCGTCTTCGTTCCTGATTCGTGCCGATTCTCCAACGTCCACGGCGAGCTCGAGCTGTTCGGCCGCTCCTGCAGGCGCCGGCCCGAATACGCTCGCGCGGAACAGTCGGAGCCACGTCGCGTTCAGCTCGGTCGCGGCCTCCTCGAATCGACGCACGAGATAGTCAGCGGCAGGCACCGACCGCAGGGATCGGGCGGCTCCGTCGGAAAGCTGCACCGTCTCCGAGACGGCGGCGAGCACACCGTTGACCGCCTCCTGAATCTGGAGGGGATCGTCCACGCATCGACTCTACCTTCGAGCCAGGAGCCGAGGGCATACCGCAATCGTAGGGGCGAGGCTTGCCTCGCCCTCAACCCACGGGCACGCCCACGCCGCCCATCTCCCACGGCCTCACGAGGGCGACCCAACGGTCGCCCCTACGCCAGATGGAAGTACAGCGCGTACAGCAACTCGACGGCGGGGTTGGACGCGTGCACCTGGACGTCCGACGGCACCGTGAGGAGCGCTTGCGAGTAGTTGAACACGATCTTCACGCCGGCGCGGACGACCGCATCGGCTGCGTCCTGGCCCGACTCGGCGGGAACGGCGAGGACGCCGACGATGATGTTCCGCTCACGGCAGATCGTCTCGAGATCCGAGAGCGGGCTGACCGTGATCCGGCCGATCGAGCTCCCGACCTTCCCCTCGTCGTTGTCGAAGATCGCCGCGATCGTGATCCCGTGCTCGGCGAAGATCGGCGAGCCGGCGATCGCCTCGCCCAACCGACCGGCCCCGACGAGGGCGATGTTGTGTTGCCCTTGCGTGCGGAGGATCTTGCGGATCTCGGCCAGCAGCGAGTCGATCGAGTAGCCGACGCCGCGCTTGCCGAACTTGCCGAAACCGGAGAGATCACGGCGAATCTGCGTGGCGTTGATGTTCGTGTACTCGGAGATCTCCTGCGAAGAGATCCGATCCTTGCCCATCTTCTTCGCCTGGGTCAGCACCTGCAGATAGCGGCTCAGCCGCGCTGCAACGCCCACCGTCAACCGATCGGTCAAGAAGTCTCCCTCGTCTCGCGCACGGTACGACCCCGGCAGATTGTGCCTAGCCGCACGCGGACGCCGACGGTGGAACCGATCGCCGCGAGCGTTTAGAGCAGCGCCGCGCGAAGCGCCGCGGGCGTGACGAAGAACGTGAATGCCGCCTCGCCGTCAATCTCGACGACAGGCAATCGCTCGCGATAGCGCGCTTCCAGCTCGGGATCGCCGCCGATGTCGACGAGCTCCAGCGTGAAGCCGAGCTCTTCGCGGGCGCCGTCCACCACCTCGCGGGCGCGCTCACACAGGTGACAGCCCTCGGCGTGGTACAGCGTCACCCGCCGCGTCACGCAACCCTCCGAGGCATCCGCTACGGGTAGAGGCCGCGCGTTGTCGACGCCTCAGCAACCCGACGCACCGCGAGGCCATAGGCGGCCATGCGCATGCTCGTGCCGTGCAGCTCGCGCGTCTGCCAGGTCTCCTCGAACGCACGAACGACGATGTCGTTGAGCTTGGCGTTCACCTCGTACTCCTTCCAGAAGTACTCCTGCAGACCCTGCACCCACTCGAAGTACGAGACAACGACGCCACCAGCGTTGACCAGGACGTCGGGGAGCACGAGCACGCCGTTGTCCTCGAGGATCTCGTCGCCGCCCGGCGTGACCGGGCCGTTCGCGCCCTCGGCCACGATCTTCGCGCGGATCCGCCCGGCGTTCTCCTCGTTCACAAGCTGCTCGAGGGCGCACGGCGCGAGCACGTCGCAGTCGAACTCGATGAGCTCGGCCTCGGTGATCTCCTCGGTCCCGGGCAAGCCCCTAAGCGCGCCGTGCTCCGCCTTGTGGGCGATCGCGGCGCGTACGTCGATCCCGTACGGGTTGGCGACACCGCCCTGCGAATCGGAGAGCGCCACCACGCGTACTCCCTCCTCGGCGCTCAGGCGCGCGAGGTTCGAGCCGACGTTGCCGAAGCCCTGGATCGCGATGCGCGTCCCGTCGAGCCGGCCGCCCTGCTTCTGGATGGCAGTGCGGATGCAGTAGAGCGCGCCACGCGCCGTCGCCTCGGTCCGCCCGACCGAGCCACCGATCGCAAGCGGCTTCCCGGTTACGACGCCGAGCACCGAGTGGCCCATGTTCATCGAGTAGGTGTCGAAGATCCACGCCATCACCTGCGAGTCGGTGCCGACATCGGGTGCCGGAATGTCCTTCTCCGGACCGATCTCGTTGATGATCTCGCTCGTGTAGCGACGCGTCATGCGTTCCAGCTCGACCTTCGAGAGCAGTTTCGGATCGACGACGATGCCACCTTTCGCGCCACCAAATGGGAGCCCCATCAACGCGCATTTCCAGGTCATCGCCATCGCGAGCGACTTGATCTCGTCGCGCGTCACTGCCGGGTGGTAGCGGATGCCGCCCTTCGACGGGCCGCGCGCGACGTTGTGGGTCACGCGGTAGCCGTCGAAGACGGTCACCGTGCCGTCGTCCATCAGGACGGGGACCGCAACCTCGACGCACTTCTTGACGCCGGAGAGGATCGCGA
>JANYJX010000085.1 GCA_025358355.1 Actinomycetes bacterium | reverse complement strand
AACCCGGCTGCAAGCTCGATCAGAGCCGGGCGAAGGCGATAGTGGACATCGAACGCAGCAGACCCGGCCATCGAGACCTCTCGCTGCAGGCGAACGAGCGCACCGGGACGCGCCACGATGCCCCGCGACTGCCGGAGGCTCGCGGCAAACGGCGAAGGCGTGCTCGGATACGCAGAGCGGACGAGTCCCATCAACGACAGCAGGGCGAGGCCAAGCACGACAAGGAGCCACACGTGTACCTCCAGATCCACGCGATCGGGGGCGAGGGCGAGAGCAGCACCAAGCCCGATCGTCGGCAGCCCCAGCAACTCGATCACTCGCCAGGCGCGCCGCATCAGCGGGCCCTCAGGTGCGCGAGGGCGACGGCGCGCTTGTGCTCGGCGAGGATCTCCGTCGCGCGCAACTCCTCGCGCACCGCCTCGAGCGCCTCGATTGCTTCCTGCTTCATCTCCGCTGCCACATCGTGTGACGAGAATTTCGCCCACACGAACAGTGCCGTCAAGCGGGAGATGGCGCGCCGACTCACTTCGAGGTCAGAGAAGATGCGTTCGAGGTACTCATCGGCTGCCTCGGCCGGGCTTCGCGGGAGCCCGTAGGCGCCAAGCGCGCGCTCCATCCGGGCGTAGGCGGCGATCACCGCCCGTTGTGGGTCTGTTTCGGCGCGGAGGTCGTCGAGCGTCTCCTCAAGTACGTCCGCGAGGGCCGGCAGGAGCGACTCCGACATCGGCTCGAGGCGTCGTCGCCGGGCACGGTAGGAGAGGTACCAGGCGGCTACCGCAACAGCGAGCAGCCCGAGAACGAGGAGGACGGGGCGGGTTGCGAACTCGGGCCGGTAGTCGCCGGGAGCCATGACGTTGCCGCCGGCCGCGTTTGCCGGCCGGGGCCGGATCCTGGCTGCAATGCGCTGGCGGAGGCCGTCGTCGACCGAGAGCCAGCGCACGAACAGCGCCAGCATGCCGAAGCCGAGCGCGAACGCGGCTGCCGATACCCAGGGGCTGCGGTTGCGCCGGGCAGCGGCAGCCTGCGCGGCGACGTCCTTGCGAAGCAGGAGGACGTAGGCCCACAGCAGCGCACCGAACGCCATCATGAGCAGGAACAGGCTGATCAACGCATCGAGGAAGCTGGCGGAGGGCCGGCGGCTACCTCCCGCGCTGGCAGGCACCGATCCAGTCGATGCGACAGCGACCGCGACGAGGAGGAGCCCCAACGCAGCGAGGCCGAGCAGAGCCCGTCGCCGAGAGCCACTCATCGCGTTAGATGGTTAGCCGGAGACAGAGGCAGGCGCGGTTGGATGTCTGCACGACACGCACCCGTTTCTCCCGTTGACCATCTACCCTCCATCGTCTAGTGAGACGTCTGCCGCTTGCGGAGTGTTGGCCACGCCCATCGGTGATGGGTGTCGTCAACGTGACGCCAGACAGCTTCTCCGACGGGGGCGACAACGCCGGCCCTGCGGTCGCAGTGGCAACGGCGCGACGGCTGCTTGCTGAAGGCGCGGTGCTCGTCGACATCGGCGGCGAATCGACACGCCCGGGCGCCGACGATGTCTCGCTCGACGAGGAACTGCGGCGTGTGATGCCGGTGCTCGAAGGGCTGAAGGGACTGCCCGTGTCGATCGATACGTCGAAGGCCGAGGTTGCCCGTCGCGCGCTCGAGTTGGGTGTCGCGCTCGTCAACGACGTCACCGCGTTGCGAGCCGATCCGGCTCTTGCAGGCGTGATCGCCGACGCCGGTGCGTACGTTTGCCTGATGCACATGCAGGGAGAGCCTCGCACGATGCAGGTCGCGCCGCGATACGCCGACGTCGTTGACGAGGTGGCCGGGTTTCTCGAAGGCCGCCTGGCAGTCGCGGTGGCAGCGGGGATCCCGGAAGAGCACGTCTGCCTCGACCCGGGGATCGGCTTCGGCAAGACACCCGACCAGAACCTCGAGCTGATCCGCGGTCTCGAGCGGATCTGCAACATCGGGCGACCGGTTCTCGTCGGCCTGTCGCGGAAAAGCACGCTCGCGCGTGTGCTTGGAGACCCGGATGGGCGCGTCGGCAGTACGGCTGCCTCCGTCGGCGCAGCGGTGGCCGCGTTTGATCGGGGCGCTGCCCTCTTCCGTGCCCACGACGTCGCACCCCACGTCGAGGCTCTGACAGTGGCGGTGGCGGTCGAGCGCGGGAGAGTGGCATGACGATCGAGCTCCACGGCATCGTCCTCCATGGCTTCCACGGCGTCCTCGAGGAGGAACGGCGGGACGGACAGCGATTCCTGGTCGACGTCGAGCTCGACCTCGAGCACGATCAGGCCGCCCGCACCGACTCGATCGAGGACGCTGTTGACTACCGCAGGATCGTCGAGCGCGTCAGGCAGATCTCGGACGATCGCGCGTATCACTTGCTCGAGGCCTTCGCCGCCACGATCGCCGATGTGCTGCTGGACGAGCTGCCGCTGACGGCCGTGCGGGTGAGGGTTCGGAAGCCCGACGTCGTGCTCGACCCGCCTGTCGGGTACGCGGCCGTGTCGGTCGAGCGCTCGAGGCGGTAAGCCTCATGACACCCGCAGGCGATACGTTGCCTCACGCACGTCCTGCGGATCGACTACGGCCAGGAACGCGAACCGCCCCGGCCCCTTGTTAGCGAACGTCAACCGCTCCGATGTTCCGATCCTCGTTGCCCGGGCAAGCCGGTCCGTGCCGACGATCCGCTCGGCGACGCTGACCGTCCCCTGCTTCCAGAGGCTCAGGTCGACCTTCGTGTCGGCCGTCAACGTGGCACTGACGCGGCCGTTCTTCGGCAGCCAGATCCGGTAGACGTCGCGGGGATCCTCGATCTGGTCGATCCGAGCCTTGACCGTGATCGATCGTTTTGTCTTCGTCGTCAGAGGTGGGATCGAGTTGTCGTAGAGGCCGCCGGAGCGCACGAACTCGATGTCGTCATTCGGCTCGAACGGGTCGCGCACGGGAGCCGGAAAGGCGAGCGCTGCGGGGACGTTCAGCAGCCCGAAGCCGGACTGGTCGTCCCTGCCCGGCGGGCCGATGTCGGTGGCAGAGCGGCGCATCACCTCGAACAGCTGCGATGCGTCGAGCTCGGGGCGCACCGTCCAGACCCAGGCGCTCGCACCCGACACGAGGGGGGACGCGAAGCTGGTGCCGTCGCCGGTTGTCCAACCCTTGCCACGCGCTGTCGCGATCGGCATGTCGACCCCGGGAGCCGCGAGATCGACGAAGCGCGAGCGGCTCGAGAATCCTGCGATCCCGTTGCTGCGGTCGCTCGCAGCCACCGTCAGCACGTGGGGGATGCTCGCTGGGTAGCCGAGCGGGTTCCCGGCATCACCTTCATTGCCCGAGGCAGCGACGATGAGGGTGCCCTTCCTGACGGCCTCGTAGATCGCCTGCTCGATCGGTAACTCCTTGCGGTCGGAGCCGAGGCTGAGGTTGACGACACCGGGGCCGTTGTTGGCTGCTGCGAGGATCCCCTGCACGATCTCGGTCGTCTCGAGATTGAAGCCGGCTCCGTTTGCGGCGTCCCAGGAGCGAAGCAGCGCCTCGGGATAGATGCCGACCAGGCCGAGGCCGTTGGCCGGCGCTGCGATCAGCGACGCGACCGAGG
>JANYJX010000049.1 GCA_025358355.1 Actinomycetes bacterium | reverse complement strand
AAGAACAACCCCGTACTGATCGGCGAGCCCGGCGTCGGTAAGACCGCCATTGCGGAAGGGCTCGCGCAGCGGATCGTCGCGGGCGACGTCCCCGAAGGGCTGAAAGGCAAGCGCGTCTGGGCGCTCGACATCGGCTCGCTGCTCGCCGGGGCGAAGTACCGGGGCGAGTTCGAGGAGCGGCTGAAGGCCGTCCTCGGCGAGATCGAGTCGGCGAACGGCGAGATCGTCCTCTTCATCGACGAGCTGCATACGATCGTCGGCGCGGGCGCGGCAGAGGGCGCCGTGTCGGCCGGCAACCTGCTCAAGCCGATGCTCGCTCGGGGCGAGCTGCGCGCGGTCGGCGCGACGACGCTCGACGAGTACCGCAAGCACATCGAGAAGGACGCGGCGCTCGAGCGCCGCTTCCAGCCGGTGCTCGTCGGCGAGCCGTCCGTTGCGGACACGATCGCGATCCTGCGTGGGCTGAAGGAGCGCTACGAGGCGCACCATGGCGTCCGCATCCGCGACGCGGCGCTCGTCTCCGCGGCCGTGCTCTCGGAGCGCTACATCGCAGATCGCTTCTTGCCCGACAAGGCGATCGACCTCGTCGACGAGGCGGCGTCACGGCTGCGGATGGAGATCGACTCCTCGCCCGTCGAGCTCGACGAGGCCGAGCGTCGCGTGCGCCAGCTCGAGATCGAGATCGCCGCGCTGGCGAAGGAGTCGCCTGCCGTCCGTGAGCCTGTCGAGCGCGAGCTGGCCGAGGCGAAGGCCCGCCGCGACGAGCTGGCAGCGCGCTGGGCGGGTGAGAAGGACATTCTCGACCGCGTCAAGGAGATCACCCGCCGGATCGACGAGCTGCGCATGGAGGCCGAGCGCGCCGAGCGGAACGGCGAGCTGCAGCGCGTCGCCGAGATTCGCTACGGCGAGCTGCCCGCGCTCGAGAAAGAGCTCGCCGAGCGCGGCGAAGCTGTCGCAGCGACGGCGCCGATGGTCAAGGAGGAGGTCGACGAGGACGACATCGCTGCGGTCGTCGGTGCCTGGACGCGGATCCCCGTCGAGCGGCTCCTCGAGGGAGAGGTCGAGAAGCTGATCCACATGGAGGAGCGACTTCACCACCGCGTCGTCGGCCAGGACGCGGCGATCGACGCTGTCTCGAACGCGTTGCGCCGAGCACGCTCCGGCCTGCAGGACCCGAACCGGCCGATCGGCTCGTTCGTCTTCCTCGGACCGACCGGCGTCGGCAAGACCGAGTTAGCTCGCGCGCTGGCCGACTTCATGTTCGACGACGAGCGGGCCATGGTCCGACTGGACATGTCCGAGTACATGGAGAAGCACACGGTCTCGCGGCTCCTCGGCGCGCCGCCAGGCTACGTCGGCTACGACGAGGGTGGGCAGCTGACCGAGGCGGTGCGGCGGCGGCCGTACTGCGTGATCCTCCTCGACGAGATCGAGAAGGCGCACGCCGACGTCTTCAACGTGTTACTTCAGCTGCTCGACGACGGGCGGCTCACCGACGGCCAGGGCCGCACGGTCGACTTTCGCAACACCGTCGTGATCATGACGTCGAACATCCGCTCGACCGACCAGCTGCTCGAGCACTTCCGGCCGGAGTTCGTGAACCGGATCGACGAGATCGTCGTCTTCGACGCGCTGACCCGCGACCAGATCGGCGAGATTGTCGACCTGCAGCTGGAACGGCTGCGCGCGAGACTTGCCGAGCGGAGGATCGAGCTGGAGCTCACTGACGCGGCGAAGGAGCTGCTCGCCGAGGAGGGCTGGGACCCGGCCTTCGGTGCGCGACCGCTGAAGCGGGCGATCCAGAAGCTGATCGAGAACCCGCTGGCGCGAGATCTTCTCGAGGCTCGCTTCGTGGACGGCGACGCGATCGCCGCCGACGTTGACGGTGGTGAGATCGTGTTCCGGACGGCTGATCGGGTCGAGACCGCACCGGTCTAAAACCGATCGCGTCCGTGCGCCGAAGTGCACCATGGAGGTCGCGATGGCGACCGATCACACGCGTCGAGGAGGGAACGGATGAAGAAGCTCACGACGATCGGCGTCGCAGCCACATTTGCGCTCGGGCTTGCGGCGGCCGCAATGGCAGGCGGCGGCTACGGCGACCCGACTTCGTCGACAACGACGACGGGCGCAGCGAATACGTCGACCAGCGGTACGACGAAGACCGAGACGTACTCGTTCAAGGCGACGCTGAACGTCGGCCAGGAGAGGCCGAAGCCGAAGGCACCGGCTGGCGCGGGCGGCTCTTTTAGCGCGCGGTCGGTCGAGGCGAAGGGCACCACGACCTTCACGTGGAAGCTGACGTTCCACGGGCTGAGCGGTGCGGCGGGCGCGGCCCACGTGCACCTCGGCAAGAAGGGAACGGCTGGCGCAGTCTTGATCTCACTCTGTGGCCCGTGCAAGAGCGGCCAGACCGGCAAGGTGAAGATCGTCGGCGCAGCCGAGAACGCTATGGAGAAAGGGAAGGCGTACGTCAACGTCCACACCGCCAAGAACGCCGGCGGCGAGATTCGCGGTCAGGTCATCCCGATCGGCAAGTAGCGCGGTTGTGCTCGCGCCGGGTGTACGAGCCCCGGCGCGCGCACACCGACAGCGCGGTTCAGGCTAGGGCCGGCCGCCCGCCCCAGCCGAAGCCCACGGTGGCAGCAAGCTTCCCTTTACGGCAGGAGCCGGCGAAAGCATGACCCTTGGCATCGGGGTTCGCAGTGCAGAGGTAGCCACGAGGGCCGTTCGTCAGCACATTGCTCGCACCGAACTTGCGATTCTTGAGCAGCGTCGGCGTGAGCTTCTTGATCCAGGTTACCGCTGCGGCGCACGTGAAGCCGCCGACGACGTACGAGCCATATGTTGTTCCCTTCACCTGCGTCCCGGGGAACTGCCACGGTGAGGACTTGATCTCCGGGCACTGCTTGATCGCGTTGCTGGCGCCGTTCGCGGTCCCTACGGCGAGCACCGCGAGCACGACGACGGATGCGACTCCAAAACCGAGCTTTCGCCGTGACACGCGCCCTCCTGTTTGGCTTGACTCGTGACGATCGTCCGATCCTAGAAGGTCGGCGACTGGTGGCGGGCCTCGTCATAGCTGCCGCTCGAAGCACTGACTCCGTTCGTCGGTGATGTACGGGCCCCAGCAGGGGATCCGCTTGAAGCCGGACGACTCGTAGAGGCCGATCGCCTCGCGTTGCGCATAGCCGGTCTCCAGTCGGGCGCGCGTGAAGCCGAGCTCGCGGCCGGCGTCGAGCAGCGCGCTGAGGATCGCTCGGCTCACACCCTGGCGGCGCGCGGCCGGCACGACGTACATCCGGCGGATCTCGGCCGTCGTCTCGTCGAAGCTGCAGAGGCCGCCGCAGCCGATCGACTCGCCTTCGCGTAGCGCCAGGAGGAAGATGCCGTCGGGTGGCTCGAACTCTGATGCTTGCGGCTTCGCACCCGAGCCGGGGCGGCCGTCGTAATGGTTGTACATCTCGGCCGCGCTCGCTTGAGTCAGCGCGTACACCGTAGGATCGTCCAGCCCGGCTACCGCCAATGAGAGCTCCATGACCGAGATTCTGATTGTCGCCGCGACCGAGCGGGAGCTGTGCGGGCACACCGGGCTTGTCTGTGGAGTTGGCCCAGTGGAGGCTGCCGCCGGTACCGCGGCAGCGCTTGCCGCGAGCCCACCGCGAGCTGTGCTGCAGGTTGGCATCGCCGGCGCGCACCGCGCGTCGGGACTCGAGCCGCCGCAGCTCGTGCTGGGCTCGGTCGCGATCTACGAGGACCTGCGCCTGACCACGGGTCTCTCGCCGCGGGAAGCGAGCCCGGACGACGGTCTTCTCCAGGCCGCCCACACCGCGTTGCCGGACGCAGTGCTGCTGCCAATCGGCACGACGGCCCGGGTTGGCGGCGGCTCGGAGTGCTCGGTCGAGGCGATGGAAGGCTTCGCCGTGCTGCGCGCAGCGGCGCTCGCGGGCATTCCCGCGATCGAGCTGCGCGCGATCTCGAACCTGGTCGAAGACGCGCGTGGCGACTGGCGCATCGACGACGCGCTCGCCGCGCTGGCCGTGGCGATCCCGCGGTTGATCGCGGCGCTCTCCCTGTAGCGTCCTCGGGATGCCGCGCCGCGAAACGACGAGTGCTGCGCGACGGCCGTTGCCGCCGCCGCTGCCACCCGAGACCCGCACCGTCGGCCAGCTCGTCGCCGAGTCGATTCGCGTCTACCAGAAGAACGTCTGGCGTTCGCTGGCGATCGGCGTGCTGCCGGGAATCGCGAGTGTCGTCGCCGCCGAGTTCACGGGCTGGCACCGTTACGCGTTCGCGGTTGCCGCGGCGCCGCTGTTCACGCTCTCGTACGTCTTGGCTGTCGGCATCGTCGGCGATGTTTCCATTCGCAGTCGGTGGGGGTTGAACGCGTTTGTCGCCGGAGTTCTCGTCTATGTGCCGTTCCCACTTCTCGCGTCCTTGTTCGTGCTGCCTGGCATCGCCTGGCTTGCGTTTCTCGGTCTGGTCGTGCCGGCTGCGCTGATGGAGCACCTCGGGATCCGCGCCGCGTTCAGCCGCGCGGTGCAGTTGGCGCGCGTCGACTACATCCACGTCCTCGGTGGGCTCTGCACGCTGGCGATCCTTGTCTTGCTCACGCAGGGCGTTGCGTTCTTTCTCCTGCGCAGCTTCGCCGACACCGCCGGCCGCACTGCTGGCGCGGTCGCCGGGATCGTCCTCCAACCGCTCCTGTTCATCGGCGCGGCCATGCTCTACGGCGACCAGGCCGCTCGGTTAGGCTCGCCGACACGACCACCGAGGAGGAGCGATGCCGATCTACCTGATGCTGACGACCCTCACGGAGAAGGGCGTGCAGACGCTCAACTCCAACCCGGCGCGCCTTCGTGAGGTCAACCGTGACGTCGAGGAACTGGGTGCGCGCGTGCTGCACCAGTGGGCGTCGCTCGGCGCCTACGACTTCGTCAACATCGTCGAAGCGCCGGACGACCTGACGATCGCAAAGGTCTCGGTCGCGCTCGGCGCGCGCGGGAGCGCCAAGCTCGAGTCGCTGCCGCTCGTCCCGATCGACGATCTGCTCGCCGCGCTCGAGTCCTAGCCGTGGTCGAAGGCCGGGTTCCGTTCGCCGGCTTCGAAACCTGGTATCGCGAGGAACGCGAGACGGCGTTTTCAACCACGTCGAGCCTCCCATGAAGTCCGCGCGGCGGTTGAAGATCATAGGTGTTGTGATCCTCGGCTTGTACTTTCTCCCCATTGCTTGGCTACGAAATCTCTCGTCTCACGGCATCTACGACGTGCGACTCGTTTGACACAAGTGGGTGCGGCGACCCTGGCTGGTTCGGGGATTGTCCTTTCCGTGTTGGTGTTCGGCGTTCCGACATACGTCGGTTGGAAGCGTCCCCGTGTCGCTGGTGTGCTTCTGATCTTTCCGATTGCGTTTCCCATCCTGTTGATCGGGGCAGTCTTCTCCCTGACGAATGGGGAACCTGTCTATCAGCTGGTTCTCACCTTCGTCATCGTTTTTTTGATCCCTATGGGCTGCGGTCTCGTCTTCCTGGCTGCTGGACGCGCCGAGCGGCGGACACGACGCGAGCTAGGGGCATCCTCTGGGGATGCTGCTGTCTGACTCAGACTTGTGGGTCAACACGGCTGATCCGTGGGTGACGCCCTAGACGGGATCGACTGAGAAGTCGAAATGAGGGTACAGCGTTTGTCTAGACGGTCTTATCCCGCTACGGCGAAGCCAGTTTCCCGCTCGAGGACGTGGAGTGGGCTGCCGAGCAGCCCCGCGAGCGGCTCCGGCGAGTTGAAGTTGCCGGGTGCGACATCGTTCGGCGTGTCCGGATGGAACAGAGCGGCGAGAAGCTGGATGTGGTCGCGGCCCGCTCCGAGCTCGAACTGGCCGCCGCCGTAGCCGCCGATCTCGTGTGCGGCGCAGTAGTCGTAGGCGGCGAACAGCTTCTCGACTGAGCCGAAGCGCGACGGCTTGATGTTCACGGTTCGCGGCGGCCAGTGGAGCGCTTCGATGTCTTCGACCGAGTGGACGGGGGCGTCCCACGTCACGCGTTCGTGCACCGGTTCGAGGACGGCAAGCGTCTCGGGCGTCAGCGCCGGGTCTTCGAGCCACGCGTCGGGGAAGGCCGCGACGACGCGCTCGTAGAGCGCCGTGTCCGGCGGCGCGTCGACGACGGTGCCGTGGTAGTGGCCCTTGAAATCGACCGAGTCGACACAGCCGAGCTCGACAAGCTCCGCGATCAGCTCGTTGGTCCAGCTCGGTGTTGCGTCGAGCTTGAACCGGAGATCGGGGTAGAGCACGAGCCAACCGCGGAGGCGCTCAATCGAGGGCGGCTCGCCGAGGCGCAGCGAGACGACGAACGTCAGCGGGTTGGCCGCCCGCCCGACCGCGTCGCCGAGCGAGAGCCCGGCTTGTCGCAGTGCGAGGTCGAGCGCCGCGCTCTCGAAACCCCAGCGCCGGTAGTCGAGAAACGCATGCTGCTCGGGCTCGTGGTCGAAGAGCGGCAGCGTGGCGAGATGTTGCGAGAACGAGTCGAGCGTCCACTCGCCGGCGAGTGGCAGGACCGGGCCGAGCTCGATCTGGTGGTCGTGCTCCTCGGCCTGGTAGGTGACGTCTTCGCCGGCTCCTGTGTCGCCCGCGCCAGCCAGGTGAATGAGCGTGCACTTGCGTGTGAAGCCGCTGGAGACATCGCGCACCAAACCTTCGAGCGTGTATCCGTCGACGACGAGTGGCAGGTCGCGAACGCGGTCGTAGAGGCTCATAGCGCGGAGTATGCCGCGGCGACCTCGCCGGCCAGGCCTGCGTTGTCGGCGATCAGGTCGCGGTTGACGCGCAGCGTCTCGCCGCCCGAGTGCTCGTGGAGATAGGAAAGGACGAACGGGGTCACGCCTTGGCCGCTCACGCCGGCGCGCGCCGCGGCCGCGATCGCTTCCTCGATCAGCGGCTCGACCTCGATGCTTTCCGTCGGCGGTCGGCAGAGAAGCAGCGACGCACGTTCGAGCGACCAGTGCGCAGCGGCGACGCGCGCGGCTTCGTCGGCTGTTTCGGCCCGCGCCGAGACCGGCGGGCCGCCGTGCGCCGAGTAGAACAGCGGCATCGTATCGGCGCGAAAGCCGAGTACGGGGACGCTGAGTGTTTCGAGCAGCTCGACGGTGGCCGGTATGTCGAGCAGCGACTTGACGCCGGAGCAGACGACGAGCGCTTGTCCGCGCGCGAGCTCCCCGAGGTCGGCCGAGACATCTGGCGTGCTTGGGAAGCCGCGGTGCACGCCGCCG
Source organism: Actinomycetes bacterium (assembly GCA_025358355.1). GTDB lineage: Bacteria > Actinomycetota > Thermoleophilia > Gaiellales > Gaiellaceae > Gaiella. Next base: position 92,885 of record JANYJX010000049.1, on the reverse strand, counting down.
AGACCGCCGGTTCCCATGAAGCGGATCCCGACCGCGCGTGCGACGGCGAGCGTGCCGCCGACGGTTGTTGCGCCGACCGCGCGTTGCACTGCGCACGCGGCGAGATCGCGCGGGCCGAGCTTGCGCGCAGTGGTGTCGAAGCGGTGGAGATCGTCCTCGGTCATGCCTACCCGGATCGAGCCGTCGAGGACGCCGATCGCCGCGGGAACGGCGCCGGCTTCGCGGACGCGGCGCTCGCTCTCGAGCCCAACCGCGACGCCTTCTGGCGCGGGGAAGCCGTGCGCGATCAGAGTCGTCTCGAGCGCGACCACCGCGCGCCTCTCGGCCAGCGCGGTCGCGACTTCGTCGGAGACGTGGATTGGGTCGGCCACGCGACGAGCCTACCCGCCGGGCATTGCCCCTACTGTGGCGACGCAGCGTGCGGCCGCTTCGAGCGCGAGATCGGCGCCGCCGACGATCCAGCCGGCAGCGAGCGCGTCGCCGGCGCCCGTCGTGTCTACGACCTCGGTGGGAAGCGCGGACCGTTCGTCGCCGGCGAACGATGCGCCGCGCGCGCCGCGCTTGAGGATCCACGTCGTTCCGGGAATAGCCCCGCCGATCGCGCGATCTTCGTCCTCGTTGCAGAAGACGACGGCGGGCTCGAGCGCGACGACCAGCTTGCGGAACTGGACCACGCCGCAGGTCTCGATCACGGTCGAGGCGGCGAGGTCGACGCTCACGCGTGCGCTCGCCGCGTGCGCAAGCTCGGCCGCACGCTGCGCCGCCGACCGCCCGGGCTCGCCCGCGAGGCAGTAGCCGGACACGTGGAAATGGCCGCAGCCGGCGAGCCATTCCGGGTCGATCTCGTCGGCGCGCAGATCGGCCGAGACGCCGCGGTCAGACGCCATCGAGCGCTCGCCGTCCGCGCCGACGACCGACACGACGACGCCGGTCCCGGTCGCGACGACAGGCCCGCGCAAGTCGACACCGAATCGTTCGAGTGCCGCGGCCGCGAGTCGTCCGCTCTCGTCATCAGCGCGTTTCGCGATCAGCCGCGCATCGGCGCCGAGCGCCGCCACCCAAGCAGCGACGTTCGCAGCCTGGCCGCCGGCCGAGACGAGTGTCTGGGCCGGCGTGTCTGCCCCGGCGACGAGCGGCCGGTCGAGCCGGGCGACGACGTCGAGGTGGAGATCTCCGAGGGTGCAGACCAGCATCGCAGTACGATCGTGGCATGGATGGAGAGCGCAGGCGCCGGGATCGTGCTCGGTCGCTCGTGATCGGCGGCCTGTTGGGAGCGTCGGCAGTCTTCGCGACGGGAAAGCGCCAGCGGCGCCGGCAGAGACGAGCGACGCCGACCGGGCTAGCTGCGTTCGAAAGTGCCCCGTGCTTCCGAGAGCTCCTCGAAAGCGAACACGAGGACGAGCCTCGCTCGAGCCCATAGCTGGCCCGACGATGATTCGGGCTACGGGCTCAAGAAGCGTCGCAGCTTCGGCCCGAGTGATTGAGAAGGCGTTCGGGCTCGCTGTGTCGACCACCATTCGGTCCCAGTCATTCTGCACCAAGAGCTCGAGCACGACTCTGCCTTCAAGTGCGACCCATTGACCTCCTTCCGGATGCCAGCGCAGGAGTTCCGCCTCGCTTGTGAACGCCGGGAGCACCGTCAGACCCTCGTCGTCAGTTACTAGGACGAAGGCGAAGGTGCGGGCTGCATCGAGGATCTCCCATTCGCCGTTTGGCTCCTGATCCGCGTCAGCCGTCAGGACCAGAAGCTCGCGTTCGAAGAGCACCGCGGTGCAGGTCTCCGAACGACGAAGGCGGTCGAGGAACCCCACGCGGTTCGTCCCTAGCGGAACCGGCGCTTGGTTGCGAGGACGATGTCGAGGTTGATCACCGAATCGTCCAAGCCGAGCTCGCGGCCGAGTCTCTCGGTTGCCTCGGCCAGCGCGAGGAAGCGTTGCGGCGTCACCGTCGCGTCGCGCGTGCGCACCACGAGGAACGGGCCGAAGCGCCGCACCACGAAGGCGGCGGCTGGTTCGGGTAGGCGCAGCGCGATCGTCATCGCGGGCGCGCGGTTGCGCGAGTCGCTGCCGTCGAGGACGAAGACGCCACGACCGAGCGGCGCGCTCCGCTTCAGCACCTTGTAGGCGAGCACCGCGTCGGCCCGCGGGACGATGGTCGACGAGAAGTCGCGGTTGCGCTCCCAAGCTCCGAGGTAGAGCGGCTCGTAGCCAAACAGCACATCGTCGGGGCGGGAGGTGCTTGCGAGCCACGCCGACGCCTGGTTGCGCGCCGCGACACGCGCGGAAGGCTCGCCCTTCAACAGCCCCGGCGTGCGGTGCCACGCCCAGCCGACCTGCGCCACGAGCAGCGCAGCCACGGCGACGAGAGCCAGAGCGGGAAGACGCCGGACGATCCGCAAGATCCCTGCGGCGACGAGCAGCGAGAACAGCGGCAGGACGAAGATCAGGTGGCGCGTCTGCGGCGCCGCTGCGGTGTGCAGGCGCGCGCCCAGGAACGCGATCGCCGGCACCGCAGCCAACGACAGCGCGAGCGCCAGCGTCTCCCACGGCACGCTCACGGCGCCAACCGCCGCCAGGGCGAGGATCAGGATCAGGAGCCAGCGGCGGCCGGTGCTGAAGTCTCCTGCCACTTGCCAGGCGAAGTTCGCGACCGCGCTTGGCCCGCCGAGTTGGCGCCCGCCGCCACCAACACCCACGTCGAACCGTCCCGCAAGGGTCAGATCGGTGAGCCAGAACGGGATGCCGGCGACAAGCACGGCGGCGAAGGCAACGATCGCCGCGCGTAGCCGTTCGCGATGCGCGAGCGCGACGAACAGCCCGTGCGCGACGACGACGAGCGCGCCGTAGGGGTGGCTTGCGACCGCGGCAAGGATCGCCACGCTCCACAGCGCCCAGTCGCGGGCTCGACCCCGGTCGACCGCGCGCAGGAGCGCGAGCGCGGCGATCACGGTCGTGAACAGGAACAGGCTGTACATCCGTCCGAACGTGCCGTAGAAGAGGAACAGCCAGCTGCCGGCGGCGAGCATTGTCCCGAGGAGCGCGGTGTGCGCATCGGTGAGCCGCCGTCCAAGCAGCGCCATCGCCGGGATGCTCGCGACGGCCAGGATCGCGGAGACGAGCCGTAGCGCGCGCCAGCCGAAGTCGGCGTGAGCGACTCCCCAGGCGAGCAGGAAGTGGAGCGGCGCGCCGCCGCGCACGCGAGTGACGTGGTTGATCGTGCCGATTAACGAATCGCGTCCAGTGAAGAGCGCGAGCGTCTCGTCCTCGTGCGGCGGCCACGCGGTGAGGCGCGCAAGGAAGAAGGCGGTCGCAGCAAGCGCGATCCCGCCGATGCCGATTGCGAACCAGCGGCCCGCGAGGGCATCCCGCAGCGAGAGGGCGCGGAGTGGTGAGGCGGGCTGAGCGTCGACGTTTTGCGTCACGAGCGACGCGCATCTTCGCTGTTTCGCTCGATCCACGGTCGATTGGGTCGGTAGATGAGGAGACTGGCGATCATGTGCGCGGTACTCGCTGCGCTCAGCGCCGGCTGCGGAGGACACAGCAGACCGTCGCCGGTCGTCGCGGCCGGTTGCGGATTATCCAGCCCGAGCGAGCTGCGAGTAAGAGAGGTTCGGGTTGCGGGGACGCCGGTACCGATCGAGGGCGAGATTTCGTACGTTCGGGTCAGGCGCGTGGGCGGCACAGTGATCGCCGACACGGTGCTTCCGTCTGGTCATGCGTTCCGCTGTCGGGTGGCCGCGGACTGCTGTCAGAGGGTTAGGCGCCCGAGAGCGTGACCGTACGGGTCACTGTCCGGAACCGCCTTTTCTCGCCTTGCCGCGTCATTGTGATGCGGCGCGGTTAGGCGCGGCGCTCGTCGTCCGTGCGCTCGGATCGCACCGCCGCGCGCATCCGCCGGTAGCGGCGCCAGTTCCGTCCGACGACGATCCCCACGACCACGAACCCGAGCCCGAACACGCCGATCGGCACGGCCAGCCACCAATAGCCGATGCGCCCGTGCTGGACATGCCCGTCGCCGCGCCCGACGGCGCCGAAGTCGTTCGGCCCGACGATGTGAGGGTGCTTCGTCCCGACGGGACTGAAGGTGGCCTGCGTATACCAGCGGTTGACAGCCCAGGTGCCGTGTCGCCGGATCACCTGCACGCTGAACGCCGTCGCACCGACCCTCGCCCCATCGACCTTGGCACCAGCTCGCGGCTGGATCAGCAGGTCGAACGTGACGCTGCGCGGGTACGCGACGACGTGCGTCCAGCCGTGGAACTCCTCGCCAGCGACCGGGAACGGCGACACGGGAGTTCTCCCCGCGATCCAGTCGGCGCGGCTCGTCGTCCCGCGCAGATCAGGCCCCGAGAGATCCCACGCCGTGCCCAGGTCGCCACGAGCGAGCGCGGCGATCACGAAGCGGTCGATCGTCGCGTCGATGCGCCGGTGCTCCAGCAGCGAGACGTGCGTCGTGCCCGGCGTATCGACCGACGCGGGGCCGGAGAAGGTCTCGTGGATCGTGTGCGGCGACGGCAGGAGAAAGATCGAGCCGACAGCGAGAGCTGCGACGAACCCGAGCCCGGCGAGCCAAGCGATGCGCCGTCGCCGCCGCGGCGATGCCGGAAGGAGCGCGACGATCATCGCCGCAGTCTAGGCCTAGCGGAACGCGCTTTGCCCCGTGAGCGCTTGCCCGACGACGAGTGTGTGCACCTCGTGCGTGCCCTCGTACGTGAGCACGGACTCGAGGTTGTTCGCGTGCCGGATTACGGGGTATTCGAGCGTGATCCCGTTGCCGCCGAGGATCGTCCGGGCACTGCGCGCGATCTCGATCGCACCGCGCACGTTGCCCATCTTCCCCATGCTGACGTGCTCCTGGCGCAGCGTGCCGTTGTCCTTCATCCGGCCGATGTGCAGCGCGACGAGCATGCCGCGGTTCACCTCGAGCGCCATCTCCGCGAGCTTCTGCTGGGTGAGCTGATACGCCGAGATCGGCTTGCCGAAGACGATCCGGTCCTTCGCGTAGTCGAGCGCCGACTCGAGGCAGGCACGCCCGGCGCCGACCGCGCCCCACACGATGCCGTAGCGCGCCTCGTTCAGGCACGAGAGCGGGCCGCGCAGCGAGGTGGCGCCGGGCAGCAGGCTTGCGTCCGGGACACGGACGTCCTGCAGGACGAGCTCCGAGGTGACCGAGGCGCGCAGCGACAGCTTGTGGTGGATCTCCGGCGCCGTGAACCCGGGCATTCCCTTCTCGACGAGGAAGCCGCGGATCGTGCCGTCGTCGACTCGGGCCCATACGACCGCGACGTCCGCGATCGTGCCGTTCGTGATCCACATCTTCGCGCCGTTCAGGATCCAATCCGTGCCATCGCGCCGCGCGTGCGTGCGCATCGAGCCGGGATCGGAGCCGGCGTCGGGCTCGGTCAAGCCGAAGCAGCCGATCGCCTCGCCGGTGTGCATCGGCGGCAACCAGCGCTCCTTCTGGTCCTCGGAGCCCCAGCGCCAGATCGCGAACATCGCGAGCGAGCCCTGGACGGAGACCGCGCTGCGAACGCCCGAGTCGCCGGCTTCCAGTTCTAGGCAGGCGAGGCCGTAGGCGACGGCGCTTGCACCGGGCAGCCCGTAGCCGTCGAGGTGCATCCCGAACAGCCCGAGCCTGCCGAGCTCGGCGATCAGCTCGCGCGGCAGGATCCCTTGCTCGAACCACTCGCCGACGTACGGCGTGACCTGCTCGCGGACGAACTGGCGCACGGTGTCGCGGATCGCTTTCTCCTCGTCATCGAGGAGTGCGTCGAGCGCGAGGAAGTCGAGGGGATCGAGGGGATCGAGGGCTTGAAGCTCGGCTGATGCGGTCACGGGTCCTCCCAGAAGACGGGTAACGCCAAACTAGCGCAGGTCGGCCCGGGTGGCTGCGGGTGTAGCTGTCGCGTGCCAGCGGCCGGCCGAGCGGGCAACTCGCACATCCAGGCCGAAGCAGGCGCTGAGGGCTGCGCCGGTGAGTGTCGCGTCCGCAGGCCCGGCCGCGCCGATCCGGCCGTCGCGCAGGAGCAGCGCGTGCGTTGTGACCGGCGGCAGCTCCTCGAGGTGATGCGTTGTGAGCACGACGGTGAGTGAGGGCTCATCCACCACGACGCGGCCGAGAGCGCCGAGCAACGTCTCGCGACCGCCGAGGTCGAGGCCCGACCCTGGCTCATCGAGCAGCAGCAGGCGCGGGCGCGCGAGGAGTGCGCGGGCGATCAATGTGCGCGTCCGCTCGCCGTGCGAGCAGACCGCGAAGCGCCGCTCGGCCAGGTGCTCGATCTCCATCGTCGCGAGCTGCGCGGTGGCGCGTTCTCGATCCTCTGCGGTCAGCCGCTCGTCGAAGAGCCCGATCGTGCCAGTCGCTCCCGTTCGGACCACCTCGGCGACGGTCAACTCGGGCGCGAAACGCCGCCCGAGCCGCGAATCGACGAAGCCGATCTGCTCGCGCAACCGGAACACATCCGTTCTCCCGAGCCGCTCGCCGAGGATGTCGACGGTGCCGCTACTCGGGAACTCGACCGCGCCGAGGACGGTCAGCAGCGTCGTCTTGCCGGCGCCGTTCGGCCCGAGTAGCGCCCACACTTCTCCCGTGCGAGCGTGCCAGTCGATCTCGTTGAGAATCGGTCGGCGCACGCCGTTGTCGGCGTCCCAGCGCCAGACGGCGACTCCGTTCAGAGCGAATGCGGTCAAGGCCGGCATCGCGTGACCGTACTTTCTGGTGTGTTGCGGGAGCGTTGGAAGCCGCCTAGACTTATTGACTGACTAGTCAATCGACAGACGTGGGAGGGGTTGCTGTGACCACCAGCGAGACGGATATTGCCCGCGGGGTGTCCTTTGCCCTCTCCGCCGAGCAGGCGGGCCTGCGCGCTCTCGCTCGGGAGTTCGCCGAGAAGGAGATCCGCCCGAAGGCTGCCGCCTACGACGAGGCGCAGACGCATGCGGCCGAAGTCGTCGTGAAGGCGCACGAGGTCGGATTGATGAACCTCCATGTCCCGAAGGAGCTTGGCGGGCTCGGACTCTCGTGCTTCGACGGGATGCTGATCGGCGAGGAGCTGAACTGGGGCTGCTCGGGCATCGGCACGACGCTCGGTTCGAACGGGTTGGGGATCGGGCCGATCCTGATCGCGGGCTCCGACGAGCAGAAGCGCCAGTGGTTGGCGCCGCTCATCGACGAGCCGATCCTCTGCTCCTTTGCTTTGACCGAGCCGGACGCCGGCTCCGACGTTGCCCGCATCAAGACGACGGCGGAGCGGGTCGGCGACGACTACGTCCTCAACGGCTCGAAGATGTTCATCACCAATGCCGGCCACGCGGCCTGGGCGATCGTCTTTGCCCTGACCGATCGCACGAAGGGACATCGCGGGCTGTCAGCGTTTGTCCTCCCGATGGACTCCGACGGCATGACGATCGAGAAGCACCTGGACAAGATGGGCCAGCGCGCGACCGACACGTCAGCGTTCGCGATGGCCGATGTGAAGGTGCCGGCAGCGAATCGGCTCGGCGCCGAAGGCGAGGGCTTCAAGATCGCCATGCAGACGCTCGATTTCACCCGCCCGGGCACTGCTGCGGCGGCGGTCGGCGTCGCGCAAGCGGCCTATGAGCTGGCGGTCGAGTACGCGAAGCAGCGTGTGACGTTCGACGTGCCGATCGCGATGCACCAGGCGATCAACTTCATGATCGCCGACATGGCAACCGAGATCGAGGCCTCGCGCCTGCTCGTGTGGCAGGCCGCGTGGATGCTCGACGACGGCCGCGGTCGCGGCGCGACGCTGTACTCGTCGTTCGCGAAGCGCTTCTCGGCCGACACGGTGATGAAGGTCACGACCGACGCCGTCCAGGTCTATGGCGGCTACGGCTATATGAAGGAGTACCCGGTCGAGAAGCTGATGCGCGATGCCAAGCTGTTCCAGATCTACGAGGGCACGTCGCAGATCCAGCGACTCGTGATCGCGCGCGAGATCTTCCTGCCGCGCGGCGACTGAAACCGCCCCGTGGCCACGCTGTTTCGGGGCGTTGTGTGGAGGGTGTAATCGTGGTCGGGCAGCTCCGTGTCGGTCGCTAGACTGGCGGCTCGTTGACTACCGGGACGACCATCTACCGGACGCGCGCGCGTCGCCAACGCCAGTCCGCCCTGGTCTTGCGGCGCGTTCTCGTCGTGCTACTGCCCGTTGCGGCGCTCGCTGCGGTCCTGGGTCTCGTGTTCGCGGGGTCGCCGTCGACGCTAGCTTCGGGAACGTCGATTGACGGGATCGATGTCGGTGGGCTGACGCAGCCGCAGGCGATTGCGCGCCTCAGTGCGAAGGAGGCTGCGGTCGCCGGCGTGCCGGTCGCTTTCACGGCTGCGGGGAAGCAGTTCCGCTATTCGGCGTCCGAGCTCGGCGTCCAGTCGGATTGGCGGCAGGCGGTTGTCGCCGCGCATCGGGCTGGCGATGGCTTCTGGCCCGCACGCGCCGCTCGGAGATTCTGGACGCGCTTGTTCGGCCACCAGGTTGTGGCGCGCGTTACCGCCTATCGCACGCCGCTTGCGTACGCGGTTGCGCAGATTGCCACCGCCGTCGACACCGCCGAGGTCGACGCGCGGCTCGTGCGCCACGGATTGGTGGTCGATGCTGTCCCCGGTCAAGCTGGGCAGGCGCTCGACCGGCGCGCGGCGACGAGCACGATCATCCGCTCACTTGGTGGGACGCGGCACCCGGCCCGTGCGACGCTCAACGTGACAACGGTGGAACCGCGCGTTCGCGTTGCCACGCTCGCGGCCGTAGCGCAACAGGCTCGGCTCGCTCTGTCCGCGCCGGTGCGATTGCAGTATGAGGGAACGATTTGGCGCCTTCCGCGCTGGCGGCTTGCGCAGCTTCTCGAGTTGCCGTCGAGCGGGACGACGAAGCTCGCCATCGCCGGCCCCGCCGCCGAAGCGTATTTCGGTCAGCTGGCCAAGACCGTCGAGCAGAAGCCGGTCGACGCAACGTTCCGCGTGCTCGCCGGCAACCGGATCGGCATCGTCCCCTCCAAACCTGGCCTCGCCCTCGACATCGCTCGCACCTCACGGGCGCTGCTTGCGGCGGCGGTTTTTTCCCACCCGGCCGGCGGCGGGTCCCGCACGCTGTCGTTCGCGAACGCGCCGGCGGCGAGAATCGCGCTGTTGGTTGTCCGCACCGTCCAGCCGGCGCGCACCACCACGGTCGCGAGGGCGATGGGCATCGTCGGCGAGGTCTCGAGCTACTCGACGACCTACGGCGGCATCCCCGAGCGGCTGCACAATGTCGCGCTGGTCGCCCAGCTGATCGACGGCACCCTGGTCTCGCCTGGGGCGATCTTCTCGTTCAACAAGACAACCGGAGAGCGCACCGCGGCGAAGGGCTTCGAGGTCGCGCCGGTGATCATGAACGGCGAGGTCACGACGGGCCTCGGCGGTGGTATCTGCCAGGTTTCGACCACGACCTTCAACGCGGTTTTCGACGGCGGGCTACCGATCACCGAGCGCACGAACCACGCCCTCTACATCAGCCATTACCCGCTTGGGCGCGACGCGACCGTCGATTATCCGAGCGTCGATCTCAAGTTCCGGAACGACACCGACCACTGGCTTCTGATCCGCACGTTCGTCTCGCCGGGCGCGCTCACCGTCACGATCTTCGGGACGCCGCAACACCGTCGCGTCGAGTCGGAGGTCGCGCCGCTCAGGGTCGTCGGCTCGATGCCCGTCAAGATCACGAAGGATCCGAGCCTGAAGAAGGGCGAGCGTGTCGTCGACCACTCCGGCACGGCGCCGACGGCGACGACGGTCCGGCGCAAGGTCTACGACGCCGGCGGGAAGCTCCTCTCCGACGACACCTGGCACTCCTCGTACGTCGGGGACGCCCAGCTTGTGCGTGTCGGCACGAAGAAGGCGCCGAAGAAGAAGCCCGCGGCCAATGTCCCGGGCGGAAACGCCCCTACCCGCGCGGCTTAGACGCTCGTAGCCAGCGCCGCCGCGAACCAGTCCGGCACGCGAATCGGCCGCCTGGTTGCGGCATCGACCGTCGCATGGCCGGTGTGGCCGTCGGCGATCAGCTCGCCGGCACGTTCGATGCGGTACTCGTAGCGGAAGCGCGCGCCCCGGATCTCGGCGCAGCGAACCCACACCGTCAGCCGGTCGTGGAAGCGGGCCGCGCGGTGGTACCGCAGGCTCACCTCGGTCGTCAGCGCCTCGATCCCGCGGTCGCGAATCGACTGGTAGCCGCCTGCGTACTCGTCGAGCCACGCCACGCGCGCGACCTCGAGGAAGACGACAAACGCCGCGTGGTGCGCGATGCCTTGCGCGTCGGTCTCGGCGAACCGCACCTGCACGTCGGTCGAGAAGTTGAAGTCGTCCACATCTGCAAGCCTACGATGCGCGCGTGTCGGTTAGCCGCCTTGCCACGCTGATCCGCGAGCGGCAGCCGTGCGTCGTACTCACGGGCGCAGGTGTCTCGACCGAGAGTGGCATCCCCGACTTCCGCTCGCAAACCGGGATCTGGGCCGACATTGACCCGGTGGAGGTCGCGTCGATCGACGCGTTCCGACGCGATCCCGCACGAGTCTGGGAGTTCTACGGGCGCCGGCTCGGCATGCTCGGCGATATCAGGCCGAACGCCGGCCACCACGCGATCGCCGAGCTCCAGCGCCGTGGTCTCGTCGAAGCCGTCGTCACGCAGAACGTCGACGGGTTGCATCAGCAAGCAGGCAGCCGCGAGGTCGTCGAAGTGCACGGCTCGCTCGCGACGGCGGTGTGTCCAGCGTGTGACGCTCGGGTTCCGATTGCCGAGGTGCGCGAGCTGCTCGCCGTCTCGCCGGTTCCGCTCTGCGCCGCGTGTGATGCGTCGCTGAAACCGGGAGTCGTGATGTTCGGCGAGCTGCTGCCGGTCGCAGCGATCGATCGCGCGCTTTCGCTTGCGCGCAGCGCCGGGCTTGTGCTCGTCGTCGGCTCGTCGCTCGAGGTGTGGCCGGTCGCGGGTCTCCCGCTCGAAGCCGGCACGTTCGCGATCGTCAATCTCGGCCCGACGACGCTCGACGACCAAGCGCTGCTCAAGATTGAGGCTGGCGCGGGCGAGACGCTGGCTGCTGTCGTGGCCGCGCTCGGTTAGTCGAGCCGTACGGTTTGTCATTGGCGCGCGAACGAGGTACAACGGACGCGTGGGGTCGAGGAGAGTAATCCCGGTGCTAGTCGTCGCCGGTGTGGTGACGGTAGCCCTTACGCTCGGCCTGACACAGCTCAGGCATGGTGCGTCGGCGGCGAGCGCGACTCCGGTCGAGGCCGCGCCGACTTCTCCGCCTCCCGCAGCCCAACCAGCAAAGGCGCGCGTCGCCCGTGGCCCAGTCTGCACTCCCGGTAGCGCGGTCAGCCTCGCGTCGGGACGGCTCGCCTACGCGGTCACCGTAATGAACCGGGCCGTGGCGTATCGACACCCGGGTCGCGGGCGGATCGCCGCGTTCGGACGCCTCAATCTCAACGATGTGCCGACGGTTTTCGGCGTTCTCGGCGCGCGCGTCGATGCTTCGTGCCAGGCCGCGTGGTACCACGTCCAGCTACCGCTGCGCCCGAACGGGATCACCGGCTGGGTGCGCGCGTCCGTCGTTTCGGAGCGCGCGGTCGCGATGCGCATCGTCATCGACCTGTCCGAGCGACGCGTGACGCTGCTCCGCGCCGGGAACCCGATTTTCGTCGTGTCTGCCGCGATCGGCTCTGCCGCGACCCCAACGCCGACGGGCCGCTACTACGTCAATCAGAAGCTCATCCCGTCCGACCCTTGGGGTGCATTCGGCCCGGCCGCGATTGGGATCTCAGCGTTCTCGCCGGTGCTGAAGAGTTGGGCGCAAGGCGGCCCGATCGCGATCCACGGCACGAACGAGGCGACACTCCTCGGTAGCGCCGTTTCGCACGGTTGCATCCGCGTCCGCAACGACGATGTTCTCCGCCTGTTCAAGCTCGCGCCGACGGGCACACCCGTGCTCATTAGGATGTGACGATGGCCAAGCCGAAGAAAGAAAAGGACGTGCTGGCGCGGCTCGCGACCCGCGGCGAGGACGTCCTCAGCAAGCTCGCCGAGCTGCCCGGCGGCGCGAAGGCGCTGAAGGCGTTCAACGAGCTCCGCGAACGCGTTGACGAGCTCGGCAAGAAAGTCCGCGGGATCGAAGCGCTCGAGGAGCGGGTCGCCCAGCTCGAGAAGCAGGTCGCGGCGCAGACGTTGAAGCCGGCTGAGCGTGCACCTCGCACGAAGCCGAAGTCGCCGGCAGAGTCGTCTTAGCTCGAAGCCGGCACGCGCAGCTTCAAGCGGCCCGGCAGCACCTCGAACCGAACCGGCGTCGTGCCGGGCTGCTCGCCGTCGAGTTCTACCGGCACCGGCTCGTCAGACTCGATCGTGACGACGCTACCCCGCAAGACCTCGGCTTTCGCGTGCGGCAGATGCGCGCCGCGATACGCCTTCGGCATCGTCAGCATCAGATCCCGCTTTGTCAGATCGCCGATCGTGAGCACGTCGAACATGCCGTCGTCTGAGCTGGCGTCCGGGCAGATCTCCATCCCGCCGCCGAAGTAGCGGCCGTTCGCGACGATCACGTCGTACATCCGGCCGGAGCGGCTCTCGCCGTCGACCGTGACGCGTAGTTCGCCCGGCGACCAGTGTGCGAGAACGGCCAGCGCCGCCCACAGGTACGCCGCCTTCCCGCCGAACGTCTTCGTCGTCGCGTTCGCGCGCTGCGCTGCGGCGCCGCTCATGCCGGCGCTCGCGACATTTGCGAACACGGCCTGAGCATCGGTGCCGTCCCACGCGCGGTAACTCACCCGCCCGAGATCGACGAGGCGCGTCTCGCCGCGCAGCGCCACCTCGACCGCGTCCTCGACCTTGCGGGGGATGCCGAACGTCCGGATGAAGTCCCAGCCGGTGCCGCGCGAGAGAATCGCCACCTCGGGCTGATTCTCGAGGTCAGCGATCCCGTTCACGACCTCATTCACGGTCCCGTCGCCGCCGACGACCACGAGCAGCGTTGCGCCGTCGCCCACCGCCTGCCGGGCAAGATCGCCGAGCTGGCCTGGCCGCTCGCTCAGGAACGTGTCGCCCGTGAGCCCGGCAGCCGCGGCGCGGTGCGCGATTTCGGGCCAGCGCTTTCCCGTCGACCCCGCTGCCGACGCCGGATTGACGAGAAAGACCGTGCCGCTAATGGCCGGCGGTAGCGGTCGCCAGCGCGACGCGCGTCATCCGGTCGACCGCAGCACGCAGGTCGTCGTCGGAGATCCGCGTGAACTCACCCTTGACGACGATGTCGCTCACGGTGAGCAGGCAGCCGGACTGGACGCCGCGGATCGCGCCAACGGTGAACAGCGCCGCCGCTTCCATCTCGACGGCGAGCACGCCACGCTTCGACCAGCGCTCGTACTGGCCCTCGTCCGGGTTATAGAAGAGGTCGCTCGACACCACGGGGCCAACGTGCACGGGTAGGCCGACTTCCTTCGCGACATGCACCGCGCCGTGAATCAGCTCCCAGCTCGCGGTCGGGCAGTGCGGCTCGTTCGCGACGAGGTGCATCGCGGTTGAGTCGGCCGGCACCGCCGAGATCGCGATGATCGTGTCGCCAAGCGCGTGGTGGGGTTGCAACCCGCCGCAGGTGCCGACACGGAGCAGCTTCTTGACGCCAAGCTGGACGAGCTCCTCGAAGACAATTGTCGCACCCGGGCAGCCCATTCCCGTCCCTTGTACGGAGACGCGCTTGCCCTCGTAGGTTCCCGTGTAGCCGAGCAGCCCGCGCTCTTCGTTGCACAGCACGATGTCGTCGAGGTACGTCTCGGCGATGTACTTCGCACGCAGCGGATCGCCCGGCAGGAGGCACGCGTCCGCGTAGTCGCCGGGGTTCGCTCTGAGGTGGATTGGCACGGCGGCAACCCTATACGTCAGGATCACAACCGTGGCACACGTCATCGAGCCGACCCGCAACCAGATCCTCGACTTCTGCGCCGTCGACCCCGTCGAGCGCGTCTTCCTCGAGGATGTCGCGCGCCGCGGCCAAGGCCGGTTCCTCGCTCTCCTCGACGATGTCGCGACTGTCCGTGGCCTCTGCCACGTCGGGACGAACGTCGTCCCGTCTGGCCAGGGCTGCGCGATCTTCGCCGCCGCGGCGGCACAGGCCGGTGCGCGGATGCTGATCGGCGAAGAGCGCGCCGTGACCGAGCTCTGGGAAGCGGCCGGACGACGGCTGCCACGTGCGCGCGAGGATCGCCCTGGTCAGCCTGTGTACGCGATGTCGGAGCCGCCGCCGGCCGGGGAGACCGGGCTGCGCGCTGCGACGCTCGACGATCTGCCGCTGCTCGTGCCCGCGTGCGCTGCCTCGCATCACGAGGAGCTCGGCGTCGATCCGCTGCGGCGCGATCCCGAGGGCTTCCGTTGGCGGACGCGTGTCCAGATCGAGGAAGGCCGATCGTGGCTGTGGGTCGAGGATGGCGTGATCCGCTTCAAAGCCGAGGCGTCGGCATGGACACCGTCCGCCGTGCAGCTCCAGCAGGTTTGGGCCGACCCGCCCGCGCGGCGCGAGGGCTACGCGACACGCGCGCTGCGCGACCTCATTCGTCTGCTACTCCAGCGCACTCCGGTCGTGACACTGTTCGTTCGCACCGAGAACTTCCCGGCGATTGCGCTGTACGACGCGGTCGGCATGGATCGCGTCCTGACGTACCGGAGCATCCTCCTGTGAAGCGCCTGATCGTCGCGCGACACGCCGAAGCCGCCTCGAATGTCGAGGGGATCGTCAGTGGTGTCGTGCCGGGAGCGCGGCTCAGTGCGGCGGGCCGTCGCGAAGCTGGCGACCTCGGCCGGCTGCTGGCCACGGAGCGGATTGAGCTCGGCGTCTCGAGCCGCTTCGCGCGGACCCGTGAGACGCTGCAGTTCGCGCTCGCCGAGCGGCCGGACGTGCCGAGGATCGCGCTCGCTGAGCTGGACGAGATCGGCTTCGGCTCCTTCGAAGGCGGCTCGCTAGCCGTCTACCGCGCCTGGGCCTGGACGAACGAGCCTGACGAGCCGTGCCCGGGCGGCGGCGAGAGCCGATCCGATGTCGCGTTGCGCATTGCGACGGCGCTCGAACTGCTGCTCGGGCGGCCCGAGGAGACGATCCTCGTCGTCGGTCACGCGTTGCCATTGCGTTATGCGATCGATGCCGCCGACGGTGGTTTCCCCGCCGCGAAGGTCGAGCACCTCGCCCACGCGACGCCGTATCCGCTGACGCGTGACCAGGCCGACACCGCGGCCGAGACGCTGCGCGTGTGGGCTGAAGCGCCGCAGTTCCGCGACGCGCCCATCTGAGACACTGGGCGCGTGGACGACCTGCTCGCGCGTGTCGAAGCCCAGATCCGCACCCACGATCTGATCGCGTCGGACGGCGCCGTGACGTGCCTCGTTTCCGGCGGCGCCGACTCGACCTGCCTCTGGGCCGCGCTCGACGCGCTCGGCTACGACGTCCGCGCGGTGCACGTCAACCACCACCTACGCGGCACAGAATCCGACGAAGACGCAGGCCACTGCCGCGACGTTCTCGGCGCCGAGATCATCGACGCGCCGCCGGCCACCACGGAGGCCGAGTGGCGCGATCTCCGTTACCAACTCACCGAAGGACACGGCCTGCGCGCGACCGGGCACACCGCGTCCGACCAGGTCGAGACTGTCCTCTACCGCCTCGTCTCGAGCGGCAACACGAAGGGGATCAAAGCCCGGCGAGAGGACGGCATCGTTCGCCCGCTGCTCGCTCTGTGGCGCGAGGAGACCGAGGCGTATTGCGTCGAGCACGACCTCGCGTTCCGTCGCGATTCGTCGAATCCGAGCACGACCCGTGGCCTGATTCGCGACGAGATCCTGCCGCTCCTGCGCCGCGTGCACAAAGGAGTCGACGCGAACCTGCTGGCGCTCGCCGGCGAGCGCGACCGCCTGCCGCGCGCGCTCGAAGCGAGCCTCGTCGAGCTGCTCGCCTCGCGCGACGGGACGAAGACGGCCGACCTCGGCGCCAGCATCCAAGCCGTTCGCGAGTACCATACGATCCGTCTTGAAGGTGCGGTGCAGTGGGGCCCGTGGACGCTCGAGTCCGACCTCGACGGCCTCGAGGTACGCACGCGACAACCGGGCGACAGGCTCAAAGGCAGGCGCAAGAAGGTGCAAGACCTCTTCGTCGACGCGAAAGTGCCACGCGCGGAGCGCGACACGTGGCCGCTGGTTGTCCATGGCGACGATGTCGTCAGCGTGCCGGCGGTCGCTGACGCACCGGGGTTCGAAGGCGCTGTACGCTCACGCCGGGACGGATGACCATGGTCGATCTCGAAGCTGATGTCGCGGAGATCCTCATCGATGAGGAGCCGTTGCAGGTGCGGATCGACGAGCTCGGGCGAGAGATCTCCGCCGACTACGAAGGCCGCGATCTGCTGCTGGTTGGCGTTCTCAAGGGCGCAATCTTCTTCCTTGCCGATCTGATGCGGCGGCTGACTGTGCCGTGCGAGATCGACTTCATGGCGATCTCGAGCTACGGCGACGGCACCGATTCCTCGGGCGTCGTCCGGATCCTGAAAGATCTCGACGCGAGCATCGCCGGCCGCGACGTGCTGGTCGTCGAGGACATCATCGACTCCGGGCTCACGCTTTCCTATCTGATGCGCAGCCTTACCGCGCGTGAGCCCGCGTCGCTCGAGGTGTGCGCGCTCCTGACGAAACCCGAGCGTCGCGAGATCGAGATCCCCGTTCGTTACGTCGGCTTCGACATCCCGAACAAGTTCGTGATCGGCTACGGGCTCGACTATGCGGAGCGCTATCGGAACCTGCCGTACATCGGCGTTCTCCGGCCCGAAGTTGTGGCAAACAGCACATAAGGGATCGTCAGAACCGCAGGTGGCTGCTACCCTGCGACCAGCGTGAACCGCTTTTTCCGCAGCGCTCTGTTCCCCCTCGTGGTGATCGTCCTGCTCGTCTACCTGGCGAGCCAGACGCTGATCCCGAAGCACGACAGCGGCGCCAAAGTGACGCTCTCGCAGCTCCGTGGCGACGTGAAGGGCGGCAACGTGAACAACGTTGTCTTCAACCCGCGCTCGCAGGAGATCGTCGCGACGCTCGTCTCTCCGGCCCAGAAGGTCAAGGTGCACTACCCGACCTCGCAGTCGCAGTATGCGTTCCAGCAGCTGCTCGACCAGTACAAGGTCCAGTACGACTCGAAGGGCATCAACGGCTCCGCGTGGTGGGGGATCCTCGGCAGCATCCTGCCGCTCGTGTTCCTGCTCGTCATCTGGATTTTCCTGATGAACCAGATGCAGGGCGGCGGCTCGAAGGTGATGAGCTTTGGTAAGTCGCGCGCCAAGCGCATGTCCCCCGATTCGCCGAAGACCACGTACAAGGACGTGGCTGGCGCGGATGAGGCGGTTGAGGAGCTGCAGGAGATCAAGGAGTTCCTCGAGAACCCGAAGAAATTCCAGGCGCTCGGTGCGCGCATCCCCAAGGGCGTTCTGCTCTATGGGCCTCCCGGAACCGGCAAGACGCTGCTCGCGCGCGCAACTGCTGGTGAGGCCGGCGTGCCGTTCTTCTCGATCTCGGGCTCAGACTTCGTCGAGATGTTCGTCGGCGTCGGCGCCTCTCGTGTGCGCGACCTGTTCGAGCAGGCCAAGCAGGCCAGCCCTTGCATCATCTTCATCGACGAGATCGACGCCGTCGGGCGTCACCGCGGTGCGGGTCTCGGCGGCGGCCACGACGAGCGCGAGCAGACGCTGAACCAGCTGCTCGTCGAGATGGACGGCTTCGAGATGAAGGACAACATCATTCTGATCGCCGCCACGAACCGCCCCGACATTCTGGATCCCGCACTGCTTCGCCCGGGGCGCTTCGACCGGCAGATTGTCGTCGATCGGCCGGATCGCAAGGGTCGCCAGCAGATTCTCGAGGTGCACACGAAGGGCAAGCCGATCGACAAGGAGATCGACCTCGACGTGCTCGCCGCCTCGACGCCGGGCTTCACGGGTGCCGATCTGTCGAACGTGATCAACGAAGCGGCGCTGCTCGCGGCCCGCCGCGGCGCCAAGACGATCGGCCAGAACGAGCTCGAAGAGGGAATCATGCGCGTGATCGCCGGCCCCGAGAAGAAGTCGCGGCTGATCTCGGAGCAGGAGCGCAAGATCATCGCCTACCACGAGATGGGCCACGCGCTCGTCGGCTTCTACCTCGAGTACACGGACGAGATTCACAAGATCACGATCGTCAGCCGCGGCCAGGCGCTTGGCCTCACGGTCTCGCTCCCGAGCCAGGATCGCTATCTGACGACGCGCCGCGCGATCATGGACGAGATGGCTATGACGCTCGGTGGCCGGGCGGCGGAAGAGATCGTATTCAACGAGATCACAACCGGCGACGCGAACGATCTCGAGAAGGTCACCGCGTCTGCGAAGCGGATGATCATGCGCTGGGGCATGAGCGAGAAGCTCGGCCCGCGTGTGCTCGGGCGCAATCACGACATGCCGTTCCTCGGCCGTGAGATGGGTGCGGAGCCGGACTACTCCGACGAGATCGCGCGCGAGATCGACGATGAGATCCGCCGCGTGATCGAAGAGGCGCACGAGATGGCCTCCAAGACGCTTCGCGAGCATGTCGACGAGCTGCACAAGCTCTCGGCGATTCTCATCGAGCGCGAGACGATCGACAAGGATCAGTTCGAGCGCCTCCTCGCCGGCGAAGCGGAGGAGACGGTGTTCCCGCCCGAAGCTGAGGCCGTTGCGGAGCCCGAGCCGGAGCCTTCGCCCGAGAAGAAGCCTGCGCCGCGGACGTCTCCGCGCGCGATCCCCGGTGCAGCCATGCAGCCGCCGCCGGATCCTGCCGCCTCCTGACGCACCCGCTCGCATGCGGCCGTTCGCAGCGGTCGCCTACCGCCTACGCACCGAGAAATACCTAGCTGGAGAAGAACGTCGGCCTCGCGCTCCCGCAGTGGAAGCGCGAGGCCAAATGTGCCGCCTTAGGCGGGGATCACCGAGACATCAGTCGCCTCGGGGCCTTTCGTGCCTTGGCGCTGCTCGAACGTTACGCGCGCGCCCTCGGCAAGAGTTTTGAACCCATCGCCTGCGATTCCCGAGTGATGGACGAACAGATCCTTCGATCCCTCGTCGGGAGCGATGAAGCCGTAGCCCTTCGTCTCGTTGAACCACTTCACGGTTCCGGTTGCCATTGAAATACACCTCCCTCGCCACATAACGAACGGGTAGAGAGGCGCACTGCACCACCGGTACTCGCTCTAGGTCTTGGCGGCAGCGTAGCAGCCGATTGGAGCGCGACGGCTCGGCGCGGCAAGTACGCTCGACGCATGCCTGGCCCGGTTGAACTCGCATTCGTGCGCCCCGCCGTGCTCGGAATTGTGAACGTCACGCCCGACTCATTCTCGGACGGCGGAGTCAATCTCGATCCCGCTGCGGCCGTCGCCACAGCGCGCCGTTTACTCGCGGAGGGCGCGGCGATCGTCGACATCGGCGGCGAATCGACTCGTCCGGGCGCGGCGCCTGTGTCGGTCGACGAGGAGCTGCGACGCGTGGTTCCTGTGCTTGAGCAGCTCGGCGGCGCGCCTGTCTCGATCGACACGACGAAAGCCGAGGTTGCACGGCGAGCTATTGAGCTGGGCGCGATGCTCGTGAACGATGTGACCGCGCTCCGCGCCGACGCTGGTTTGGTCGAGGTCGTCGCCGAGACGGGCGCATATCTCTGCCTGATGCATATGCAAGGCGAGCCGCGGACGATGCAGGTCGCGCCCCAGTACGACGATGTGGTCTCGGAAGTTGTTGCGTTTCTCGAGGAACGGGTCGCGTTCGCGGTTGGCCACGGCGTGCCAGAGGACAGGATCTTCCTTGATCCGGGAATCGGCTTCGGCAAGACGCCCGACCAGAATCTGGCGCTGATCCGGCGGCTAGATGCGCTTGTTGCGCTCGGCCGGCCGGTGCTGGTCGGGCTGTCGCGCAAGAGCACGATCGGCAAGGCGCTTGGCGATCCAACGGCTCGCGTGGCGAGCGATGCGGCGTCGGTCGGCGCGGCGGTGGCGGCGTTCGATCGCGGCGCGTCGATCTTCCGCGTGCACGATGTGCGCCTGCACGTCGAAGCTCTTGCCGCAGCACGCGCCGTCGAGAAAGGCATGGTCGAATGGCCCGCATGACAATCGAGCTTGCCGGGCTGGAGCTCTTCGGCTATCACGGCGTCCTCGCCGAAGAGCGCGAGCACGGGCAGCGGTTCCTCGTCGATGTTTGGCTTGATGTCGCCGACACCACGTCCGGGCAAACAGACCGGATCGAGGATGCCGTCGATTACCGCCGCGTCGTCGCTGCGGTGCGCGAGATCTCGGAGGGACGCGCATATCACCTGCTTGAAGCCTTCGCGACCGCGCTCGCCGACACGTTGCTCGAGAGGTTCCCGGTCGCCAAGGCGCGCGTGCGCGTTCGCAAGCCAGACGTGCGACTCGAGCTTCCCAGCGAGCACTCGGCCATCGAGGTCGAGCGGGCTCGCGACTGACTAAAGAGACAGCCGCCGCAGCGACACCGCGGCTGTCGTAGCTAGTCTCCGCGAGGTGACCCGGGCCTACGTCGGGCTGGGGGCAAATCTTGGCGATCGCGAGGCCACCATCCGTCGGGCACTTGTGCTGCTAGGAGAGCGCCCCGGCGTGGACATTCTGCTCGTTTCGACTCTTCGTGAGACGGAGCCTGTCGGCTTTCTGGACCAGCCGTCGTTCCTGAACGGGGCCGCGATGATCGAGACCTCGCTCGACCCGGAGAGCCTCCTCGCCGAGCTGCTCGCCGTCGAGCTCGAGCTTGGCCGCGATCGTCGCGGCGCGCGGAACGGCCCTCGCACGATCGATCTGGATCTCTTGCTCCACGGCGATCTTGGCGTCGAGCTGCCGGGCTTGACCGTTCCGCATCCGCGACTGCACGAGCGCGCGTTCGTGCTCGAGCCGCTCTTCGAGCTCGATCCGACGCTGCGAATCCCCGGGCGCGGGTCGGTGACAGACGCCCTCGCGGCGTTAGACTCAGACGCATGAGTCACCTCGACGAGCTGGACGAGTTCGAGGCCGAGCTCGAGCTGCGACTGAAGAAGGAATACACGGCAGTCTTCGGGCTCTTCCGCTACTGCGTTCTCACGCAGGATGCGACCTACCTTTGCAACATCCTCGACCTGAAGGTCGAGCCGCAGACGAGCTACCCGTTCTTCCATCTTCAGATGGAGGACGTGTGGGTGTGGGACAAGAACCGGCCTACGCGGATGATCCCGCGGGCGCGCGTCTACACGTCGGGCGATGTCACGGTCGAGGAGCTTCGTGGCGAAGGCGACGAGCCGCGCCTCACGCCGGAGGCGCTCGCGGAGCGCATCGGCGAGGTGCCTCCCGCGGACGACGAGCAGCTGTGATCGCTCCGTTCGGGTAGCGCTGTGCTGCTCGCTGTCGACGTCGGCAATACCCAGACCGTGCTCGGGCTGTACGAGGGCGAGCGAATCGTCGAGCACTGGCGCCTCGCGACCGAGCGCACCCGGACCGGCGACGAGCTCGGCGTCTTCCTTGGCGGGCTGCTCGATGTGGACGAGGTGGACGGGATCTGCCTCGCTTCCACAGTGCCGACGCTCGTGCGCGAATGGGAGCGGGTTGCGGCTCGCTGGGTCGAGGCGCCGCTTTTGGCGGTCGGTCCCGGGGTGAAAACCGGGATCCAGATCCGCTACGACGACCCGCGTGAGGTCGGGCCGGATCGGATCGTCAACTCGGTGGCTGCAAAGGAGCGGTACGGCGCGCCGTGCATCGTCGTCGACTTCGGTACGTCCACGAACTTCGATGTCGTCTCGCCGGAGGGTGAGTACGTGGGGGGCGTGCTCGCGCCCGGGATCGAGGTCTCGATGGACGCTCTCTTCGCGCGCGCCGCACGGCTCGTGAAGGTCGATTTCACGGCTCCTGCGACCGTGATCGGGAAGACGACTGTGGCCGGCTTGCAGTCGGGGCTCGTCTACGGCTTTGCGGGTCAGGTGGACGGGATCGTGCAGCGGATCCGCGCAGAGCTCGAGTCGCCCGATGCGCCTGCGGTCGCCACCGGCGGGCTCGCCGAGCTGATCGCACCGCACACGGCGACGATCGTGCGTGTGGATCCGTTTCTCACGCTCGAAGGGCTCCGTCTTGTTTGGGATCTGAACCGATGATCGCGCTTGATCGGCTCGCGCTCTTCGCCGTCGCGGCGCTGGCTCTGTTGCTCGTACCAGGGCCAGCGGTTCTCTACGTCGTGACGCGGTCGATCCACCAGGGGCGGCGGGCGGGACTCGTCTCGGTGCTCGGGATTCACCTCGGGACGCTTGTGCACGTCACGGCCGCAACCGCTGGGCTGTCGGCGTTGATTCTCTCGTCGGCGACAGCGTTCACGGCCGTGAAGCTGGCGGGTGCGGCGTACCTGATTGGGCTCGGGCTGTGGACGCTCGTATCGCGCAACGCCGACACCGACGTCGCGCTTGGTGGAGAGCGGACGCTGCGCCGCACGTTCACGCAGGGCGTGATCGTCAACGTGCTGAACCCGAAGACGGCGCTCTTCTTCCTCGCGTTCCTGCCGCAGTTCGTCGACCCGAGCCGGGGCCATGCAACGCTACAGATCGCGTTCCTTGGGTGGACGTTCGCGGTGCTCGGGATGATCACCGACTCGATCTGGGCGATCGCCGCGGGTGCGGCTGGCGACGTGCTGCGTCGTTCACGCCGCTTCGCGCTCGGCCAGCGCTACGTGAGCGGCTCGGTGTTCGTAG
Organism: Actinomycetes bacterium; assembly: GCA_025358355.1. Classification (GTDB taxonomy): domain Bacteria; phylum Actinomycetota; class Thermoleophilia; order Gaiellales; family Gaiellaceae; genus Gaiella. The sequence continues at coordinate 70,129 of JANYJX010000049.1, read as the reverse complement.
GCCTCGGTGTCGTCACCGCGCTCGCCGGCGCGCACCACTCGTCCGACTGAAGATCTAGCCGCCGCCGTAGATCGAGATCGGCAGCTCGAGTGTCACCTCGTCGCCGGTCGGCAGCTCGGCCTCGAGCTGCGCGAGTAGCGGGGCGGCGCCGGGCGCGGCAGCAAGCAGCGCCGATTCAACGTCTGCGGTCGCACCGAGCACGACAACCTTCTGCGTGAACGCGCGCGGGAAGCGGCCGCGGCGCAGATACCAGCCGTAGAACTTCTTCAGGAAGCCTGATGCGCGCCGCTCGCCCAGCTCGCGGACGGTCTCGCGGATGAACAGGATCAGCTCGGCGACGACCTCCTCCTGCGTCGGGTCGGGGGGGTCGCCGTCGACGATCTCGCGCAGCGCCCACGGGTTGCCCTGCGCGCCACGGCCGACCATCACCGCGGCGGCGCCCGTCGTCGCCAGCACGACTTGCGCACGCGCGTGCGAGGTGATGTCGCCGGATGCGATCACCGGTACGTCGACAAGCGAAACGAGCTCCGCCGTCAAGGCATGGTCCGCCGTCCCGGTGTACATCTGCTGGGCCGAGCGGGGGTGGAGGGTGAGCACCGACGCACCCGCTGCGACGAGCTGCGGCCCGACCTCGAGGCACGTGCGCGAGCCGTCGCGCAGCCCGCGACGCATCTTCACGCTCACCGGCAGATCGACCGCGCCCGCGATCGCCTCGACGATGCGAGAGGCCAGCCGCGGCTGCTCCAGGAGCGTCGCTCCCGCGCCCGTCCGCGTCACTTTCCGAACGGGGCAGCCGAAGTTGATGTCGACGATGTCAGCGCCCGCTGCCTCGACCATTCGCGCGGCCTCCGCCATCACGGCGGGATCAGATCCAAAGAGCTGGATCGCGAGCGGGTGCTCGTCCGAGGCGACGCGCAGGTAGCCGAGCGTCCGCTCGTTGCGATGCTCGATTCCCGCGCAGCTGACCATCTCGGAGCAAACTAGCCCGGCGCCGAATCGGCGTCCCTGGCGGCGGAACGCCTGCACGCTGACACCAGCCATCGGTGCGAGCACCAGCCGGGTCGGAATCTCGACCGAGCCGACGAACCAACTTCCGCGCAGGTCGATCTCCATCTCCACATGGTAGGGCGACCTCTCGAGGGGCCGCGTGCGGTGGCCGTTTGACCGTTTCCGAGGCACGAGCTACCATTCCCGCCCCGGCGTGGCGCATTGGAGCGCCGCGCTTCGTTTCGAGATGCTGTTTGGAGGCCGTGTGAAGGACGTGATCCTCACTCCCGAGGGCTACGAGAACCTGAAGCAGGAGCTCGAGATCCTGCGCACCGACAAGCGCCGTGAGATCGCGGACCGCATTCGGGTTGCGCGGGCTTTCGGCGATATCGCGGAGAACGCGGAGTACGACGACGCGAAGAACGCTCAGGCGATGCTCGAGCACAAGATCGCTCAGCTCGAGGAGCGGCTGCTCGATGCACGCGTCATCAACACCGGCGATATCGACACGAGCGTCGTGTCGATCGGCTCGGTCGTTCGTCTGCGTGATGTCGATGCGAAGGCGACCGTCGAGTACCACATCGTCGGTTCCGCTGAAGCGAACCCGTCCGAGCACAAGCTCGCAAACGACTCGCCGGTCGGTCGCGCGATTCTCGGCCGCAAGAAGGGCGAGACCGTCGAGGTGTCGACGCCCAGAGGCGGCTTGTTGAAGTTCAAAATCATGGAGATCAAGGCCGCGTAGCGGCACTCACGAACGCGCATGCGGTCAGCCTGCGCGTTCGTGCGCACACGATGACCGACTACATCTCAGCTCCAAAGCGCTTTCCCGATCGGGATGAGATCGTTGCCGTTCTCGCGGAATGCGAGCCGCTGGAAGCCGGCGGCGAGCTGCCCGCGGCCCGGCGTCTAGCCGGTCGCGCGATGGCCAGGCGCGGCATGGGGAAGCTCGTCTTCGTCGACCTCGTCGATCGCTCCGGCCGGATGCAGATGATCTGCGACACGAGCAAGACCGGCGAGCTCGACGTCCACCTCGGCGACGTGATCGGCGTCGTCGGGCGGCCGGGGAAGTCGAAGCGCGGCGAGCCGTCGCTGCTCGCCGACTCGGTCGAGGTGCTCTCGCGCAACACCCAGCCGTTGCCGGACACGTTCCACGGGCTCACCGACGTCGAACTGCGTTACCGCAAGCGCTACCTCGACTTGCTGATGAACGAGGAGACTCGCGGCGACTTCATCACTCGCGCTCGCATCGTCACTGCGGTACGGCGGCATCTCGATGAGGCTGGCTTCGTCGAGGTTGAGACGCCGGTGTTGCAGCCGCGCTACGGCGGCGCCTTCGCGCGTCCGTTCGTGACGCATCACAACGAGCTCGACGCAGACCTCTACTTGCGCATCGCAACCGAGCTGTACTTGAAGCGGCTCATCGTCGGCGGGCTCGAGCGTGTCTACGAGATCGGCAAGGACTTCCGCAACGAGGGCGTCTCGTTCAAGCACAACCCCGAGTTCACGATGCTCGAGTGGTACGAGGCGTACGCGGACTACCGCGACACGATGGTGCGCGTCGAGCAGCTGGTCGAAAGCGTCGCGCGCGATGTCCTCGGCACCACCGCGGTGAGCTTTCGCGGCCACGAGATCGAGCTCGAAGCGTCGTGGCAACGGATCGGCTTCGTCGAGGCGCTCGAAGCAAAGGAGCTGTGGACGCGCGACGCGGCCGAGCTGCGCGCGTGGCTCACCGAGCGCGGCATCGACACGAACGCCGACAAGGACTGGCCGCAGCTGATCGACCACGCGTTCAGCCATTTCATCGAGCCGGGCCTGATCCAGCCGACGATCGTTTACGACTACCCGGTCGAGCTCTCGCCGTTCGCGCGGACGACCGACGCCGATCCGCTGATCGTCGAGCGCTTCGAGTTCTTCGCCGGCGGCATGGAGCTCGGTAACGCGTTCTCCGAGCTCAACACGGCGGAGGAGCAAGCGGCCCGCTTCGCGATGCAGGCTGCACAGGTCGAGGGCATGCCGGGCGATCCGGACTACGTCGAGGCGCTCTCGTACGGCATGCCGCCGACCGGTGGCCTCGGCCTGGGGATAGACCGGCTGACGATGCTGCTCACCGGGCGCGAGACGATCCGCGACGTCGTATTGTTCCCTGCGCTCCGGAGCACGAGCTAGGCGCGCGGCTGAAACGAAGGGGCATGTGCCGAGGCTTGATCGGCATGACAATCTTTTTCTCGCTCACATCGCTCGTGCGTCACCAGGCATCGTCCTCTGCCATGACGTTGACGAATACGGCGGCACGTGGCTCGTCCTGCGCGGCAGCGGGAAGCTCGTCCGCTAGGCGATAACTGCCGCCCCAGCGCTCCAGGGAAAGTCGATCCAGAGGTCGGTGCGCGTCCAGACGTACTCGCACGGGACGATCGTGCGCGGCTTCTCGTAGAGGACGGCGCAGCGCACCTCGGCGACCTTGCCGGCGCAGAACTCCTTGACCAGCGCGAGCGTCTCGCCCGTGTCGGCCACGTCGTCGGCGATCAGCATCCGCGCCGAGTCGAGGTCGATCAGCTCCGGCACGGGCGGCAGGATCATCGGCACGTCGAGCCGCTCGTCGATGCCGGTGTAGAACTCGACGTTCATCGTCCACGTGTTCTTCACCGAGAGCGCGTAGCCGAGTGCCGCGCCCACGAGCATTCCGCCGCGGGCGATCGAAAGCACGAGGTCGGGCTGGTAGCCGTCGTCGTGCACGAGCTGCGCGAGCGCGCGGGCTGCGACACCGAAGCGCTCCCAGGAGAGAATCTCTCGCTCGACGTCCACGCCGCCGATCGTAAACCGCCTGGGCGACTCAGAGGGGATCGGCGTCGCCGAGCGTGCCTTCGTGATCCGCCGCGACAAGGACGTTCTCTTCCGGATGCGCGGCGCGATGCTCGCGGAACCAGGCGACGGAGCGGGCGATTCCCTCGTCGAGCGGCACCTTCGGGTCATAGCCGAGCAGCGACCGCGCCTTCGAGAGATCCGCGACGTAGTGCGTCACCTCGCCCAGTAGCGACGGCGCCAGCGTCATCTGCGGTTCGACACCGAGCTCGGCCGCGATCCGCTCGGCGCAATGGACGAGCGTATTGCCCTTCCCGTACGCGAGGTTGATCGTCTGGTTGACGACGCGCCGTTCGGCTAGCGCTTCGATACCGCGCACGATGCCGTCGACGCAGTCGTCGACGTATGTGAAGTCGAGCGTCTTGTCGTTCCCGCCGTAGATCGTGATCGGCTCGCCGCGCATCATCGAGTGGATGAACAGCGGGATCACGCGAACCATCCGCGCCAGGTCGTTGTCGTACCGGCCGTAGACGTTCGAGAAGCGGAAGACGAGATACGGCAGCCCGTAGCAGCGCGCATACGAGTAGATGAATGCCTCGCCCGCGATCTTCGACGCGGAGTACGTGCTCTCGGCGTAGGCGAAGTCGGCGACCTGCTCCTCGTAGACGTCGAACCGATGGACGTCGCCGTACACCTCGCGGCTCGACGAGAAGACGATCGGGATCTTCCGCAGTCGCGCGTACTCGAGCACGTTAAACGTCATTACCGCGTTCTCGAGCGCCCGGTGTGGCTGCTTCACGAGTTGGTGCACCTTCGCGTGCGCGGCGAGATGGACGACGAGATCGACTTCGGGGTACTCGACGCCGTTGATGCCGCCGCGGAACGGCGCGTAGTGGCCGGCGAGATCCTGGAGCAGATAGCGGAACTCATCCGTCCACGTGTTCTGGCGCTTGTCGACACCGAACACCTCGTGCCCGTCCTGTTGCAGCCGGAACGCGAGGTTCGTGCCGATCTGCCCGGACGATCCCGTGACGAGGACTCTCATCGGCGCACCGTCGCACTCATTCTGCCGTTGGGAAGGGCCATCGGCGGGGAAGGGTACAGAGGCCGGCGGGCATGGTGACGCGCGCGATTCGTCTGCAGATCGAGGGCAAATTCGGCATCCGCCTCGACTGACACGCTCTCCTGACCTCGCTATAGGCCAGGTTCACCGGGAAACTCGAAGGGGAAGACGACGCGATTGATGTCGGCGACGGTTTGCGCTCTGCGCCTGTGAGGCGCGTCGAGCGAACCCGCTGATCGTGGTTTGGGGGTATCGCGCACCACCCTTCTCACCCTCGTCGCTGCGTCCTTGCTGCTGTTTGTTGTCGGCGGCTCGCAGGCTGCGCCGCGGGTCTTTGCCTCGCGCTTCTACGACAACTTCAAGGGCAACTTCGCCTTCGTCGGGAACACGCTGCTGACGTGCCCGGACGCTGATCCGGCCTGCGCCGGTGCGCGCAACACGAGGGGCGCGACGCTGAACGACAACAACTTCGACATGCGGCTGATCGACACCGACTCGGACGGCGCGACCTTCGACTCGAGCCAGGCCGACCTCGCGCTTGCGTCGGGCTCGACGGTCCAGTTCGACGGTCTCTACGCGTGCTCGGCACGGTGCTGATCACGCCGCCTAGCGGGAGTCAAACCTCGGTGACGGCCTCGCAGATCGACAGCTCGGCACGAGGTATCAGGCGTTTGCCGATGTCACCTCGCTCGTCGACGGCGCCGGCAACGGGACATACACGGCCGCTGATGTCCAGGTCGGCACAGGCCAGGATCGCTTGGCGGCTGGTCGCTTGTCGTCGTCTACTCGAACAACCTCGAGCTCAGCGGCAACGTCACCGTCTTTGACGGGTTCCAGGTGGTCAACGGCGGCAATCCGACGTTCAACATCGCCGTCTCGGGCTTCCTGACACCGCCGACAGGACCGGTCGACACCGCTCTCGGCGTACTCGCGTACGAAGGCGACCTACGACCCTGTCCCGCAACCCAACGCAGACGGTTTCGTCGGCCCGTGGGTGATCCACCTGACCGGCCATCCGGACGTTCTCGACGACTTCGGCGGCGGGCCAGGCCCATCGCAATCCACGGCAGGGGAGCGGCGAGCCGGCGCGTCGCGCTCGGCTCAGCGGCGTCGCACGGGTGCGTTCGGGTCGACAGCGACGTCGTCTCGTGGCTCGCGCGGGCGCTCCCGATTAGCACGCCGGTCGTGATCCGGCCATGACGGAGGGAGGAGTCGGCAGGCGGCGATAGTAGGTTCAGCCTGCGGGAGGGTGTAGGGGGTTCGGTACGATGGCTCCACCTTCGACCCGGAGCGGCCGATAAGGGGGACTCCGGTAACGAGCGACGAGAGGACGGGCGAGGGCACCGTGTTCGAGAGGTTCACCGAACGGGCTAGGCAAGTCGTAGTGCTCGCGCAGGACGAGGCGCGCGCGCTGAAGCACAACTACATCGGCACCGAGCACATCTTGCTGGGCCTCCTCCGCGAAGAGGAAGGTCTCGCCGCGCGCGTGCTCGAGTCGCTCGACATCACGGTCGAAGAGGTGCGCGCGCAGGTCGCTCGTATCGTCGGCCAAGGCGACGAGGTCACCACTGGCCAGATCCCGTTCACGCCGCGCGCCAAGAAAGTCCTCGAGCTGGCGCTGCGCGAAGCCCTTTCCCTCGGCCACAACTACATCGGCACCGAGCACATCCTGCTTGGGCTCGTGCGCGAGAACGAAGGCGTCGCGGCGCGCATCCTGCTCGACTTCGACGCCGACGCCGAGAAGATCCGCAACGAGATCATCCGCATGCTCTCCGGGCCTGGCCGCCGCCAGGCTGGCAGCGCGGGTGCAGTCCCCGGCGAGAAGTCGAAGAGCTCGAAGCTGCTCGACCAGTTCGGCCGCAACTTCACGAAGCTCGCGGCCGAGGGCAAGCTCGACCCGGTCGTCGGGCGCCAGACCGAGATCGAGCGGATCATGCAGATCCTCTCGCGCCGCCAGAAGAACAACCCCGTGCTGATCGGCGAGCCGGGCGTCGGCAAGACCGCCGTCGTCGAGGGCCTTGCCCAGCGGATCGCAACGAACCAGGTTCCGGAACTGTTGAAGAACAAGCAGATCTACTCGCTCGACCTGGCGGCGCTCGTGGCCGGCTCGAAGTACCGCGGCGAGTTCGAGGAGCGCCTGAAGAAGGTGATGAAGGAGATCCAGCAGCGCGGCGACATCATCCTGTTCATCGACGAGCTGCATAACCTCGTCGGCGCGGGTGCCGCCGAGGGCGCGATCGACGCAGCCTCGATCCTCAAGCCGGCTCTCGCCCGCGGCGAGCTGCAGACGATCGGCGCGACGACGCTCGACGAGTACCGCAAGTACCTCGAGCGCGATGCGGCACTCGAGCGTCGCTTCCAGCAGGTGCGCGTCGAGGAGCCGTCGATCGACGAGACGGTGCAGATCCTGCGCGGCCTGCGTGACCGCTATGAGGCGCATCACCGCTGCAAGATCTCCGACGACGCCCTGCGCGCCGCAGCAGTTCTCGCCGATCGCTACATCCAGGACCGTCACCTGCCGGACAAGGCGATCGACCTGATCGACGAGGCCGGGTCGCGCCTGCGGATCAAGACGATGTCCGCGCCGCCGCGCTACCGCGAGCTCGAGGACGAGATCGAGCGCGTCCGCGCCGACAAGGAAACGGCGATCGACTCTCAGGAGTTCGAGAAGGCCGCCGCGTTGCGCGACAAGGAGCGGAAGCTCTCGCAGAAGAAGAAGGAGCTCGAAGAGAACTGGCAGAACGAGGCGGACGAGGAGCAGCCCGAGGTCGGTGAGGACGAGATCGCCGACATCGTCTCGATGTGGACGGGCATCCCGGTGTTCAAGCTCACCGAGGCCGAGTCGCAGAAGCTGATCCGCATGGAGGAAGAGCTCCACAAGCGCGTGATCGGCCAGAACGAGGCGATCGTCGCGGTCTCGAAGGCAATCCGCCGCGCGCGCGCCGGGATCAAGGACCCGAAGCGCCCGACCGGCTCATTCATCTTCCTCGGCCCGTCCGGCGTCGGCAAGACCGAGCTCGCGCGCACGCTCGCCGAGTTTCTGTTCGGCGACGAGGACGCGCTGATCCAGGTCGACATGTCGGAGTACATGGAGAAGCACTCCGTGTCGCGGCTCGTCGGCTCGCCTCCCGGCTACGTCGGTTACGACGAGGGCGGCCAGCTCACCGAGGCCGTGCGCCGCAAGCCGTATTCGGTGCTGCTGCTCGACGAGGTCGAGAAGGCGCATCCGGATGTCTTCAACATCCTGCTCCAGATCCTCGAGGACGGGAAGCTGACCGACTCGCAGGGCCGCAAGGTCGACTTCCGGAACACGATCGTGATCATGACGTCGAACATCGGCGCCGCCCAGATCTCGAAGAACCAGTCGCTCGGCTTCACCGTCGGCGACGAGAGCGGCCTCAGCTACGACGACATGCGCGGCCGCGTGATGAGCGAGCTGAAGAAGGTGTTCCGGCCCGAGCTGCTGAACCGGATCGACGAGATCATCGTCTTCCACAAGCTCGAGAAGTCCGAGATCTTGCAGATCGTCGACCTGATGATGAAGCGGCTGCGCGACCAGATGTCGATCCACGGTAGTGCGATCGAGCTCACCGATGCGGCGCGCGAGCTGCTCGTCGAGCAAGGCTACGACCCGGCGATGGGCGCGCGGCCGCTGCGCCGCTCGATCCAACGCCTGATCGAGGATCCGCTCGCCGACTTCGTCCTCGGCCGCGAACTCAAGGAAGGCGCGACGATAGTCGTCGACCGCCGCGAGGTTGGCCCGGACGGCCTGCTGCCCGAGGAGTCGGCCGTCACGATCACGATCGTCGAAGGCCCGGCGCCCGAGCCGGAGAAGGTCACCGTCCCAGCCGGCGAGCCTGCTGCGGACGAGCCCCCTTCAGGCGACTAGGTCGCTCGAGGCTGGCGACGGGAAAGCCGCGGCTCGGCTCCGAGTCGCCCCTGATGCAATGGCACCCGTTGCCTGGCGATGCTCTCGCCATGGCGGATCAGGCGCTTGCCACAACGGGCTTCGATGCGCTCCTCCCGATCGAGGTTGCGCGCAAGGCCGAGGACGTAGGCGTCACCAAGGCGGGTCTGCCGGCGGTCACGACGTTCGTTCTCGCCGTTCTCGCCGGCGCCTTCATCGCACTCGGCGCGATCTTCTCTACCACCGTCGCGGCAGGTAGCTCGGGGCTCCCATTCGGCGTTGCTCGGCTACTCGCTGGCCTCGCGTTCTCGCTCGGCCTGATCCTCGTCGTCGTCGCCGGCGCCGAGCTCTTCACCGGGAACAATCTGATCGTCATGGCCTGGGCGAGCCGACGCGTCAGTAGCGTCCGGCTGCTGCGGAACTGGGCGATCGTCTACGTCGGGAACTTTGTCGGCGCTCTCGGAACCGCCGGGCTCATGCTCGCCTCCCGCCAGTACCAGTTCGGCAAGGGCGAGGTCGGCGTGGCAGCGCTCAAGATCGGCGCGGCCAAGACCGGGTACGGCTTTTGGCAGGCGATGGCGCTCGGCGTCCTCTGCAACGTGCTTGTCTGCCTCGCCGTCTGGATGGCCTACAGCGCGCGCTCGACGACCGACAGGATCGTGGCCGTCGTGCCGCCCATCGCAGCGTTCGTCGCAGCCGGCTTTGAGCACTCGGTCGCGAACATGTACTTCATCCCGTACGCGCTTCTTGTCAAGGATCACACGAGTTTCGTCGCGAGCGCCAGCGGCGTGCCCGACCTCTCGCACCTGACCGTCGGCGGTTTCCTGCTGCATAATCTCTTGCCCGTGACGGTCGGCAACGTGATCGGCGGCGGGATTCTGGTTGGCGCTGTCTACTGGTTCGCGTATCTGCGCCCGCGCGGCTAGCGTAGATGGCGATGGACCCGACCATTCGACACGCGCAGCCGTCCGACTACGGGCGCGTGATCCAGCATGTGAACGCCTGGTGGGCGGGCGCGATATGGCGCCGATGCTGCCGAAGTTGTTCTTCCTCCACTTCGAGGGGACGAGCTTCGTGGCCGAGCGCGAGGACGGAACGATCGCCGGCTTCCTGATCGGCTTCCTGTCTCAGACCGACGACTCCGAGGCGTACGTCCATTTCGTCGGCATCGCGCCGGAGCTCCGCGGTTCGGGACTCGGGCGACAACTCTACGAGCGCTTCTTCGTAGCTGCGAAGGAGCGCGGACGCTTGGTCGTCCGCTGCGTAACCTCGCCGGCGAACACGGCGTCGGTAGCGTTCCACGAAGCGCTCGGCTTCGTCGTCGACAGGGTCGCGACAGACTACGACGGCCCGGGCGAGGATCGCGTCTTGTTCGTCAAGCACCTCCCCTAGCCGTTTTCAATTCAGACGACACAACATCCGACGGTTCGGCTACCCTCCGTGCATGGCCAAGGTCGCCGTCCAGTTCACGTGTTCCGAATGCGGCACAACGACGGGTCGCTGGCTAGGTCGTTGCCCCGGTTGTGCGGCGTTCGGCACGCTCGTTGAGGAGCTGACCTCACGGGAGACTTCGACGAAGACACGCGGGGCGACCGGTGGCGCGGCGATGCCACTCCAGCGACTTGCCGAGGTCGACGTGGCCGAGGCCGACCGAATCTCCACCGGCGTGCCAGAGCTCGATCGTGTCCTCGGAGGCGGCATTGTCCCGGCGTCGCTCGTCCTTGTTGGTGGCGAGCCGGGCGTTGGCAAGTCGACGCTCTTGCTCATGGCGCTTGGCGCGATCTCGCGCGCCGGCCGGCGCGCTGTGCTCGTGACAGGCGAGGAGTCGGTTGCCCAGGTCAAGCTTCGCGCGGCGCGCCTCGGTGGCGCCGACTCGGTCGAGATCCTCGCCGAGACGGAGCTCGAGTCGGTCTGCGCCACGCTCGAGCGTGAACGGCCCGACGTTTGCGTCGTCGATTCGATCCAGACGCTCTACTCATCGGAGCTCGGCTCCGCGCCTGGCTCCGTCGCTCAAGTGCGCGAGTCGGCGGCCCGCCTGCTTCGGACTGCGAAGGAGCACGGCGTTGCGATCGTCCTCGTCGGGCACGTGACGAAAGATGGCGCCGTGGCGGGGCCTCGCGTACTCGAGCACCTTGTCGACTGCGTCCTTCAGTTCGAGGGCGATCGCTACCACTCGCATCGCATCCTCCGGGCCGCGAAGAACCGCTTCGGCTCGACCAACGAGCTCGGCATCTTCGAGATGACCGGCGAAGGACTCGTCGGCGTCCCCGATCCGTCCGCGTTGTTCGGCCACACGGAGGCAGGCGAGGTCGGCGCGGCGGTCGCCTGCGCGCTCGAAGGCACGCGGCCGTTACTGCTCGAGATCCAGTCGCTTGTCGCTCCCACCGACCTCGCGATGCCGCGGCGCGTCGGGACAGGGGTCGATCCGAAACGGCTCGCGATGATCGTTGCGGTTCTGTCTCGGCACGCTGGCATCTCGCTTGGGTCTGCGGACGTCTTCGTGAACGTCGCGGGCGGCGTACGGATCGACGAGCCGGGCGCCGATCTCGCGATCGCGCTGGCCATCGCGTCTGCGGCGCGCGGTGCGCCTGTCGTGGAAGGCATCGCCGCGTTCGGCGAGGTTGGTCTTACCGGCCGCCTTCGCCAAGCCGGTCAGTCCGAGAGGCGGCTCGAGGAGTGCGGCAAGTTCGGGGTTCGCACGGTGGTCGTGCCCGCGGGCACGCCGCCGGCGCGCGAAGGCTCTGGCAAGGCGCTGCGCCTGTCCGAAGCAGACTCGTTGCGATCGGCGATCGCGCAAGGATTAGGGCCGGGATTGTCGCGGAACCCGGGTCGTGCGAAAACCCTGACGGAAATCGACCAGAGCGGCTAGACTGTGACTGATTCGTCGGCGGAGTTCGTCTACTGCCGGCGCTTTTTGTAGGCAGTCGGACTACTCGAATCGATACGGCGGGGAGGCTTGGATTGTTCGAGGTCGGCGACAAGGTCGTGTATCCACACCACGGTGCAGGCACCGTCGTGACGAAGGAAAAGCGGATCGTGCTCGGTGAGGAACGCGAGTACCTGACGATCAAGATCCTGCACAACGATATGACCGTTAACGTGCCGTGCGAGAACGCTGAAAAGGTGGGTCTCCGCTGGGTGATCGACGAGCAGATGGTCGAGGTCGTTGTGGGAGCGTTGACGGGTGTCTCCACGGAGATGCCGAAGAACTGGAACCGTCGCTTCAAGCACAACCGCGACAAGATGAAGACCGGTGACATCCTCGAGCTTGCCGAGGTCGTGCGCAACCTCGCGCTGCGCGATCACGACAAGGGCCTCTCGACTGGTGAGAAGCAGATGTACGTGAAGGCGAAGAAGATTCTCGCCTCGGAGCTCATGTACGCGAAGGCGATGTCGGAGGACGAAGCAGCCGCCTGGCTCGACGAGGTGCTCGCGAAGCCGGCCACCAAGAAGGCTGCGAAGACGACGAAAGCCAAAGCCGCCGCCGCGACGGTCTAGCCGTCTGCGGCGGCGCTGTCGTTTGATCGGCTGCGTTTGAGCGTCTGCGTCGTCCTCGTTGCGGCCGGTGAGGGGCGCCGGCTGGGTTCGGATCGTCCGAAAGCGTTCGTCGCCCTCGGCGGGAGACCGTTGCTCGCCGAGAGCCTCGAACGGCTCGACCGCTCGGACTGGATCGACTCGATCGTCATCGTGGCACCGGCTGGTTGGGAGGAGCCGACGATCCTTCTTGCCGAGGAGCTTGTCGCGTCGAAGGTCGGCGCGGTCGTCACAGGTGGCGCAACGCGAGCTGAATCGGTTCGGGCCGGGCTAGTGGAGGTCGCCGAGGATGCGGTCGCGATCATCGTCCATGACGCAGCGCGTCCGCTGGTCGACGATGCCGTGCTGGAACGTGTTCTCGGGGCGCTTGCGGAAGGATGGGCAGGCGTCGTTCCGGGTCTCCCGGTCGCGGATACCGTGAAGCGCGTCGCGGAGGATGTCGTCACCGGCACCGTCGATCGGGCCGATCTCGTGACGGTGCAGACACCGCAGGCGTTCCCGGCCGAGACGCTCCGTGCGGCCTACGCGGGCGATCTCGTCGGCGCGACCGACTGCGCATCGCTCGTCGAACGCGCCGGCGGTCGAATCCGGATCGTCGAGGGCGACCTACGGCTGCTGAAGGTGACGACGCCGGACGACCTCGAGCGCATCGAGTCGTGGCTTTCGTGATCGTTGACTACCACATGCATCTGCGAGATCGGCATGGCGATCAACCGGACGGTCTCTATCTGCTCGAACGGGTTGAGCGGTACGTCGCGAAGGCCGCCGAAATGGGGGTCGACGAGATCGGATTTTCTGACCACATCTACCATTTCAGCCAAGCGCGGCATCTATGGAACGTGCCGTGGATGCTGGCGCGCAGCGGCGATAACCTTGACGGCTATGTCTCCGCCGTTGAGCAGGCCAAGGAGCGAGGTCTTCCCGTGAAGCTCGGCCTCGAGGTCGACTACTCACCGGGCGCCGAAGACGCGATCGCCGAGGTTCTGGGTCGCTACGACTGGGACTACCTGCTCGGCTCCGTGCACTTCGTCGACGGTCTCTCGATCGACATGGAACCGAGTCTGATCGCCTTGGTCGGAGTCGACGAGGCTTGGGCTCGGTACTTCGATTGGCTTGGTCAAGCCGGTCAGAGCGGGCTCTTCGACGTGCTTGCACACCCTGATCTCGTGAAGTTCTTTGGGCAGCGACCGGACGACGATACGACCGGGGCCGCGTACCGGCAGGCGCTCGAGGGGATTGCCAGCAGCAACGTCTGCCTCGAAGTCTCGACCGCCGGGTTACACAAGCCAGTTGGTGAGATCTATCCGGATCAGGCGTTGCTAACGCCCGCGTTTCGATCCGGGATCCCGATCACTCTTGCGTCAGACGCGCACGTTCCCGAGCACGTTGGCCGCGATCTCGATCGTGCGATCGAACACGCGAGGCACGCCGGCTACGAGACTGTGACGGTTTTCGAAGGTCGCCGACGGCGACAGGAGCCGCTCGGATGACATCGGACTTGCGGATCGGGCTTGGTGTTGACGCGCACGCGTTTGCGGACGGCGTGGCGCTCGTGCTTGGCGGCGTTCACTTCGACCACCCGCGCGGGCTTGCCGGGCACTCCGATGGCGACGTGATCGCACACGCCTTCACGGACGCGTTGCTTGGCGCGGCCGGTCTCGGCGACATCGGCTCGCTCTTTCCATCCGACGACGAGCGCTATCGCGGCGCCGACTCGCTCGAACTGTTGGCCCGGGCCTATGCCGACGTGACAGCTGCTGGGTACGGGCTCGTCAACGCGGACTGCATTCTGATCGGCGAGGAGCCGCGGATCGCGCCGCATCGCGAAGAGATGCGCGATCGGCTCGCCGCCGCGCTTGGCGTCGATCGCGAGCGCGTCAACGTCCGCGCTACGACGACCGATCGCCTCGGCTTCACCGGCCGTCGCGAGGGCTTGGCCGCCGAGGCGGTCGCACTGCTCTGCCGCGTCTGACCGCGAACTTCCAGAGGTTCTCGGCTCACGCTGCGGGGAGTGTGAATGAGACGCGCGCGCCGCCGCCCGGCCGGTTCTCGGCCCAGATGCGACCGCCCTGCGCTTCGACGAGCCCACGCGCAATCGTGAGACCGAGGCCGGCTCCGCGCGTCGACCGGGCTCGATCGCTACGCCAGAACCGCTCGAACATCCGCGACTGTGCCTCCTCGCCGAGCCCTTCACCGGTGTCCTCGACGCTGATCTGCACCTCGTTCACGAGTGATTCCACCCGCACGGCGACCGAGCCGTCGGACGGCGTATGCCGCAGCGCGTTCGTTACGAGGTTGAGGAGCACGCGCTCGACTTTCTCGGGCGCGAACCGCGCTGTCAGCGCCTGATCCACTTCGCCGACGAGCGTCACTTGGCGCTGCCTGGCTTCGGCCTCCACACCGCGCAGGCACGAGTCGACGATCGTCGCGATCGGGGCGATGCGCAGCTCGAGTGTCAGTACGCCGGCGTCGATCCGCGCCAGCTCGAACAGGTCGTCGACGAGCAAGGTGAGCACGCCGACCTGTTCGCGCAGCGCGGGGAGGTAGTCGTCGGGCTCGGCGAGGCCGTCTTCGAGCGCCTCGAGCATCGCCTGCATGTTCGCGAGCGGCGTCCGCAGATCGTGGCTCGACCACGCGACAAGCTCGCGGCGCGCGTCGAACAGCTGCTCGATGTTGCCGGCCATCTCGTTGAACGATGCGGCAAGGTCGGCGATCTCGGCGGGGCCCGACTCGGGAGCGCGAGCCGCGAGGTCGCCGCCAGCGAGCGCGCTCGCTGCGACGCGCACGCGATCGAGAGATCGTGCGATCGCGTGCGCGAGATACAGGCCGGCGACGATCGCGATTGCCGCTGAGGCCGCCGATACGGCGAGGATCTTCACGTCGTCGCCCATGTGGAACATCACCCAGCCGGAGAGCAACACTGAAGCGAGCGGCAGTGTCACAGCGAGCATCGCGAGACCGGCCAACTGCAGCCGGACCGTCGGCAGGAGGCGAAGCAGGACGACGAGCGCGAGCCCGACGCCGAGCGTCGCCGAGGCGATGGCGAGCGCGTTGACGATCATGAGACGAGCCTGTAGCCGACGCCCCACACGGTCTGCAGGTGGTCTGGCTGTGACGGGTCGCTCTCGATCTTCTCACGCAGCCGACGCATGTGAACCGTGACGGTGCCGGTGTCGAGCGCGGCCTCATAGCCCCACACGCGGCTCATCAGCTGGTCGCGCGAGAACACCTTGCGCGGGTGGCTCGCAAGGAACCAGAGCAGGTCGAACTCCTTCGCGGTCAGCTTCAGCTCCGTACCGGCGCGGGTCACGTCGCGCGTGCTCGCGTCGAGCTCGATCGCGCCGAAGGCGAGCCGTTCGCCTGGGGCCGCTTGGCCGGCGGTTCGACGGAGGACTGAGCGGACGCGTGCAGCGAGCTCGCGCGGCGAGAACGGCTTCGTCACGTAGTCGTCGGCGCCGAGCTCTAGCCCGACGATTCGGTCGGCTTCTTCCCCGCGGGCCGTGAGCATGATCACGGGGAGGTCGGAGCGGGATCGGATCCAACGGCAAAGCTCGAGCCCATCCGCGCCGGGCAGCATCACGTCGAGGATGACGAGATCCGGCGTCCGCTGCTCGAGCAACTCGCGCGCCCGATCGCCGTGGTCGGCTTCGAGGGTCGTATGGCCTTCTCGCTGGAGGTAGCGGACGACGACATCGCGCACGATCGGCTCGTCATCGACGACAAGAACGGTTGCCATTGCCTGATTGTCGTCAGAACACGTTACGGCCGTGTGAAATCAGCTTGCGCGGGCGTCGGGCGTGCGCTCGGCTATGCTCGGCCGGGGACGCGGTGAGCCGCCGCTCCACATCGAGAGAGGCCGAGGGGCCCGGCCCGAGAACGCCTCGGCAACCTGCGCGCCGCGCAAGGTGCCACACCCGGGTGGATGTCGAGCGAGGAGGAGATCGCGATGAGCACTGCTACCCGACCGAGTTTCAGCGAGCTGCTGGCGACACGTAAGGTCCTGCTGGCCGACGGTGCCACTGGGACGAACTACCAGGACAAGGGTCTTGGTCTGGGCGTCGCGCCCGAGGAGTGGCTGTTCGATTCGCCCGACCTTGTGCTCGAACTGCACCGTGAGTTCGTAGTCGCCGGCGTCGACCTGATCCTCACGGACACGTTTGGTGCGACGTCTCTTCGCCTCGCCGACTCAGCGCTCGAAGGCCGGGCGCGCGAGGTCAATCTCCGCGCGGTCGAGCTTGCGCGTGAAGCGGCGGGCGACACCGTTCTCGTCGCCGGGTCGCTCGGGCCGACGGGTCAGCTGGCCGAGCCGCTTGGTCCGCTCGGGCCCGACGAGTGCGCGGCCGCCTACGCGGAGCAGGCGGCCGCGCTGCACGCAGGAGGCGTCGACCTGCTCGTGATGGAGACGTTCTTCGCGCTAGAGGAGGCGGTGCCGGCAATCCGCGGTATCCAGTCCGCGAGCGACCTGCCGCTTGTCGTCAGCTTCAGCTTCGACCGTGGGACACACACGATGATGGGCGTGTCGCCGCGCGATTTCGTCGACGCCGTTGCGCCGTTCGGCGTGGCGGCGCTTGGTGCGAACTGCGGCCGCTCGCTTGCCGACGCGGACTTAGTTGTCGTCCAGCTGCTCGAAGCCGCGGGTGACACTCCCGTCTGGGTGAAGCCGAACGCGGGGGTGCCGAAGATGATCGGCGACCAGGTCGTCTACGAAGCGACGCCCGAGATCATCGCCGAGCACATTCGCCTCTACGTCGACCAGGGCGTGCGCATCGTCGGCGGCTGCTGTGGCTCGACGCCGACGCATGTTGCCGCCATCGCGGCAGCGATTCGCTAGCTGGGAAGCGTCACCAACACGCCGTCGCGGGCGATGAGCCCGTCGCGTAGGAGCGACTCGACGACGGCTGAGTCGAGCTCGGCGAAGTCGCGAGGCGCGTCGGCGACGAGCCGCAGCAGCTCGGCGCGACGTTGCCGGAACGAGCCTTCGAAGTGGCTCTGCTTTCGCGCCGGCTCGCTGCGTTGGCCACGCGACGGGCAGCCGGCTGCAAGCGGGCAGATGTCGCAGCGGGGGATCCGCGCGAGGCAAACCGTCGCGCCGAGATCCATCAACGCCTGGCCGCTCGCCGGCGAGAAGTCGCAGCCCGTGCGCTTTTGGATCCGCGCAACGTTGACGTCGATCGGCAGGATCGGCTCGCCGAGCGCGAAGTTCCGTACGGCCGCAGCGGTGTACGGGCCGACGCCGGGGAGCGTAGTGAGATCGTCGGGCCAGCCGCTCTCGGCGATCGCCTTCGCTGCGTTGTGGAGCGCGATCGCCCGGCGGTTGTAGCCGAGTCCCTGCCACGCGCGGATCACGTCGCCGGCGCTTGCTCCCGCGAGATCAGCCGTCGTCGGCCAGCGCTCGAGCCACTCGAGATAGCGCGGCACGACCCGGTCGACCTGCGTCTGCTGGAGCATGACCTCGGAGACGAGGATCGCGTATGGATCGCGCGTCTCCCGCCAAGGCAGATCGCGTTTTGTCCGCTCGTACCAGGCCAGTAGCTCGGCTTCCACGGGCGGACTCTAGTTCGCACGTCTGAACAAAACCTTCAGCGCCGTCTCATGTCGCTCTCATCCCCGGCTCGTACCTTCCGTCCCCGATGGCACCCCTCCGACACGATCCCGCTGCCCGCCGACACCGGCTCGACACGCGCGTCTCGGCGCTCAAGCGCCGCTTCGGCATCGCGTCCATTCTCGGGTTCGGCGCGATCTTCGGGCTCGTCACGCAGCATGCGGTTGGCTCGCAGAAGCACAAGACCGCTCGCGTGGCGCAGGCGGCTTCGTTAGCTCGGTCGGCGACTGCGTTCTTCGATGCGAATGGCGCCGGCTACTCGTTCGACGACAGCGGCGCGCGGTCTGCCGCACAGCAGCAGGCTCAGCAGGCCGCAATCGGCGCGCAGCAGCAGGCACAGCCACAGCAAGCGCAGCAGCAGCCGGTTGCCCAGTCGAGCGGCTCGTGACGGCTCAGCTCTCCGTCCCAGACGGGCTCGCGAGCCGGACGTTTCGGGCGATGGGCACGCACGTGCTCGTCGTCGTGCCGGCCGCGGAGCTTGCGCGCGCATCGCGCGAGGTCGAAGCGCTGTTCGCGGCCTGGGAGCAGGCGCTGAGCCGCTTCCGCGACGACAGCGAGCTTGCGGCGTTGAACCGCGCCGCCGGCCGGCCTGTTGCTGTGAGCGAGCTGCTATTCGCAGCCGTCGCGACAGCGCTCGACGCGGCGTGTACAACCGGTGGTCTGTTCGACCCGAGCCTGCTCGAGGATCTCATTCGCGTGGGCTATGACAGGTCGTTCGAGGCTGTTGGCGCGCGCGTCCCCGCAGGCACAGGGTCGCCACGTGGTGGCGGCGGCTGGCGCGGCGTCCGGCTGAACCGAGCCGCGCAAACGATTGCGCTTCCGCCCGGCTGCGCGCTCGATCTCGGTGGAATCGCGAAAGGAATGGCCGTCGATGCGTCGCTCGAGTTGCTCGGAGCGCTCGGGATCGAAACGGCACTCGTCAGCGCCGGCGGCGATCTGGCCGTGCGTAGCCCCCGCCCGGGTTCGCGCACGTGGCCAGTCGCTGTCGGTGAGGACGGCTACGAGATCGTCAGGCTCGCGGCCGGCGCGTTCGCGACATCGAGCTCGTTGCGGCGGCGCTGGCTCCAAGGCGATCGCCAGCGGCACCATCTCCTGGATCCGCGCACCGGCGAGCCCGCGCGCGGTGGCCTGTGCGAGGTCACGGTCGCCGCTTCGACGTGCGCGCAGGCGGAGGTGGCCGCGAAGGCGATCTTCGTGCTCGGCCCGTCGCTTGGGCCAGCGTTTGCGAAGCGCCACGGTCTTGCCGCGCGTCTCATCCAGGAGGACGGACGCCGGCTGACCGCGGGGCCGTGGCCCGCAGACGACCGGATCGCGGCATGACCCACTGGGGAACCGTCACCTGGGACACGGCGCGCGCGGGCGGATTCGCGGCGTACATCCTGCTGACGCTCGCGGTGACGGCCGGTCTCATCCTGCGAAACCGCTGGCAGTCCGACCGCTGGCCGCGGCTGGTCACGAACGAGCTGCACGGCTACCTGAGCCTGCTCGCGCTCGTCTTCATCGTCGTCCACGTCGCCGCAGTGACGATCGATCCGTTCACGCATTTCGGGCTCAAGGACATCCTGCTCCCGTTCGTCTCGCGTTACCGCCCGCTGTGGATGGGTCTCGGGATCGTCTCGCTTTATCTGCTGCTCGCTGTGTGGCTGAGTACGCGGCTGCGGAAACGCATCGGCCATCGGCTGTGGCGGCAGATTCATCTGCTCGCGTTCCTGGTCTACGCCGGTACAACCGTTCACGGGCTCGGGAGCGGCAGCGATACGAGGACGACCTGGGCGATGGCGGTCTATGGTGGCAGCGTCGCGGTTGTCTGCGGTTTGACCGCGCGGCGGCTACTCGTTCCTGTCGCGCGCGACGACCGCAGCCGGCCGCTGGGCGCGGCGCTGACCGGGCTGGCCGTCGTCGGTGTCGCGGCTTGGGCGTTCGTCGGCCCGCTTGCCGCAGGTTGGGGATTGCACGCGGGCGGAGCCCACAAGACAGTCGTCGTCGCGGTGCCAGGAGCGAAGATAACGATCGCGTCGGGAGCGGTCAGGACGCCGTTTGTCGCAACATTCAGAGGTCGGGCCACCGTCAGCCGGGCAAACGATGTCGGCCTCGTGACCGTTCGCATCCACGGCGCACTCCGCGGGGGGACGACCGACCATCTCGAGATCCTTGTGCACGGCTCGCCACTCAACGACGGCGGCGTCGCGATGCAGGCGAGCCATGTCTCACTCGGCGCGGCGACGGCGCTGTACTCGGGACAGATCGTCAAGCTCAGCGGCTCGCGCCTCGTTGCAACTGTCTCGTCGAGCTCGGAGAAGCTGCGGCTCAACATCTCGCTCCGATTCGGTAGCGACGGGAGCGCGCGCGGGACCGTTCGCGGAACTTCGCTCGGCACGACTGCCTGAAGCGCGTTCCTTGCGCGGTAGATTGGGCGGATGACCGTTCGTGTCCGTTTCGCGCCGTCTCCGACGGGATCGCTTCATGTCGGCAACGCGCTAGACGCCGTCGCGAATCGCACGTATGCCGATGCGCGCGGCGGGCAGCTCGTCCTGCGGCTCGACGACACCGACGCGACGCGGGTTGTCGCGGGTGGGGAGGATGCGGTGCTCGGCGATCTCGGCTGGCTCGGCGTCGCGTGGGATGAGGGGCCGATTCGCCAGAGCGCTCGAGGATCGATCTACGCGGCGGCGGCTGAGCGCATGCTTTCGTCTGGGGTCGCGACGCGCGAAGCGGACGGAACGTTGAGGCTCGCCGCTTCACCGCGACCGACGCTCCTGCGCGGGGACGGCACCGCGACCTATCAACTTGCGACCGTCGTCGACGATCTCGAGCTCGGCATCACGCACATCATCCGCGGCTCCGACCACCGGCCGAACGAGCCGCTGCACCAGGCGATCGCGCACGCCCTGGGCGCGGAGCTGCCAGAAGTCATCCACCACGGGCTGATCCTCGGCGAGGACGGGAAGAAGCTCTCGAAGCGCCAGGGGCACGTGTCGATCGCGGATCTGCGCGATGAGGGCATCCCAGGCTCGGCGGTTCGCGCCTATCTCGACGAGCTCGGGCTGCCGGTGCACGACGTTCACTTCGATCTCGCTCGGGTGCGGCGGCTGGCGATCGATGCGATCGCGGCGATGCCCGACGCCGAGCTTGCTGCGGTTGCTGGCGCGCCGGCCGAGGCGGTTCCGGCTCTGCGCGGCGCGCGAACCTTCGTCGAGGCGCGTGAGATCGCCCGCCAGATTCTTGAGCCGCCGGCGGTCACGCTCGATCCCGAGGCTCGGCTGACGCTCGACCGCTTTGTCGAGTTGCGCGTGTCGCTTCCAGCCATGCTCGATCCAGCCGAGGGCAAGACGGTCGTGCGCGAGCTGAAGGCTGTGGGCGGGAACCTCAAATCGCTGCGCCTGGCGTTGACCGGAGCCGAGCGCGGACCCGAGTTGTCGGCGGTCGTTGCGGCGTTGTCGCGCGACGAGGCGATCAGGAGGGCGCGTGCGGCTCACTGACACGCTGACCGGCGAGCTCGTCGAGCTGCCGCCGCCGAAGGACGGCCCGATCGGGATGTACGTCTGCGGCCCTACCGTGTACCAACGTGCGCATATCGGTAACGCGCGGCCGTACGTCGTGTTCTCGTGGCTCGCGAACTGGCTGCGCTACCGCGGCTACGACGTGACGTATGTCCACAACATCACCGACGTGAACGACAAGATCTACGAGGCGGCGCCTGGTCACTCGGCCGAGCGCGCGCGCGACGCGACGCAGTGGTATCTCGACGACACGGACGCGTTCGGGCTCGGCCGGCCCGATGTGCTGCCGCTCGCGACCGAGACGATCCCAGAGATCGTCGGGCTGATCGAGCAGCTTGTCGCTTCCGGACACGCGTACGAGTCCGAAGGCGACGTGTACTACCGGGTCACGTCGTTTCACAGTTACGGGAAGCTCTCCGGCCAGCGGCCGGATCAGGTCGAGGAGCAGGAGCCGAACCCGCGCAAGGAGGACTCACGCGACTTCGCGTTGTGGAAGGCGAACAAGCCGGGCGAGGACACGTCGTGGGAGTCGCCGTGGGGGCTCGGTCGGCCGGGCTGGCACATCGAGTGCTCGGCGATGGCCGCGAAGCACCTCGGGCCCGAGTTCTGGATCCACGGCGGTGGCATGGATCTCGTCTTCCCGCACCACGAGAACGAGCGCGCGCAGTCGCTGGCGGCCGGGCACCCGTACGCGAAGGTGTGGATGCACAACGGGTTGCTCCGCTTCACCGGCGAGAAGATGTCCAAGTCCGTCGGGAACGTCGCCTCGATCCAAGATGTGATCGCGGAGTGGGGGGCGGAGACAGCGCTGCTGTTCTTCCTGACCGCGCACTGGCGCAAACCGATCGACTTCTCGCCGGAGACGATGGCCGCTGCGAAGGCCCAGGCGGATTCGTTCCGGAACCTGTCGGTCTCGATCAAGGCTGGCGGAACGCCACTCAATGAGTGGAGCCGCGTTGAAGAAGCGTTGGACGATGACTTCAACACCCCGGCTGTTCTTGCGGTGCTGCACGAGTGGAGATCCCGTGGGCACATCTCCCTTGTGACCAAGGGACTCGACATCTTTGGACTCGGCTCGCTGACTAGCGAGAAGCCAGCTCCCCACGAGATTGTTGAACTGGCAGACAGGAGGCTTGCTGCCCGTGCTCAACACGACTTCGCTGAGGCTGACAGGCTGCGAACCGAGATCGAGGCCGCCGGGTGGGAGGTCAGGGACATTCCTGGCGCTCAGCACCAGATTCTTCCGCGCACGTGACTCGCGAGCTGATCTACGGGCGCAACGCGGTCCGCGAGGCGTTGCGCGGGCGGCGCGAGGTCCTCGAGCTGTGGGCTGGCGACCGCGCTGCGGATTCGCTCGAGTGGCTCGTCGAGGGGCCGCGCGTCCAGGTACACAAGGAGCGCGAGTTGACCGAGGCGGCCGGATCGCCCGACCATCAGGGAGTCGTCGCGTGGGCTGCGCCGTACCCATACGCCGACGCGTGGGAGCTTGCCGCCGGCGAGCGGCCGCTGCTCGCGTGCCTCGACCAGGTGACAGACCCGCGAAACCTCGGCGCGGTCGTTCGTGGTGCGGCGGGTGCGGGTGCGACGGGCGTGGTTGTGCCGGCGCACGGGTCGGCGCGCGTCACCGCGGCGGTCTGCCGCTCGTCGGCGGGGGCGGTCGAGCACGTGCCGATCGCCGTTGTTCCGAACCTCGCTCGCTATCTCGCCGAGATCAAGGGCGGCGACCTGTGGGCGTACGCGGCAGTCGCAGAAGGCGGGACTCCGATGTGGGACGCCGATCTCGCCGGTGGCGTCGCGCTCGTCTTCGGCGCGGAAGGGAAAGGCGTGCGACCGCTTGTGAAGACGACATGCGACGGCGCCGTGTCGATTCCGCTCGCGGCTGGGATCGAATCGCTGAACGTGTCGGTGGCCGCGGCCGTCTTGCTCTACGAAGCGCGGCGACAGCGGGCCGTGTGATGGCCGAGCCGACGCTCTACCTCTTCGACGGCTACAACCTCTTCCACGCAGGCGGCTACGAGGATCCGCGCGCGCTCGTCGATCACCTGGCGAGCTTCGTCGCTGCGCGTGGCGCTCGTGGCGTGGTCGTGTTCGACGGTGGTGGCGAGGAGCGAGATGTTGGTCCGCTCGCCGTTCGGTACGCGAGCCATGCCGACACACTCATCGAGCGACTCGCGGCCGAGCACCGCGGTCGCGAAGTGGTGTGCCTGGTCTCGTCGGACGCGGCCATTCGGGGCACGTCCGGTCAGGAAGTGCGCAAGGCAACGTCGGCTGCATTCCTTGCCGATCTCGAGGCCGAAGGCCACAACGAACGCCGCCCGAGCCCAGTGCGCGAGCGGCTCGACGCGAAGACGCTCGCCGAGTTAGAGCGCCTCCGCCGCGGACAGTAGGCGCCCGCGCTGGCCATGTCTGGGGTCAGACCCTGGCCATGTCCAGAACAAACAGTCAATCGAACGTATGTTCTTAGCAATCTGCAATTCTTGCAATGGGGTTGTATCGCTCGAACAATGCTGCTAGGTTCTCCCTCAACTTCAGGGTGAGACTTCGGCGGTCGACCACACTGGCCGTCCCAGGGAACACCAGGAATGACCGGGGGGAACAATGTCTGCTCGTACAGCCACCGCACCGAAAACCGCACTGAGGGTTCAACGAGAGCTTGAGGATCTACAGCTCGTCTTGAAGGCGCGGAATGGCAATCAGACCGCCCTCGATCAGCTTCTGCGCCGCTATCACGGGTTCGTTCGGCTGAAGGCGAGCTCGTACTTCCTCGCCGGCGGCGACTCTGACGACCTGATTCAGGAAGGTCTGATCGGGCTGTACAAGGCGATCCGCGACTACCGCACCGACAAGGAGACGTCGTTCCGCAGCTTCGCAGAGCTGTGCGTCACACGGCAGATCATCACGGCGATCAAGACCGCCACGCGCTTCAAGCACTCGCCGCTCAATACGTACGTCTCGTTCGCGCACAGCCCGGCCGGCTACGACGGCGACGGCGAGTGCACGCTCGGCGACGCGCTCCCTGGCCCCGGCATCGACGATCCCGCAAGCTGCGTGATCTCAACCGAAGAACTGCAGAGCCTGGTGTTCTGCCTCGGCAGCGGCCTCTCGTCGCTTGAGTCGGATGCTCTGCGCCGCTACCTCGACGGGCTTTCGTATGAAGAGATGGCCGAGGAGCTTGGCTGCGACACGAAGACGATCGACAACGCGTTGCAGCGGGTGAAGCGCAAGATCCTCGCGCATCAGGCGACGCGCGCCGTCCCGGCGTAGCCGAGACGCGAGAAGCCGGAGAGGGGACTCGAACCCCTGACCCCCGCTTTACAAGAGCGGTGCTCTACCAGCTGAGCTACTCCGGCGGGCCGCCCCAATCGTAGACGCGAGAACGGCCCACGGCTCCTAGAGCTGCCAGGGCGCGCGGGCTCCATTCACCGTGGTGAACAGCGAGTAGCCGACGTCGTCGCGGTCACGAACAGCCGGTTCCGCTTCGGGCCGCCGAACACGAGGTTCGACGTCGCCTCAGGAATGTGCGGCTTGCCGATCAGCGTCCCGTCGGGATCGAAGCAGTGAACGCCGTCGCCGGCGGCGACCCACACGCGTCCCTGCGTGTCGAACCGAACGCCGTCGAAACCGCCGACGGAACCGCTGGCGATGATGCGCCCTGCCGTGAGGGCGCCGTCGGCCACGCCGAAGACGCGGATGTGGTTCGCGCGCGTGTCGGCGATGTACGGCTCGCTCTCGTCGAGCGAGAAGGCGAGCCCGTTCGGTCGATCGAACTCATCGGCGACGATCCGGCAGTCGCCGGTTGTCGCGTCGACTCGGTACACGTTGCACGAGACCGTCTCGCTCTCCGCCCCGGTGCCCTTCGTAGTCGCTGTCGATTCCGAGGCACAGGTCGGTGAACCAGATCGAGCCGTCGGAATGGACGACGGCGTCGTTTGGGCTGTTCAGCCGTTTCCCGTGGACGCGGTCGGCGATCGTCGTGATCGAGCCGTCGTGCTCCGTTCGCGAGACGCGCTGGTTCCCGTGCTCGCACGAGATCAGCCGGCCCTGCGCGGTGGGCGTGCCGCCATTCGCGTAGCCAGCCGGCTGGCGGAACACACCCACCGCGCCGGTCGTCTCGTCCCAACGCAGCATGCGGTCGTTCGGGATGTCGCTCTAGACGAGGTAGCGGTCAGACGCGACGTACACCGGCACCTCGGCCCAGCGGCAGCCGGACTAGAGGCGCTCGATCCGTTGGTCGCCGTGGCAGGTGTCGAACCGGCCGTCGAGCACCTCGAACCATCGCGGGGATTGTCTCGATCGTCGTCACGGGCGGATCCTATGGCGCAGCCTCAAGGCGGTTCGCTCTACCTCGCGGTGTCGTGAGCTTCGAGCGCTTCGCGTGCGCGGATCGCGAGCCACAGCTCCATCCGCTGCGCGGGGTCGTCGGGGTGCCGGCCGGTCTGCTTGCGGAGCTGCTCCATGCGGTAGCGCAGCGTATGACGGTGGATGCCGAGGGTCGCGGCTGCTTCGCTCCAGCGGCAGCCCGAATCGAGCAGGGCAGTCAGTGACTCGACAAGGCGTTCGCGACCGGCAGCGGCGCCGAGCACTCGATCGACGAACGCTTCGAGCGCCGCGCCGGGAAGGCCGAGCAGAAGCTCGAGCGAGCCGAGGTCGCGATACGTCGCAACCGGCCCGGCGCCGCCGTTGAGCGCGGCCCGTGCTTCGAGCAGACTCTTGCCGAGACCGCGCCCAGCGGCCGGCCTGCCGACTCCGGCTCGCGCGTCGCCGAGCCGCTCGACGATTGCCTCGGCCAACTCGCGCGCCGCGGCTTCGTCGTCAGCCACGACCAGGAACGCTGCCCGCTCCCGCCTTGCGGCCGAGAGGTGCACCTCGCCGCGCGACTCGATCTCGCGCGCCGCTGCCACGCGAGTCGTCTCGGCCGGCTCGCCCTCCGCGCCGGCGATCAGCAGGCCCGCGTAGGTCCGGTCCGGGTCGAGGCCGAACGCGACGAGCCGGCGCGTGATCTCGCGCTCATCGAGCCGGTCGTTGAGCAGGTCGTCAATCAGGTCGCCGGCAAGCCGGAGCTCGGCCGACGACACAGCGCGCCGCCGCGAGAGCTCGAAAGCGAGAGCCGTTCGCGCATGGTGCAGGACGAGGCTGTCCTCTTCGGTCAGCGCTGCGTCGGATGCGATGGTCAGCCGAGCGGTCTCGCCACCGACGACCACCGGCAGCTCGAGCGCGTCGTCGTCGAAGTCGAGCCGCCGCGTGCCATGACGTTCGCCAAGCACGCAACCGCTCTCGTCGACGAGCCGTGCACTGCAGCCGACGTGCTCGCACAACACGGCGAGAAGGGCCTGCACGCCGCGGCCTTCGAGCACCGTTGCGGAGAGCTGCTCATGGACGACGAGCGCGTGCTCCAGCCGGCCGAGTCGCTCATTCGCCAGCGACGTAGCTCCGGCTTTCGTGATCGCGATGAACGGCAGCTCGTACGGGACGACGAGGATTGGGAAGCCGAGCCGCGCCGCTTCGTCGACGAGCTGTCGCGGCACCGAGTCGTGGCCGAAGCCGATACCGAACGCGAGGCCGGCAAGCCCGTGCTCCGCGAGCCGCCGGAGATACGCACGCCGCCCCGCCGCCGATTCGCCGATCCCGATGCCGGTCGTCACGAGCAGCTCGCCGCCTTCGAGCCACGGCGTCGGGTCGGAGAGCTCCGAGACGTGGATCCAGGTCACCTCGCGGTCGAGCGAGTCGGCGCCGGCGGCCAGCGTCAGACCGAGGCTCGGCAGCTCGAGGATGTCGCGGACGGTCAGCATCCGGGGTTGGACTCCTCGTCCAGGGATCGGGCGATTTCGCGAGTTCGCATGCCAGGGTTTGTACACACTGGCCAAGTTCCTGGGAAGTGCCTTGCCGCCGGGTCCATTGACCCACAGGCCCGCAAGACGGAAGATCACCGCGTGTCCGTGACCCAGCAGTCCGCCACGGAGCGGGTCACCGCGGACCGCGGCCGCTTTGTCGCGCGCGGTGTCTCGACCCCGAAGCTCGTCGTCGCGCAGGCCCAAGGCGCGCGCGTCACCGACGTCGAGGGTCGGAGCTTCATCGACTTCGCCGGCGGCATCGGCTGCCAGAACACGGGCCACGGTTTCGCGCCGGTCGTCGCGGCGATTCACGAGCAGGCCGATCGCTTCCTGCACCAGTGCTTCATGGTCGGGACGTACGAGTCGTACGTCGAGGTGTGCCGGCGGCTGGCCGAGCTCTCGCCGTGCGCTGGGACCGACCAACGTTCGGTACTCGTCAACTCGGGCGCGGAAGGGATCGAGAACGCGGTCAAGATCGCGCGTGTCGCGACCGGGCGCCCTGCGGTCGTCGTCTTCGACAACGCCTTCCACGGCCGGACGCTGCTGACCATGACGATGACCAGCAAGGTGAAGCCGTACAAAGCCGGCTTCGGCCCGTTCGCGCCCGAGGTCTACCGAACACCGGCGCCGTATCCATATCGCGGCATCTCGTCGACCCAGGCGATCGCTGCGCTGGAGCATCTGTTCAAGGGAGACGTCGATCCCGAGTCGGTCGCGTGCGTGGTGCTCGAGCCTGTGCAGGGCGAGGGCGGCTTCGTCGTCATGCCGCCCGACTTCCCGGCGCGCCTGCACGAGCTGTGCGCGAAGCACGGGATTCTCTCCGTCGACGACGAGGTGCAGTCCGGCGTCGGCCGCACGGGCAAGGTGTGGGCTATCGAGCACTACGACGGTGTCCAGCCCGATCTGCTCGTCTCCGGCAAATCGCTCGGCGGTGGGTTGCCGCTCGCTGGCGTGACGGGGCGCGCTGAGGTGATGGACGCGGTTCCGCCGGGAGGTCTCGGCGGGACGTTTGGCGGGAATCCGCTCTCGTGCGCGGCGGCGCTGGCCGTGCTCGACGCGGTTGCGCAGCCAGAATTTCTCGCGGCGGCGACCGCGCTCGGCGAGACGTTGCGCCCGCGGCTCGACGCCATCGCCGCGCACCACGCCTCGATCGGCGAAGTCCGCGGAATCGGCCCGATGCTCGCGTTCGAGTTCGCCGATCGCACGCCCGAACGCGCCGCAGCAGTCGTCTCGGCCGCGTTCGACAACGGCCTGCTGTTGCTCGCGTGCGGCATCTACGGGAACGTGATCCGCTTGCTACCGCCACTGACGATCGCCGACACCGACCTCGACGAAGGCATGGCGATTCTCGAGAAGGCGCTCGCCAGCAGTGCCTGACGACGCGCCCGACGTCAGCGTCTCGGGGCTGCGCAAGAGCTACGGGGAGGTGTGGGCGGTCGATGGTGTCGACCTCGAGATCGCGCGTGGTGAGTTCTTCACGTTGCTCGGCCCGTCAGGCTCGGGCAAGACGACGACGTTGCGCCTGATCGCCGGGTTCGAGCGGCCGGACGGCGGCACTATCCAGCTGCAGGGGAAGGATGTCTCGAGCCTGCCGCCGTACGAGCGCGACGTCAACACGGTCTTTCAGGACTACGCGCTCTTCCCCCACATGACTGTTCGCGAGAACGTGGAGTACGGGCTGCGCGTTGGGGGGAAGTACTCGCGCGACGAGCGCCGGCGGCGTGCCGTCGAGGTGCTCTCGATGGTGCAACTCGACACGCACGGCGATAGGAAGCCGAGTCAGCTCTCCGGCGGTCAGCGCCAACGCGTTGCGCTCGCCCGCGCGATCATCAATCGGCCGCAAGCGCTTCTCCTCGACGAGCCGCTCGGCGCGCTCGACCTGAAGCTGCGCCAGGAGCTTCAGATCGAGCTCAAGCGGATCCAGCAGGAGCTTGGCATGACGTTCATCTACGTCACGCACGATCAGGACGAGGCGCTAACGATGAGCAACCGGATCGCCGTCTTCAACAAAGGGAAGATCGAGCAGGTCGGCACGCCGGCCGAGGTCTACGAGCATCCGAGCACCGAGTTCGTCGCCGGCTTCGTCGGCACATCGAACGTGATCGACCGCGACGGGCGACGCGTCACGATCCGGCCCGAGAAGATCAGGCTGCTGCCGGTCGAGGCGACCGACGGCGAGCCCGCGGTGATCCGCGCTGCCGTATACCTCGGCGCGATCACGCGGTACGTTTGCGTCCTCGACGCGGGCGGTGAGCTCGCGGTGGTGCAGCAGAACCTCGAGACGTCGTCGAGTGACGTGCACGAGATGGAGGGAAGGCGTGTCCGGCTCGCCTGGAGCCGGGTCGCAGAGTTCGCAATCAAGGAGGGAACGTGAGAAAGCGCATTCGCGGCCGGCACCTGGTTCTCTTGGCGCTCGTCGCTCTTGTAGGAGCCCTGGTCGTACCGGCAGTAGGCGTCTCGAAGAGCTCGGGGCTGCCAACGTCGATCGGCAAAGGTGAGGGGGCGCTGAGCCTCGTCGAGTGGGCCGCGTACTCCGACAAGAGCTTTGCAGCCAAGTTCGAGAAGACGACGGGCTGCAAGATCACGCGCAAGGACGCGGGCTCGTCGAACGAGATGTTCAATCTGATGCATGGTGGCGGTGGCGGTGGCGGCGGTCAGTACGACCTCGTTTCAGCTTCCGGCGACGCGAGCCTCAGGCTGATCTACGCCGGTGATGTCGCGCCGGTCAACGTCAACCTTGTCCCGAGCTGGAAGGACTTCCTGCCCGCGTTCAAGGCGCCGCCGCACAACACGGTGAAGGGCGTGCACTACGGCATCTCGGTCCAGTGGGGCCCGAACACGCTGCTCTACAACACGAAGAAGATCAAGCCGGCACCGACGAGTTGGGCCGCCATCTACAGCGCGAAGTACAAGGGCCAGATCACGGTGCCGAACAACCCGATCCAGATCGCGGACGCGGCGCTGTACCTGCAGAAGTCGCAGCCGGCGCTCGGGATCAAGGATCCGTACGAGCTGACGAAGCCGCAATTCGCCGTGGTCGTCGCGCTTCTCAAGAAGCAGAAGGGCCTGCTCAAGCGCTACTGGGTCTACCCCGCCGACGAGATCAAGGACTTCGCGTCGGGCGATGCGACGATCGGCGCAACGTGGCCGTACCAGACGCTTGCGCTCCAAGGGGCGAAGGTGCCCGTCCCCGTCAAGGAGATCATTCCCAAGGAAGGCGTCACCGGCTGGGCCGACACCTGGATGCTCGGTAAGAAGGCCGCGCACCCGAACTGCGCCTACATGTGGATGGCGTACGTGAGCACGCCGCGGGTGCAGGCGCAGCAGGCGTACGTGTTCGGTGAGACACCGGCCAACCCGAAGGCCTGCCCGTTCATGAACAAGATCTCGAAGGGGCTGTGCTCCCAGTACCACCTGGACGCTCCTGCGTCGTACTCGAAGTCGATTCGCTTCTGGAAGTCGCCGGTTGCGGACTGCGGCTTTGGCGGTCGCAAGGACTGCATGGATATCCAGGCGTGGAACAACGCCTGGGCCGGAATCACCGGCTAGCGGTTGGACGTAGAGGCGAGAACGTCGGCGGGCTCCCTGCGGGGGGCCCGCCTTCGCCTGTCGGCCGCGTTTTGGCGGCGGCCGTGGCTGAAGCTGCTCGCGCTGCTGCTGCCTCCGGTCGCTGCGTTCGGGCTCGTGTACGTGACGTCGCTCGGCGCGCTGCTCGCGTCGGCGTTCTGGAGCTCCGACGCGTTCACCGCGAAGGTCATCCACTCGTGGTCGCTGACGCAGTTCCGCGCGATCTTCAGCCTCAGCGACCCGACCTACCTGCGGATCGCGATTCGCACCGTCCTGATCGCGGCGGCCGTGACGGTGACCGATGCCGTCCTCGCGTTCCCGATCGCGTACTACATGGCACGGCTCGCCACCCGCCGGATGCGCTCACTGCTGTTCGTCCTGATCCTCCTGCCGCTGTGGTCGAGCTACCTCGTGCGCATCTACTCGTGGACGACGATCCTCTCGAAGACCGGGCCGCTGAACTGGCTGCTCAACGGGCTCGGCCTGCCCGACACGCATCTCGCCTATACGAACTGGGCGATGTGGATCGTGTTCAGCTACGTGTGGCTGCCGTTCATGATCCTGCCGATCTACACCGCGATCGAGCGCGTGCCGGGGAACTTCTTCGAGGCATCTGCTGATCTCGGCGCGCGAGGGCCGCGGACGTTCCGTAGCGTGCTGCTGCCTCTGGTGTTCCCGGCGATCGTCGCCGGCTCGATCTTCACCTTCTCGCTGACGCTCGGCGACTACATCACGCCGTTGCTCGTCGGTGGCCCGGGCTCGCTGCTGATCGGGAACATCGTCTACGAGAACAGCTCGACGAACCTCGCGTTCGCGGCGGCTTTCGCGGTCGTGCCGATCGGCGTGATGGGTGTCTACCTCGCGATCGCGCGCCGCCTGGGCGCGTTCGAGGCCGTCTGATGGAGACGCGCGCCACACGTGCCGGGCTGAAAGTTTGGACGTGGCTGATCGTCGCGTTCCTCTGGATCCCGCTCGTGGTGATCGGGCTCTACGCGTTCAACGGCTCCCAAATCCAGAGCTGGCCGATCTCGCACTTGACGTTCCACTGGTTCAGCATGGCGTGGCACGACTCGCAGGTGCGGGATGCTCTGTGGCTCTCCGTCAAGGTTGGGCTACTCGCGACCGGCGTCGCGCTCGCGCTCGGGACGATGGCCGCCTTCGCCGTCCACCGCTTCCGCTTCTTTGGTCGTGAGTCCGTCTCGCTCCTGTTCCTGCTGCCGATCGCGCTGCCGGGAATCATCACCGGCATGGCGCTGAGCTCGGCGTTCTCGTTCGCCGGTGTGCAGCTGACGATGTGGACGATCGTGATCGGGCACTCGACGTTCTGCGTGGTCGTCGTCTACAACAACGTAATCGCGCGGCTGCGGCGGACGAGCCCGTCGCTGATCGAGGCGTCGATGGATCTTGGCGCCGACGGCTGGCAGACGTTTCGCTACGTGACGTGGCCGCTGATCTCGACTGCCTTGGTTGCCGGCGGCTTGCTCGCGTTCGCCTTGTCGTTCGACGAGGTGATCGTGACGACGTTCACCGCCGGCGGCACGACGCTTCCGATCTTCATCCTGAACAACCTGCGCCAGGGCCAGCAGCTGCCGATCGTGAACGTGATCGCGTGCGTCGTGATCTTGCTCACGGTGGTTCCGGTGTGGGTGTCGCAGCGACTGACGAGCGATGGAGACGGAGCGACGGCGGTTCGTGCTGCTGCCGCCGCCGCCCAGTCTTCACAGTCCGCGTAGCTACGAGACGCTGAGCCCGATCGGGCAGGCGACGCCGGTGCCGCCGATCCCGCAATAGCCGTTCGGGTTCCGCGCGAGGTACTGCTGGTGGTAGTTCTCGGCGTAGTAGAAGGTGCCGGCCTGTGCGGTCTCGGTCGAGATCTGACCGTGACGCGCGCGGGTCAGCTCCTGCTCGTAGAGGTCACGCGACGCGAGTACCGCGTCCCGTTGCGCGTCGGTCGTCCAGTAGACAGCCGAGCGGTACTGCGAGCCGACGTCGTTCCCCTGCCGCATGCCCTGGGTCGGGTCGTGCCCTTCCCAGAACGTCTTCAGCAGCTCGTCGTACGAGATGAGGGACGGGTCGAAGACGACGAGCACCGCTTCGGTGTGGCCGGTTCGGCCCGAGCACGCCTCCTCGTAGGTCGGGTTCGGCGTGGTGCCGCCGGCGTAGCCGACAGCGGTGGTGTAGACGTCCGGCAGCTTCCAGAAGAGGCGCTCGGCGCCCCAGAAGCAGCCCATGCCGAAGATCGCGTTCTCGGTTCCCGCGGGGAACGGCGGGATGATCGACGTGCCGAGCACGACGTGCGGCTCGACGACGGGGATGGGTGTCTCGCGGCCGGGAAGCGTGTCCTCGGGCGCGAGCATGGTTGTGGCCTTGCGTGTGAAGAGCATGCTCCTACGGTACCGCGAGGGGCTCTCGCGTTACGCTTTGAGGCTGGCGAGCGCCTGCTCGAGGTCGGCCCAGATTGCTTCTGGATCCTCGAGGCCGACGGACAGGCGTAGGAGGCCTTTGGGGCAGCGGTCGCCTTCCCAGCGGTGGCGCGACTCGATCTTCGAGCGCGTGCTACCGAGGCTCGTCGCGTTCTCGATCAGCTGGACTGAGGTCTCGACTTTCAGCGCGGCCGCGCCATCCGTGACATCGAACGAGACGATCCCGCCGAGACCGGGATAGCGGACGATCGTGACGGCGGGGTGGCTTTCGAGGCGTCGGGCGATCTCGTGCGCGGTCGCGACCTGGCGCATCACACGCACTTCGAGCGTCTTCAACCCCCGGTGGAGCAGCCATGCCGTGTCGGCGGACGGTGTTAGTCCGAAGAGCCGGCGGGTGTGCCAGAGGCGTTCGCGGAGGTCGTCGTCCCGAGTCGCCAAAGATCCGGCGATGAGATCGTCGTGGCCGCCCAGGTACTTCGTCGCCGAGTGGAGCACGACGTCGCAGCCGAGCTCGAGCGGGCGGATGCCGAGCGGCGTCGCGATTGTCGAGTCGCACACGACCGGCGCCGGGTGCGCGGCGGCGGCTTCGAAGTCGGGCATTGTCAGCATCGGGTTCGCCGGCGCTTCGATCCAGACGAGAGTGGCGTCGGCCGGCGGCGGGCCGGTTTGGTCGAACTCGACGTAGCGGAGGCCCCACGGCGCGAGTTGCTTGAACAGCTCGCTCGTCCCGTAGTACGCGCCTTCGGCGATCGCGATCGTGTCGCCCGACCGGCACATCGTGAGTACGACGGCTGCTGTCGCACCGGCCCCGGATGGGAACAGCAGCGCCTTGCCGCCGTCGAGCTCCCCGAGCGCTTCTTCGACCGCGACGCCAGCCGGGTGATCGGCGCGCGCGTACGAGAAGCGGCCCGGCTCGCCGTTTTCGTAGGGCCAGGTTGCAGCGCGGTCGAGCGGAGTCGTCACGGTTGCGACTCTATCGGCGTCTTCGTGGCGCGCCGTTCGAACCTGCACTCCACGCACTAGGCGCCCGGGTCGCGCCCGTAGAACAGCTTTGCAGTGAGTGGGTTGAGTCGATGGCCCGGCTCGGACGCGTACGTGAGCACCGAGTTCAGCCGTGGGCGCGTGCCCTTGACGGGTGTTACCCGGTGCAACGAGTAGCGACCACGGAAGAAGGCGAGCGTGCCCGGCACGCTCGGCAGCTCGGCCACGTCCTTCTGCTCGCCGGCAAGGATGGCGCCTACCGCCGCGTAGCGCTCGTCATCGGCTGAGCGGACGGCCGGCACGTATTCGAACACCCCGCCTTGCTCGGCCGGCTGGATCATTAGCGTGACCGAGAACTCGCTGCGGTCGAAGTGCCAGCCGAGTTCGTCCCCTTCCTCGTAGACGGTCACGTTGCAGCCGTCGAGCGGATCATCGCTGCGGTAGAGGCGATCCTTCCCGAGCGCGGCCGCGACGAAGTTCGTCAGGTCGTCCCACGCGTAGAGGCGACGCACCCCGAAGTTCTCTGGGAGTAGGTCCATGGCCACCGCCTTCTGCGCCGAGCGCACGAGCATCCGTCGCGGGTCGTTCGTGGGCAGCGACTTGTCGACGTCCTCGAAGTAGACAGTGTGGACGTCGTCGTTCCCGAAGCCGAGCGGCACCAGTCCCGAGGCGTCCATCGCCAGCTGCGCGACTGCCTCTGGACGGACGAACCCGTCGAGTCTCGCGGCGCCCGATCGAGCCATGTCCTCTCGGCACTGCTCGAGCAGATGGCTTCCCGCAGCACTCTCGAGCTGATGCACGGGGTAGCGATCGAGGTCGACGAGATCGGCGACGGATTTGCTCGTCACAGATACAAGTCTCGCACACCGTCCGCACCCGAATACGATGGTTCGATGCCTGCTGCTGCCGACATCGACGACGCCTCACTCGTCGAAGCGTTCCGACGCGACGGCGCGGTGTGTGTCCGCGGTGCCTTTTCCGCCTCTGAGTTGGCGGTCGCCAAGCGTGGGATCGAGCGGAACCTGGCAGCGCCGAGCGAGCGCGCGCTCGTCGCCAGTCGGCCTGACGATCCAGGGCGCTTCTTCGAGGACTTCTGCAACTGGCAGCGGATTTCGGAGTACGAGGAACTCGCGCGTTCATCAGCTGCAGCCGAGATCGCCGGTCTGCTCACCGGGAGCACGAGCGTCCGCTTGTACCACGACCACGTCCTCGTGAAGGAGCCGGGCACCGTGCAGCGCACGCCGTGGCACCAGGATCAGCCGTACTACAACATCGATGGCGCGCAGACGTGCAGCGTCTGGCTGCCCGTCGACCCGGTGTCGCGCGCGGCGACGCTCGAGTTCGTCGCCGGCTCGCACCTCGGCCCGTGGCTGATGCCGCGCACGTTCATGGACAACCAGGCCAAGTGGTTCCCCGAGGGCAGCCTCGCCGACCTGCCCGACATCGAGGCCAACCGCGCCGCCTACCGAATCGTCGGCTGGGAGCTCGAGCCGGGCGACGCCGTGTTCTTCAACATGCTGACGCTGCACTGCGCGGGCGGGGTCGAGGGCCCTGCTCGGCGGCGAGTGGTCTCACTTCGCTTTGTCGGCGACGACGTCACGCATGCGCCGCGCGCGTGGACGACCTCACCCGAGTTTCCCGGACTCGCGGCCGAACTGCCCGCCGGTGCGCCGCTCGATCACCCGCTGTTTCCCGTCGTCTGGCCGCGTTAGGCTCGCGGCATGAACCACGAAACAACCGAGGCGAAGCTCGCGTGGCTCGCCGAGCTGAACGAGCAGGCTCTGCACGCGGGTGCCGAGAAAGCCGTGGCGCGCCAGCGGGAGCGAGGGAAGTTACTGGCGCGAGAGCGGATCGAGAAGCTACTTGATCCTGGCTCGTTCGTAGAGCTCGACCGCTTCGTGCGCCACCGCGAGACCGAGTTCGGAATGAGCGACAACCGGCCCTGGGGCGACGCTGTCGTGACGGGCTATGGGCTGGTGCTCGGGCGCAAGGTGTTCGTGTTCTCGCAGGACTTCACGGTCTTCGGCGGCTCCTTGTCGGAGGTCTTCGCGGAGAAGGTCTGCAAGGTGATGGACATGGCCGTTCGGTACGGCTGCCCGATCATTGGGATCAACGACTCGGGTGGCGCGCGGATCCAGGAAGGCGTTGTGTCGCTGGCCGGATACGCGGAGATCTTCTGGCGCAACGTGCAGGCGTCGGGTGTGATCCCGCAGATCTCGCTCGTGTTGGGACCGTGCGCGGGCGGCGCGGTGTATTCGCCTGCGATCACCGATTTCACGTTGATGGCCGAGGGCTCGTCGTACATGTTCATCACCGGCCCCGACGTGGTGAAGACGGTGACCGGCGAGGAGGTCTCGTTCGAGGACCTCGGCGGGGCGAAAGCCCATTCCACCAAGTCAGGCGTCGCGCATTTCACGGCGCCGGACGAGGCGTCTTGCATCGAAGACGCGCGTTATCTGCTCTCGTTCCTGCCGCAGAACAACCTGGAGTCGCCGCCGTACGCGGCCCCGAGCGACCCGGTCGATCGGGAGGACGCATCGCTCGACACGTTGATCCCAGACAGCCCGAATAAGCCGTACGACATGAAGCAGGTGATCGGGCGGATCGTTGACGACGGTGACTTTCTCGAGGTGCAGCCGCATCTGGCGGAGAACATTGTCTGCGGTTTCGCGCGGCTAGGTGGGCACGCGATTGGGGTGGTTGGAAACCAGCCGGCGGCGCTCGCGGGGGTGCTCGACATCGATGCGTCCGTGAAGGCCGCGCGTTTCGTCCGTACCTGCGATGCGTTCAACATTCCCTTGGTCACGTTTGTTGACGTGCCCGGGTTCCTGCCCGGGACGGCGCAGGAGTGGGGCGGGATCATCCGGCATGGCGCGAAGCTGTTGTACGCGTTCGCCGAGGCGACGGTGCCGAAGCTGACGGTGATCACGCGCAAGGCGTATGGCGGCGCGTATGACGTGATGTCGTCGAAGCACATCCGCGCCGATCTGAATCTGGCGTGGCCGACGGCGGAGGTTGCGGTGATGGGGCCGGAGGGTGCGGTCAACATCGTGTTCCGGCGTGAGCTCGAAGCGGCTGGTGATCCGGCCGCGCGTCGTGCCGAGCTGATTGCGGATTACAAGGAGCGCTTCGCGAACCCGTACACCGCGGCCGAGCGCGGGTATGTCGACGAGGTGATCGAGCCGCGGCGCACGCGGCCGGTGCTGATCTCGGCGCTCGAGCTGACGCTGACGAAGCGCGTCGAGACCCCCCGCCGAAAGCACGGCAACATCCCGCTGTGAGGGCGAGGCTTGCCTCGCCCTCACAGCAATGTGGACTTCAGTTCGATCACGATCGCGTGGATCACACGGTCGCCGACATTCTCGAGCGTGTGTGGCGGAACTGGCTCTGACCACAGGACGAGCGGCGTCTTTTTCGACATGTCCAACTCACGCGAATCGACGAGCACCTCGCCGTTGGCATCACGGCGCACGAAGTCGGCAAGGCTCAGGATGTACTGGACGCCGGGCCAGCGGTGCGTGTGGAGCGGGACCGTGTCACCTTGCGGGACCCTGGCCTCGAGGACTCTCACGCGATCGTTCTCGAGGAGCACGGCGTGGTGCTCGGGGGCTGCGACTGCGGCGTCAAGCGATTCCGGCCACGGCTGAGGCATTGGCTCCACCCTAGGCGACCGGCGTGAACTCGATCTCGGCTGACTCGCAGATTTGCTCGTAGCCGATTCGGCGGTAGATAGCGTTCGACGTCGGATTCGCGAGGTCGCTGTAGAGGAAACAGAAGCGGCTTCCGGCGGCGAGGCGGTCTGTCGATAGCGCGGCGACGAGCGACGAGGCATAGCCATGCCCTCGCCGCTCCGGCGGGGTGTAGACGGGGCCGATGCGGATGCCGTTCGGGGTGCGGCCACCGTAGCCGGCGAGCGAGACGATCTCCCGGTCTTCCCAGAGTAAGAATCCGGCGTGCGAGTCGGTGAGTCGGTACTCGACCGCCTGACCGACTTCGTCTATGTCGGGGTTGTCGTCATGCACCGCTTCGATGAGAAACTGCTTCCACCATTCGATGAGGAGCGGCCAGTCGCTGCGGGTCGCGAGGCACGGCGCTCCTCCGGGCTCGGGTTTACGTACGGGCAGGACGGTCGAGAGCGAGTAGATCCCCTGCTCGGTCTTCACGCGCGCCGCGGCTCCGGTCTTTGTCTGCCAGAGATCGGCGAAGGCCACGACTTCCGGACGACCGCCGACGACTCCTGGCAGGTCGTCGTCGATCGCGTCGACCAACGCCGCGAGCGCGTCAGCGGATGCAGGTTGGGCGAGGACGAGGCCCCGTGGCGGCGTTCGTAAAGCCGCGCACACGGGTGTACCGGCGCGTTCGACGACCCAGAGCCGGTGATCGAGGTAGAGCGACGGGTGCTCGGCGAGCGTCGAGGCGAGCCCGAGGATGAGGTTGTGACGCGCTTCGTCGGCGGCGAGCAACGGGCCGGCTGTTTCGAGAAACTCGGCGGGACTCTCGATCCGACGCACCTTCATTGGGTGATCCTAAGGCGTTGAAGTTGCAGCTCGCGTCTACTGTGCGGGTCATGGATCTGCGGTTGCTCCCGGAGCCAGACGAGTCGACGCAGCGGGCGGTCGCTCGCGCGCTGGCTGGATCGGGCGCCGCGCCCGTGGCCGGGCACGAGGCGTACGCGAGCCGCTGGCGTCTCGCGGGTTTGGCCGAAAGCGTTGGTGTTGGTCCTGAGGAGGAAGAAGCCGCGCCGCGGGTCTACGGCTGCTCGCCGCGGAGCATGCGCGGCGTGACCCGCGCGTAGTCGATCGCGGAGAGCCACGTCAGCACGACCGCCACGAGAAACGCCCACCACGCAACGCGCGTGCCCCATGCGCCGGCGGCCGCGAACCCACCGACCCCGACCGCGACCGCTTGCGCCCACGTCTTCAACTTGCCGAGATCGCGCGCCGCGATCACGATCCGCCGTTCGAGCGCCGCCATCCGCAGGCCCGAGACGATGAACTCGCGCGCCACGATCGCTGCGACCATCCACGCCGGGACGACGTGCTGGCCGACGAGCATCGTCATCGCGGCGATCGCAAGGACCTTGTCCGCAATCGGGTCGAGCAGTGCGCCCAGCGCGGAGGTCTGGTTCCAGCGTCGCGCGAGCCAGCCGTCGATCTGATCTGTCGCCATCGCGACGATGAAGA
Organism: Actinomycetes bacterium; assembly: GCA_025358355.1. Classification (GTDB taxonomy): domain Bacteria; phylum Actinomycetota; class Thermoleophilia; order Gaiellales; family Gaiellaceae; genus Gaiella. Next base: position 30,752 of record JANYJX010000049.1, on the reverse strand, counting down.
GCGCCGTTGCCCAGTACGCGTGGTTCGAGAACGGCCACGCGAAAAGCGTGACGACGACCGGTACCGAGAGGGCGCGGGCCACGGTCAGTTGGTCGGGGATGGTCACGCTTCGGGAGAATACGCGGCGCATGCCGAATCCGAAGCCGCCGTTCTCGAAGGTGCTCGTCGCAAACCGCGGTGAGATCGCCGTCCGCGTGTTCCGGACGCTCCGCGAGCTTGGCGTCGGTACGGTCGCGGTCTACTCCGAGGTCGACCGCGGGCGGCTCCACGCGACCGTCGCCGACGAGGCGTATCTGATCGGCGGCGGGCTGCCGGCGGAGAGCTACTTGCGCGGGGATGTGATCGTGGAGACGGCTCTCCGCGCGGGCACCGAGGCGATCCATCCCGGCTACGGCTTCCTCGCCGAGAACGCGACTTTCGCCCGGCTCGTCGAGGAGGCGGGACTCGTGTGGATCGGTCCCCCACCCGAGGCGATTGAGGCGATGGGCTCGAAGATCGCAGCCCGTGAGCGCATGCAAGCCGCGGGCGTCCCGATCATCCCCGGGACGACGGAGCCGGTCGAGAGCGCCGACGAGATCAAGCGGCTCGGCCGCGAGATCGGCTATCCGCTCGCGATCAAGGCGTCCGCGGGCGGTGGCGGGAAAGGGCTGAAGATCGTCGAGTCGGAGGGTGAGGTCGAGCGCGCCTTCGATTCGGCCCGCCGCGAGGGCGAGGCGTACTTCGCCGATCCGACCGTGTTCGTCGAGCGCTATCTCGTCGATCCGCGGCACATTGAGGTGCAGGTCATCGCCGATGCGCACGGAGCTGTCGTCCACCTGGGTGAGCGCGATTGCACGATTCAGCGGCGCCACCAGAAGCTCATCGAGGAGGCGCCGTCGCCGGCCGTGGACGACGCGCTGCGCGCGCGGATCGGCGTGATCGCGGTCGACGCGGCCCGCGCCGTCGGCTACCGCTCGGCTGGGACGATCGAAGGCCTGCTCTCGCGCGAAGGCGAGTACTTCTTCCTCGAGATGAACACGCGGATCCAGGTGGAGCACACCGTGACCGAGCTCGTGACCGGCTTCGATCTCGTGCGCGAGCAGATTCTCATCGCCGCCGGCGAGCCGCTCTCGTTCCGGCAGGAAGACATCGTGCTGCATGGCCACGCGATCGAGTGCCGCATCAATGCAGAGGACGTAAGTCGCGGGTTCCTGCCGGCACCCGGTCGGATCACGGCGTACCAGGAGCCGGGCGGCCCGGGAGTGCGGGTCGATTCGGGGGTGCGTGCCGGCGATGAGATCTCGCCGCTGTACGACCCGATGATCGCCAAGCTGATCGTCCACGACGTCGATCGCGACAGGGCGCGCCGGCGGATGCTGCGCGCGCTCGAGGAGTTCGTGATCGACGGCCCGCCAACGTTGCTCGGCTTCCATCGTGCGCTGCTCGAGCACCCATGTTTTGTGGCCGGCGAGACGTGTCACGGGCTCGTTGAGTCGGACGAGCTCGCGCAACGCGCGGACGAGTTGACGAATGAGTTGTCTCATCTGCAAACGAGAGTAACGAGTGGGTCGGACGGACATCCCGCGACGCGTGCGCAGCTGGTCGGTGTCGAAGTCGACGGCCGGAGTTACGCCGTGCGTCTCGTCGTCCCCGAGCCGCCGTGGTCGGAGCTCGCGCGCGCGCGCCGTGGCCGCGGTGCTCTACGGGCGGGAACCGGCTCCAACGCTGTCGAAAGCCCGATGCAGGGAACGGTCGTTCAGGTCGAGGTTGCCGACGGGAACGCCGTTGTCGAGGGCCAGGTGATCTGCGTTGTCGAGGCGATGAAGATGGAGAACGAGATCGTTGCACACCGCGACGGAATCGTCCGTGACCTCACCGTCGAGCGCGGTCAGGCGGTTGCGGCCGGCCAGGCAGTCTGCATCGTGGCCGACGAATGAGTGAGCTTGCGGACATCGTCGACGACCTGATCGCGCGCGACGCGCTCACCGGCGCGACCCTCAGCAAGCCACGCCGTTCCGATCCCGCGCACTACGCGAAGGTGACTGTCGATCCGGTGGTCGTGCGGGACGCCCGGCGGTACCGGTGGCGCTACCACTACGCGGCGCGGACGACCGACGAGCATCTCGCGCCGGAGGAAACCGCGCGTCGCCTGGTTCATCTCATCGGCGGAGAGTTTCGGCAGGCGCACCTGCGCGCGACCGATGCCGATTATCAGGTGCTCGCGGATGCAAGTGGCACGAAGGTGCTGCGGCGGCCGGCAACGAAGCCCGTGGCATCCCGTGATCACGATCGCCGGAAACGACATGTCCTCGCGGATGGCGTAGCGGTGCCGTTCCTCGTCGAGCTCGGTGTGCAGACGCCGGCCGGGAAGGTGAAGGCGCAACGGCAGGACAAGTTTCGCCAGGTGAACCGCTTCCTCGAGCTTGTTGAGGATGTCCTGCCGGGGCTGCCCGCAGGGCGATTATGCGTCGTCGATTTCGGCTCGGGGAAGTCGTATCTGACGTTCGCGCTGCATCATTTGCTGACTGTTGTGCACGGGCGCGAGGTCGATCTCGTGGGGCTCGATCTGAAGGGGGACGTGGTCGCGACGTGCAGTGCGCTCGCGCAGAAGCTCGGGAGCGAAGGGCTGCGGTTCGAGGTGGGGGACATCGCGGGGTACTCCAGGCTGGACGCGGCCGATCTGGTGGTGTCGCTGCATGCCTGTGACACGGCGACCGATGCTGCGCTCGAGCGGGCCGTGCGTTGGAACGCGCCGGTGATCCTCGCTGTGCCGTGCTGCCAGCACGAGCTGCTCGGGCAGATTCAGTGTGCGCCACTCGGGCCGCTGCTCGATCGTGGTCTGCTGCGCGCGCGCTTCGCCTCGGATGTCACCGACGCAGCGCGAGCGCAGCTGCTCGAGTCGGTCGGCTACGACGTGCGGCTCGTCGAGTTCGTGGACCTCGAGCACACGCCGAAGAACGTGCTGATTCGCGCGACGCGGCGGCCGGCTCGCGACCGCGCAAAGGCGTACGCGGAGTACCGGCGCTTCGCCGATGCGCTTGGCATCGACCCGGCGCTCGAACGGCTGCTGGTCGATCTCTTGCCGGAGCGCGCGTGAGCACGTGCGCGGCGCTGTCGGCCGGCGAGCCGCTGGCGGGCACCGCCGGCAGGACGGACGCGTTCCTGCTGCTGGAGGTTAGGGGCGCGTGGGAACGGGACGCTCTCGACGGCCTCGATGAGCGACCCTTGGCCGCGATCCGCGCGTGGCTCGATGCGACTCCTCGGTCGAAGGCGCTGCTCATACGGCGGCCGGATCGGCTCGGCGACGAACTCGCGGCGTTCGTCGTGCGAGCGGACGCGCTAACGGCACGGCGATTTCGACTCGCGGCCTATGACGACCTGGCCGGTCTAGACCTGTCCGGAGGAGGCGAACCGGTGGATCGGCCGCTCGCGCTCGTCTGTGGGCACGGTCGGCGCGATGCGTGTTGCGCGCGGCTCGGGCGACCGCTCTACGACGCGCTGCGCGACAAGCTCGACCCGGAGTCGCTGTGGCTCTCGTCGCATGTGGGCGGGCATCGCTTCGCGCCGAATCTGCTGTGGCTGCCGGCAGGCCTGCTGTTCGGGCGCGTCGAACCGGGCCAGGCTGCTGAGCTAGTCGACGAGTTGCGCGCCAGCCGACTCCCGATCGAGTGCCTTCGCGGACGGACAACGTGGCCACCCGAGGCACAGGCTGCGGAGATCGCGATCCGTGCCTCCGGCGCTCACGAGGTCGAGCTCGTTTCGGTCGAACGCGGCCGGATTCGGCTCGCAACGCCAACCGGCGAGGTCGAGGTGACGGTCGAGATCGAGACCGGTCAGGCGCTGCCGCGAAGCTGCGGGGCCGAGCCGGAAAGCGCAGACCGGTACGTGGTGACTACGATCGCCTGATGGCCGACGACCGCGTCATTTGGATCACGGGCGCCTCGGCCGGCATCGGCGCCGCCACCGCGCGACTCGCCGCCGTGTCCGGCTGGCGGCTTGTTCTGGCGGCTAGATCGCTCGACAAACTGAAAGCGCTTGCCGAAGAGCTCGGTGGCTCGGAGCGCGCGATCGCAGTCGAGTGTGATGTGACGAGCTGGGACGACCAGCAAGCTGCGCTGAACGTCGGGCTCGAGCACTTCGGTCGCCTCGATGCCGCATGGGCGAATGCCGGTTTCGGCGCCGAGCGAAGCTTTCTCGGCGACACGCCAGAGCACTGGCGCGAGATGGTGCTGACGAACGTCTACGGCGCGGCGCTAACCGTTCGCGCGGCTCTGCCGGCACTGAAGGAATCGCGCGGGCATCTGCTGCTGACGGGATCCGTGGCGGGCCGGCGTCCCATCACCGGCTCGCTCTACTCGGCGACGAAGCACGCGGTGCACGCGATGGCCGAGTCGGTGCGCCAGGAGTTGAACGGCACCGGCGTGCGCGTGACGGTGATCGCGCCGGGAATCACCGACACCGCGTTCTTCGCCAAGAACCCGCTCGACGAGCCGCTCCATGCCGACGACATCGCTCGCGCAGTTCTTTACGCGCTTGAGCAACCGCCGCACGTTGATGTCAACGAGATCCTCATCCGTCCGACGGTGCAGGAGCTTTAGCCCGCTCAGAGAGTGCGCTGGTATGCGCTGAAGCAGCGCGTTGCGAACAGCCCGGTTGCAGCGGTGAACACCACCAGCAGCCCGAGATAGAGGCCGATCTGGCCCCAGCTCGTTCCCGGCAGCACGTGCCAGCGTGCAGCACGTACCGCCCACTCGACCGGGTTCGCGAGTGACGCGCCCCGCATCCAGCCGGGGATCAGGCTTCGCGCGATCAGGATCGAGGAGAAGAACAGCAGCGGCAGGCTGATGAAGTTGGCGACGGCGATCATCGACTCCTCGCGGCGGGTTAGCAGCGCGATGCCGTTTGAGAAGCCGGCGAGCCCGGCGCCAATCAAGCCCGAAGCGGCGAGGATCACGAGCCAGCCGAGCACGCCGCCGTTTCCCGCCCCGAGTGCGAGCCCGACGAGCAGCACGACGAGCGCCTGCAGCGTCGAGACGAAACCCGACTGGACGATCCGGCCCCACACGATCGCGCTGCGCAGCGCCGGCGTCGTGAGGAAGCGCTCGATGACGCCGCGATCGAGATCCTCGATCATCCCCATGCCCGCCCAGGAGCCGGAGAAGAACGCCGTCATGATCGCGATCCCGGGCGTCAGGTAATCGACGTACGAAACAGTGCCGAAGCCGTGCAGATCGGTGATCCGGCGGAACAGCTGGCTGTAGAGCAGCAGCCAGAACATCGGCTGCACGAGCATGAACCCGATCCAGATCGGCTGGCGCGAGAGATTCCGCATCACGCGGCGGAAGAGAACGAGGGTTTGGCCGACAGCGTTCACTTTCCGGCCTCGTCGTCGGAGCGGAACTCGCGGCCGGTGTAGTGGAGGTAGACATCGTCGAGCGACGGTCGCGACACGGTGACCGCCGCGACCGGGAAGCCGGCCCCGTCGAGCGCGCCGAGGATCGCCGGCACCGCCTGCGCGCCTTGGTCGACGCGCGCGAACAGCCGCTGGCCCTCGGCCAGCACGTCGTCGATTCCGGGGAGCGCCTCGACGACTTTCGCTGCGCCGTCGCTGGCCGACGAACCGAGATCCACGGTGACGAGCTCGCCGCGTAGGTCGCGCTTGAGCGCGTCGGGAGCGCCCTCGACGACGACTTTGCCGCGGCTGACGATTGCCACGCGCTCCGCCAGCCGGTCGGCCTCCTCGAGGTAGTGCGTCGTGAGCAGGATCGTCAGCTGCTCGGCGGCGGCGAGGCGCGCGAGCTCGTCCCACATCGCGGCGCGCGCCTCCGGATCGAGGCCGGTTGTCGGTTCGTCGAGGAACAAGACCTGCGGCCGATGCATTAGCCCCATCGCGACATCGAGCCGCCGCTTCTGGCCGCCGGAGTACGTGCGGACGAGCGCGTTTGCCTTCTCGTCGAGCGAAAACAGCTCCAGCAGCTCGCCGGCGCGGCGGTCGGTGTCGGCGTTTCGCATCCCCTGGAGCCGGCCCTGGAGGACGAGGTTCTCGCGGCCCGTCGCCTCGCGGTCGACGCCTGACGCCTGTGGGACGTAGCCGATCGCACGGCGGACGGCGTCGGGCTCGCGCGCGAGATCGTGGCCGGCGACAGTTGCCGTTCCGCCGTCTGGCCGCGTCAACGTGACAAGGATCCGCACGGTTGTGGATTTCCCGGCTCCGTTTGGGCCAAGCAGCCCGAAGACCTGGCCTTCCGGGATCGAGAACGTCATCCCGTCGAGCGCACGCACATCCTTGCCGTACGTCTTCTCGAGCCCGCTGACGACGACCGCATCCATCGGACGAATCTAACGATGCGGTTCGGCGGACGCGACGAGGAGGTTTCGATGCTCGAGCTGCGCTCGAACTGCGAGCTGTGCGATGTGGACTTGCCGCCGGTTTCGGCCGACGCGCGCATCTGCAACTACGAGTGCACCTTCTGCGCGAGTCGCGTGGACGGCGTGCTGCACAACGTGTGCCCGAACTGCGGCGGCGGCTTCGTACCCCGGCCGATCAGGCCGCAACGGGCGCTCCTGCGCGATCCGGCAGGGATGGAGCGCCGCCACACGAAGCTCTCGCTGGACGAGATCAAGGCGCGCTCAGCCCCCGCCCGCGACATAGATCCGGCTGTGCGGTAGGTTCCGTTCGTGCGCCGGCGAGACATCAAGGCGACGTTCTCGATGGTCGCCGTCGACGCCGAGACGGGCGAGATCGGCTGCGCGGTTCAGTCGCGCTACTTCGCGGTAGGCAATGTCGTGCCGTGGGCACGGGCCGGTGTCGGCGCAGTCGCGACGCAGGCTGCCGGTGTCGCCGTGTTCGGGCCGCGGATTCTCGATCAGCTGGCGGGTGGGCTGGGGCCGCAGGAGGCGCTCGCGGCGGTGCTTGCCGACGACGAAGGCCGCGAGACGCGCCAGCTCGGCGTCGTTGCGGCAGACGGCTCGGCGGCGGCGCATACCGGGTCGGAATGCCTGGCCTGGGCCGGTCACCGGGTCGGGCCTGGCTACGCGGTGCAGGGGAACATCCTTGCGGGCGAGGCCGTCGTTGCCGAGATGGAGCGGGCGTTTCTCGCCACCGGCGGCGCGCTCGCGGAGCGGCTCGTCGCGGCGCTTGAAGCGGGTCAGGCAGCCGGCGGCGATGTGCGCGGGCAGCAGTCGGCCGCGGTTCTCGTCGAGCGGCTCGGCGCTGCTGCCGAGAGCCGCGAAGGGTTGGATCGCGTCTGCGATCTGCGTGTCGACGACCACATGGAGCCGATCGTCGAGCTGCGCCGGCTCCTCGGCATTCACCTCGTGTGGGACGCGCTGCGCCGCGCGACTGCACATCACGCGCCGGGCCACTACGGCGACGGCGTCGTGCTGCTTGCGGCCGCGCACGAGCGCTTTGGCGACGACCCGGTGCTGCTCTATGACCTCGCGTGCTTCGAGAGCCTCGCCGGGCGATCGGCCGACGCGCTCGCGCACGTACGGCGCGCAATCGAGCTCGATCCGGGCCTGCGCGCCGCGATCGCGGCCGACTCGGACTTCGCGGCGCTCGCCGACGACGCCGAGTTCCGCGCGCTCGTCGACGGCTAGCGCTTCAGCTGGTACGCGTGGTCGGTGATCCAACTCAGTTCGCCGGCGATCTTCGCGCTCCTCAGGCTGTCAGGCAACGTGGGCTTCGCCGGCACGAGCTGGCCGGCTTCGATCCGCTGGCCGGGGAACAAGACGCCGAACACAATGCGCACCCATGCTCCGGCGGCGACCGGTCCGCGCGCCGAGATCGTCCCGGCCCAGGCTTGATGCGGCTCGAGCTCGGCGGGCAACGCCGGGGCGAATGTCTCCGCGGGTCGAAGCGTTGGCAGCGACTGGCTCGCGTTCCGCGTCTCGAGCTCGGAGTGCACGCCGGTCGCGAACAGCATCAGCCCGAACTCGAGTGAGCCGACGAGGCTGGCGTTCCCGACGGCGAATGGGACATCCGTGTCGTTCTTCATCGACGCCGCGGCTTGCCAGCCGTCCCTCGTCACCTCGAACGAGCGGACACCGAAGACGAGCCGCGCGGATGCGCCTCCCGTGTTCTCGACCCAGTTGAGGTCGGCGTGTTGAGGTGTCGCCGCGTGCGCCGGCGGTAGCGATACGGCGGCGACGGTGCCGCAGCCGGCGAGCGCAGGCGTGAGAATCAACAGAAGGAGCGGACGGCGCACCGCCTCATGCTGTCAGACGGGCAACGCGGAGCCGGCTGGTAGGCTCGGCGGCCGGGTGGACCTCTACGAGTATCAGGGCAAGCAGCTCTTCGCGCGCTTCGGCATCCCTGTCTCGAAAGGGCAGCTTGCCGAGACGCCGGAGGAGGCTCGCGCCGCTGCTGAGGCGATCGGTGGCTCCGTTGTCGTCAAGGCCCAGGTGCTCACGGGCGGGCGCGGCAAGGCCGGCGGGATCAAGCTTGCGACGACGCCCGACGAGGCCGAGCAGCACGCGCGCGCGATCCTCGGTCTGGACATTCGCGGCCATGTCGTGCGGCGCCTGTGGATCGAGAGCGCGTCCGATATCGCGAAGGAGTACTACCTTTCACTGACCTTCGACCGGGGCGCGAAGCAGCCGCTGTTCATGTTCACGACGCAGGGCGGAGTCGAGATCGAGGAGGTCGCCGAGACGAATCCGGACGCGCTCGTCTACCTGCACGTCGACCCGCTCGAGGGCTTCCATCCCTGGCAGGCGCGACGGCTCGTCTACGGCGCGGGCGTCACCGATCCGAGCGAGCAGAAGCAGATCGCGTCGATCATCGGGAAGCTCTATGAGACGTTCGTTTCGTGTGACGCGATGCTGTGTGAGATCAATCCGCTGATCGTGACGCCGGACGGCGAGGTGCGTGCGCTCGACTCGAAGTTCACCGTCGATGACAACGCGCTCTACCGTCATCCCGACATTGCCGAGATGCGCGACAACGAGGCCGCCGACCCGCTCGAGGCGCTCGCGCGCGAGAAGAACGTCACGTACGTGAAGCTCGACGGCGAGGTCGGCGTACTCGGCAACGGCGCCGGTCTGTCTATGTCCACGGTGGACGTGGTCACTTTCGCCGGCGGCCGGCCCGCGAACTTCTGCGATCTCGGCGGCGGCGGCGACGCGCAAGGTGTGGTCGACGCGCTCTCCGTGATCACGCGCGACCCGCAGGTGCGCTCGATCTTCTTCAACATCTTCGGCGGGATCACCCGTTGCGACGAGGTGGCGCGTGGGATCCTCCAGGCGCTCGAGCAGATCGAGATCACGGCGCCGATCGTCGTGCGGCTTGACGGAACGAACTCCGAGGAAGGCCGCCGGATCCTCGTCGATGCCGCCCCGCCTGGGCTGCATGTCGAGCCGACGATGCTCGACGCGGCACGACGCGCAGTGGAGCTCGCGGCATGACTGACGTTTGGAGCGAGCGCGCGGCGCTGTATGTCGAGTCGGACGCGCATCGTGGCGGCGAGGATCTCGACGCGCTCGTCGAATGGGCTGCGGGTGCGCGAACGGCACTCGATGTTGCGACCGGAGGCGGACACGTTGCGCGGCGCCTGCGCGAGGCCAGAATGGACGTGGTGACGTGCGATCGCGCGCCGGGAATGCATCCCGACGTGATCTGCCCGGCCGAGCATCTGCCGTTCGAGAGCGGGAGCTTCGACGTCGTCGCGTGTCGGGCGGCCGGGCATCATTTCGAGGACGTGAGCGTGGCCGTGGCCGAGATGGCGCGGGTCAGCGGCGATCGCATCCTGCTCGTCGACACGATGTGCATGGGCGACGACGTTGAGGAAGCCGAGGCGCTGCGCGATCCGTCACACGTGCGCAACTACTCGACTGACGAGTGGTGGGCGTTCGTCGAGAGTGCGGGCCTTGCGATCGCTGAGGTGCGCGAGTTCGAGCACTCGTTCGATCTGCAGGCTTGGCTCGAACGGACAGGTTGCGTGGGCGACGACGCGGCGCGCGCGGTTGAGCTTCTCGGCTCCCGGGTCGCGGACGGTCGCCTGACGCTGGCAAAGATCGCCCTGCGGGCGGTGCACAGCTGATGGCGATCATCGTTGACAACGACACGCGCCTCGTCGTCCAGGGGCTGACCGGCTCCGAGGGCCGTTTCCACGGGCTGCGGAACCGCGCCTACGGGACGAAGGTCGTCGCGGGCGTGACGCCGGGCAAGGGCGGACAGGACGTCGAGGGCGTCCCGGTCTTCGACACGGTCGCCGAAGCTGCCGCACGTGAGGGCGCGAATACGGCGATGGTCTTCGTCCCGGCTCCGTTCGCTGCCGACGCGATCTACGAGGCTGTCGACGCGGGGATCGTGACCGTTATCTGCATCACCGAAGGGATTCCCGCGCACGAGATGCTGCGGATCCACACGTACATCCGCTCCAAGGGCGTCACGATGCTCGGGCCGAACTGTCCGGGCGCCCTGTCGCCGGGTAAGGCGAACGTCGGGATCATCCCGGCCGAGATCTTCAGCGAAGGGTCAATCGGGCTCGTGTCGCGCTCGGGCACGCTGACGTACCAGATCGGGCACGAGCTGACGCAGCTCGGGCTCGGCAACTCGACGATCGTCGGCATCGGCGGCGACCCGGTCGTCGGCTCCTCGTTCATCGATGTGCTGGGGAAGTTCCGCGACGACCCGCAGACCGAGTACGTCGTGATGGTCGGCGAGATCGGGGGCGACGAGGAGGAGAAGGCCGCGGTGTTCATCGAGGCGGAGCTCGGGAAGCCGGCGGTCGCCTACATCGCAGGGTTCACGGCGCCGCCCGGCAAGACGATGGGTCACGCCGGCGCGATCATCTCCGGCTCGTCCGGAACGGCGCAGGCGAAGAAGGACGCGCTCGAGGCGCGAGGTATTCAGGTCGGCACGACTCCCACGGAGACCGCCCAGCTCGTCGCAGACCTCGCCGGCGCACCGTAGGGGCGAGGCCTGCCTCGCGCTCGGCTGGCGAGGGCGACCCAAGGGTCGCCCCAACGTTCACGACAGAGTTCGTGCGCGTCCCTGTCCTCAGGCTGGTCGCACAGGCTCGCGTCGTAGCTGGCTCGGCGCGTAAAGCCAGATGAGGATCGCCAGGGCGACGATCGGCAGGATCACGGTCCAGACACCCAAGAGCCCTGCCACGATCGCACCCAGCGCAATGGCCGGTCGGCCGCCGCGGACGCCACTGCGGATGGCGATCAGCCCGCCCAGCATGAGGATGCCGGCGACGAACAAGATTGCACCTTGCATGCGTCTATCGCCGTCGAGGGCAAAGACGCCGATCGAAATCGAGATCGCGAAGACCCCAAGTGCGAGCGTGAGGGCGACCATTCCGTAGTTCTTCATCAGGCGAGCCATGTCTCCACCTCCAAGTGGACGGGTTGTGTGTCGCCGTGCTCCGCGGTGCTCGAATCGCCACAAGAGGTCGGCTGCCATCCCGGCGACCAGCCTCGCCGTGATCTCGAGCGCGATCCGGCCGGGGCGGCGCCCCTCGGCCGTGCTCCAGTGCGTGTGCTCCCAGAGATCCGACTCCAGCTCGGCCCGTCGCGCCGCGCGGACCTCGGCCGGGAGCCCACGTGTATAGACGTTCGCCCAGCGGCGCGTGCATCTCCCGGCGAGTGCGGGCGCCCGGCCGGTCACGACGGAGCCAGCCCGCGTCGCGGCCGGATCGCCGGTGTGCGCAGGCGCGCGTCCGAGACGTCGAGTGCCTGCTCGCCGAGTCCGGTGACGTGATACAGCCGTCGACGGGGACGGCCATCGGCGGCAGCCGCGACCGGGTCCTCCCAGCGGCTCTCGAGGAGCCCCGCACGCTCCATTCGCTCGAGAGCCTTGTAGAGCGTGCCGTGCGCTGTGAGGGTGCGTGCCTCCGCGCGCTCGGCGATCTCCTTGGCTATGGCGAAGCCGTGGAACTCGGCCTCGCCGCCACTGCGCACGTCGAGTGCGGTCTCGAGGATCGAGATCTCGAGCGGCAGGAGTGTACCGGGGCGGCGCCTCACCACTCGAGTATAGGCATATATCTTCCTATAAGTCAAGATCAGGTTTTCCCTCAACCGAACGCAGAAAAAGACTATATCTTCCTATTCTTGTGAGATCAGTGCGTCCATCACTCGCCGGCGACGCCGGCGCTGTGGCCTGGTGGGTGCTCGTCGGAGCTGCGGCCGGCACGATCGCGGGTTTCCTCGTGGGTGGGGTAGGAGGCCGTCTGGCGATGCTCCTGCTCAGGCTGACCTCGCCGGAGAGTGTGATCGGGCTGGCGACCGAGGACGGGTTCGAGATCGGCGTCGTCACGGCGAGGACGCTTCGGTTCACTCTTCAGATGACGCTGCTCGGTGCGACCAACGGCGTGCTCTATGCCGCACTGCGGGGCTCCATCGCGAGTCGGCTGCGGCTGCCACTCTGGTCACTGGTTGCGGCCGCGGCCGATGGAGCGGGGTTCGTCCACGAGGACGGCATCGACTTCAGCCTGGTCGAGCCCGCTGCTCTCGCGGTCGTGCTCTTTGTCGCTCTGCCAGGGCTTGCCGCAGCTCTCGTCGTCGTTCTCGTCGAGCGCTGGGTCGTCCGGGACCCGGCGACAAGCCGGACGCTCTCCGCGGTCGTGGTCGTGGCCGCGGTTGCAGGCACGCTTGCTCTCGTCGTCGGGGGCGTGGTCGGCGTGATCGCGCTTGGCATGCGGCGCGCCCGAGCAGCCGAGTTCTTCCACCCGATCGCGAGGGTCGCAGTCCCGCTCGTCCTCGTCGCGGTGGCGCTGGTCGCCGGTTTGAAGCTCGTGAACGAGGCCTCGGCGATCCTCTAGCGCGAGGTGGCGACCGACCTCCGGTTCCGTGGACGGGTATCGCGTCGAAACCGTAGTCTCGTGTCGGTGGACGTGACGAGACGCGACCAGCTCGAGCCCTTCACGACGAAGGACGGTTCCGAGATCCGCGAGTACCTCCACACGGGCGTCCAGTCGCTAGCGGAGGCGACTCTCGCACCGGGCCAATCGACGCAGCGCCACCGCCACCTGTTGAGTGAGGAGATCTACCTCCTCGTGGAGGGCGGCGGCACGATGGAGCTCGACGGCGAGGAGCGCGAGGTCCGGGCGGACGACGCTATCCTCATCCCGGCCGGCGCCTGGCACACGCTGACCGCCGGCCCGCAAGGCGTTCGCCTCCTCTGCTGCTGTGTGCCGCCGTACTCGCACGCGGACACGTACTTCAACTAACCGAGAAAGGGGCAGACTGAAGTCTGTCCCTTTCGCTATTAGATCTTGCGACGCGCGCGGGTCGGGCCCCACTTCGAGCCGCGAACGCGTCCCGAGTAGACGAGCTTCGGCGGCGCGGTGCGCATGCCGGTCTCCTCGAACTTCTCCTGGTGCCCGTTCAAGCGGGCGACGCGGCTGACATCAGCCTGCTGGTCAGGCAGCACGAGAGTGATCCCGATGCCGCTCTTCCCGGCTCGCCCCGTGCGGCCGACGCGGTGGATGTACCCCTTGTCGTCCTCGGGCGGATCGAAGTTGATCACGTGCGTGATGTCGGTGAGGTCGAGCCCGCGCGCGGCTACATCGGTCGCGATCAGTGTCTTGCATTTGCCGGCTTCGAAGCGCGACAGCGCCTTCTCGCGCGCCGCCTGCGTCTTGTCGCCGTGCATCGCCGCCGCGTGGATGTCGAAGCGCTCGAGCTTCTGCGCAAGCCTGTCGGCGCCACGCTTCGTCCGCACGAACACGAGCACGAGGCCGCGTTCGGCATTCAGCAACTCGACGAGCTTCTCGACCTTGTTCTCCGGCGTGACCGCGACGAAATGATGGTCGATCTCGCCCGGCGACTGCTCCTCGGAAAGCTCCGCCTCGATGCGCGCTGGCATGTGGGTGTACGCGCGGGCGAGCTCGCCGACGGCGCCGTCGAGCGTGGCCGAGAAGAACATGGTCTGCCGCTTGTCCGGGATCAGCCGGACGATCTTGTCCACCTGCGGCTTGAAGCCCATGTCGAGCATGCGGTCGGCTTCGTCGAGGACGAGGATCGAGACCGCGTCGAGCTTGATCATGCGCCGGTCGACGAGATCCTGCAGACGGCCGGGCGTGGCGACGATGACGTGCGCGTTCTTGGCGCGATCCGCCTGAGCGGGAATCGGCACGCCGCCGTAGACCGAGGCGATGCGCAGCCGGCGCGCCGGCGCGAGGGACTCGAGCTCCTCTGTCACCTGCACCGCGAGCTCGCGGGTCGGGACTAGGACGAGCGCCGCAGGACGCGGGCTCTCAGAGGTGAGACGCTCGACAATCGGCACCGCGAAGGCGAGCGTCTTGCCCGATCCGGTCGGCGCCTTGGCGAGGACATCCTGCCCGGCGAGACCGGCGGGAATCGCCCGGATCTGAACCTGGAAGGGACTTTCGATGCCGCGCTTGGCAAGGGCGCGGACCACGTCTGCGCTCAGGCCAAGATCGGCGAAGGACTGCTGTGACATAGGATTTTTCGACTCCTGTGTTGCGGGATCGAGATCTGAACTACCCTCGAAACCGCTGTAGGGGGAGTCGAAAGAAGCGAGATCTCACGGGGCGACGGGTGCCGCCCGTTACTTCAAGGTAGCAGCCGCGATGCCTGCACGGGCCAAATCCGGCCAGAACCGACCAGAACCGAAAAGGTGGCCGAGCCGGATCGGTAGGCTGGGAACGTGGCTCCGATCTCGTTTGCGCGCGGCGCTCCGACGCCTGAATGCCTCGATGCGGCGCTTGTCGCCGACTGCGCGCGGGCCGCTCTCGAGCGTGACGGGACGACGATTCTCTCCTACGGCGCCGGTGGCGGGTATGGGCCGCTGCGCGAGACGCTTGCGGCGCGTCACGGCGTCGACGCTGGCCGCGTCTTCCTAACGACAGGCGGTCTGCAGGGTTTCGTCTTCTATGCGGCTGCGCAGCTCGCACGCAAGCCCGGTCGCGTGTTGGTGGAGGCGCCGACCTACGATCGGCCGCTCAAGATCCTCGAGCGGGAGGGTGCCGAAGTCGTCGCGTTGCCGATGGACGACGAAGGCCTCGACCTGGATGCGCTAGAGGCCGAACTTCGGCGCGGCGGCGACATCTCGTTTCTCTACACGATCCCGACCTTTCAGAATCCGTCGGGCCGAACACTTGGCGTCGAGCGGCGCCAGCGCCTCGTGGAGTTTGCGCGCGCGCACGACCTTGCCGTTCTCGAGGACGACCCGTACGGGCTCGTGCGCTACGAGGGAGCCATGCCGCCGTCGCTGCACGAGCTCGATGGCGGATCGCGTGTGACGTTTACCTCGTCGTTCTCGAAGACCGTCGCGCCAGGCTTGCGCGTCGGCTACTTCGTCGTTGGCGCCGATCTCGCAGCCGCCTACGACGATCGCGCGGTGTCGACGTACATCTCGCCGTCGCTGCTGCCACAGGCGATCGTCTTCGAGCTGATGGATCGCGGCGGCTTCGAGCCGAATCTCGAGCGTGTGCGCGGCCTGCTGCGCGCTCGTCGCGACGCGATGCTGAGCGCGCTCGATTCGCATGCGCCCGCTGGAGCGAGCTGGAGCCGACCCGAAGGCGGCTACTTCCTGTGGATCGAGTTCGGCGCCGGTGTCGACTCAACTGCGCTGCTCGCACGCGCGATCGAAGCCGGCGTCACATTCGTCAAGGGCTCGGACTTCTTCCCCGGCGGGTCGGCCGGCACGAGCGCGGCGAGGCTCGCGTTCAGCTATGAGACGCCGGAGCGCATAGCCGACGGCGTCACGCTGCTCGCGTCTCTCCTCTTAGCTCGCGGCTAGTCGGAGACGTTCTTGCGCGCGTGGCGGGCGCGGATGTCGTCGAACAGCCAGCCGAGCACGAACCCGACCACGAGCGCGAGGAGCACCAGGACGAACAACGGCGCGCTCGTGCTGAAGAAGACGAAGTTGACGTTCGTCCGGTGCAGATTGAGGAAAACGAGGATCACGCCGTAGAGCAGGATCACGCCGATCGCGATCCGCCGCGGCGTCCACTTGAACCCTGGCTTGTCCGTGTCTGTCGGCCCGGGGGCGTGTTCAGACATGTCCGAAGTCTAAGCGGCGGCGCTGCCGACGGCCAGCGGCTGAAGCTGCCGCGCGACGAGCGGTGCTTGGCGCGGCGGAGCAAGCGCGCTGCCGGTCGCGGCGCGGTACGTCGGGCACGGGATCTCGCCCGGCAGGGCACAGAGCCCGGCTTCGCGGAAATAGCAAGTGTTGCAGGATACTATGAGGGATTTGCGCATATTGGTTGGTTGCTCCGAATAGTGGCCGGGTTGGCCAGTGGCCATTCTGGCTAGGTCGACCAGCGGCAGCAAGGGGCGGCGAGACAAAAGTCGTGCAAATTCCGACTGTTGTCCTCCATGACAGTGGCCGAACAAAGTCCTGCAAAATCACCCTTTCGGCGGCAGTGTTGCTAGCTGGCGCAACGCCTGTTGAAAACTCTCCACAGGGATCACGCGCATACCGCCTGCATAGCGCCGTGCCGCGAGCGTGTTCTCCCCAGCCGGAACGAGCAGAACATCGACGCCAGCGCGCTTCGCACCGAACGTCTTCTGCTTCACGCCGCCGATCGAGCTGACGGAGCCGTCAAGATCGAGCTCCCCGGTCGCCGCGACCTTGTAGCCGTGCGTCACGTTCGTTCCGAGCAGCTCGAGGACATCCAGCGCGAACGGCAGCCCAGCCGATGGTCCGCCGACGCCGCGAAGGTCGATGTGCACCTTCAACGGCAGCGTGATCGACGCCGCCTGCGATGTGCGGTAGATCCCGATCAGCGGCCGCTTCGGATCCTCGGGATCGGCGATTGTCTTCGTCGAGACGACGAGCGCCTTGCCGCTGCGCAGGATGCGGAGCGAGACGTCGTCGCCGGGCTTGTGCTTCGCAAGGGCGGCGCGAAGCTCGGGGCGGGTGAGGATACCGTGCCCGTCGACGCCGACGATGACGTCGCCTTGGCGTAGGATTTTCGCGGCCGGCACGTTTGTGAAGACGCTTTCGACTAGGACGCCGGTCGGCCTGGCGACGACGTGGAGTCCGGCCTCACGCAGCGCGACGGCGGCTGCGATCTGCTGCGAGCGATCCATGTCCTGGAGCTCGAGCTTGTGCTGATCCTCGAACGAGATGCCGCTTGGCACCACTGCCCGGCTCGGGACGATCGACGCGCCGCTTGGTCGGGTGAATGGAACGAGCCGCTCGAGCCAGGTCGCCTGGCGCTCGGTCACGTCTAGGTAGTAGATCGCGCCGGGCGTGTTTGCCGGGTGGCTCCCTTCGACCGAGACTAGGCCGGTGAGTGGCTGCGCGGTGTTCGGCAGGAAGAGGAAGTCGGGTGCGGGGAAGCGCCACAGCGCGAACAGCGTCAGCGCCGCGATGATTGCGACGATCGGGATCGCCCGACCGACGATGCGGCGCAGTTTCACGAGAGTGCTTCTCTAGGCTCCGCGCGAGAAGCCGCCGTCGACGGCAAGCACCGTGCCGGTGACGTAGGCCGCGCGGTCGGACGCGAGGAAGCAGACGACGTTTGCGATCTCGGCCGGTTTCCCGGGACGGCGGAGCGGGATCGACTCGAGGTCGCGCTCGGTGAGGCCGTCGGGGTAGATCGAGCGCAGCCGCTCGGTGTCGATGCGGCCGGGCGCGATCGTGTTCACGGTCACGGCGTCGGGGCCGAGCTCGCGGGCGAGCGTGCGCAGCCAACCGACGACGCCTGGGCGAATCGCATTCGAGAGCGCGAGGTTCGGCAGCGGCTCCTTCACCGAGGTCGATTCGATCGCGACGATGCGGCCGTAGCCGCTCGCGCGGAGGTGGGGGAGGCAGAGGCCGACGAGCCTGACGTGAGAGGTGAGCAGGTGCTCGACCGCCGCGCCGACCTGCTCGACGGTCATCGCCACTGCGGTTCCCGGAGGCGGGCCGCCGCCGTTGAGCACAAGGATGTCGATGCCGCCGAACCGCTCGAGTGTGGCGTTCACGAGCCGGGCTGCATCCGCGGGAACGGTCAGGTCGCCAGGGACGGCAAGCGCGCCGCCGAGCCGTTCAGCGTGTGCTTCGAGCTCGTCGCGCCGCCGCGCGAACAGCACGACGTTCGCGCCCTCAGCGGCTAGCGCTTCGGCGGTCGCGAGGCCCATCCCTTGCGACGCACCGCAGACGATCGCCGTCCGTCCGCTGAGGCCGAGTTCCATCTGGCTCGTTTACTTGTGCGTGAGAACGCCGACGACGTCGCGCACCGCGGCTGCCGAGTTGCGCAGCTGGGCTTTCTCGCCGGCGGTCAGCTTGAGCTTGACGATCTCCTCGACGCCGGCTGCGCCAAGCTTCACCGGGGCGCCGAAGTAGAGGCCGTTGACCCCATACTCGCCTTCGAGCAAGACGGTGCACGGGAGCACGCGCTTCTCGTCGAGGCAGATCGCGTCGACCATTTGCGCGGCTGCCGCGCCGGGCGCGTACCACGCGGAGGTCTTCAGCAGGTTGACGATCTCGCCGCCGCCCTTGCGCGTGCGCTCGACCATCTTCGCGATCCGCCCGCGAGCGACGAGTTGCTCCAGCGGGACACCGCCGACCGTCGTCGCGGAGACGACCGGCACCATTTGATCGCCGTGCCCGCCGAGCACCATCGCGGTCACGTCCTTGATCGACATGCCCGTCTCCCAGGCGATGAACGCCGAGAAGCGCGCGGTGTCGAGGATGCCCGCCATGCCGATGACACGCTCTTTCGGGAACTTGGAGACCGCCTTCGCGACGTGGCACATCGCGTCGAGCGGGTTCGAGACGACGACGATGATCGCCTTCGGCGAGCGCTTCACGACCTCTTTCGTGACTGAGGCGACGATCGCTTCGTTCGTCTGCACGAGGTCGTCGCGGCTCATGCCGGGCGAGCGTGGCCGCCCCGCCGTGATCACGACGACATCGGAGCCCTTCGTCTCCTCGTAGCCGTTCGTGCCCACGATATTCGGCTCGTAGCCGAGCACCGCGGCGGCCTGGTTCATGTCCAGCGCCTTCCCCTGCGGGAAGTTCGGGACGATGTCGACGAGGACGACGTCCGCGTAGTCGCGGCGCGCGATCTCCTGCGCGCAGGTCGCGCCGACGTTGCCTGCTCCTACGACTGTGACTTTCTTCCGCACCGTTCGCTCCTAGGTCAGCTTGTCGATGATCGCGTCCGCGTACTCGGCTGTCCCGACTGCGGTCGGGTCGTCGCGGCGCGCCTTGAGGTCGTACGTCACGCTCTGGCCCTCTGCGATCACGGCGGCGACGGCGGTGTCGAGTCGAGCTGCCGCGTCGCGCTCGCCGATGTGCTCCAGCATCAACTTGCCGGAGAGGATCATCGCGGTCGGGTTCACCTTGTTGAGGCCCTTGTACTTCGGCGCCGAGCCGTGCGTGGCCTCGAAGACCGCCGACTCGGCGCCGATGTTGGCGCCCGGCGCGACGCCGAGGCCGCCAACAAGGCCGGCGGTGAGGTCGCTGATGATGTCGCCGTAGAGGTTCGGTAGCACGAGGACGTCGAACTCCTCGGGCCGCTGGACAAGTCCCATGCAGAGCGCGTCGACAAGCGTCTCGCGCGGCTCGATCTCGGGGTAGTCGGCTGCGACCTCGCGGAAGACGGAGAGAAACAGACCGTCCGTGAACTTCATGATGTTCGCCTTCGTGATGCACGCGACCTGGCGGCGGCCGGCCGCGCGTGCGTGCTCGAAGGCGTAGCGGACGATCCGTTCCGTTCCCTCGGGGCTGATCGGCTTGATCGAGATCCCGGACGTTGGCGCGATCTGCTTTGGCTGTTTCGTGTTGAGGAACTCGATCACCGCGTGGGCATCGTCGGTGCCGGCTTCGTACTCGATTCCTGCGTACAGATCCTCGGTGTTCTCACGCACGACGACAACGTCGACGTTCTCGTAGCGGGAGCGCACGCCGACATAGGTCTTGCACGGGCGCAGGCATGCGTAGAGGCCGAGCTCGTGGCGCAGCGCGACGTTGACGGAGCGGAAGCCGATGCCGATCGGCGTCGTGATCGGGCCTTTCAGCGCGACCTTGTTTCGCTTGATTGACGCGAGTGTCTCCTCCGGCAGCGGTGTGCCTGCCTCCTCCATCACGTCGACACCCGCGTGCCGCACCTCCCATTCGAACTCGACGCCCGTCGCTTCGAGCACGCGGCGCGTCGCTTCGGTGAGCTCCGGGCCGGTGCCGTCGCCGGGAATCAGGGTGACGCGGTAGGCCATCGGCGGCGGATTGTACGTACGCTCCCCGGCTCCACCGGTCAGGTACCGTCCGCCTGCCGAGCAGCGCGAGACGATGGGCGAGACGAGGAGACCGATGAGCGAGTTCAAGCCAGGCCTGGAAGGTGTCGTCGCCTTCGAGACGGAGATCGCCGAGCCTGACCGCGACGGCGGCGCGCTGCGCTACCGCGGTGTCGATATCGAGGAGCTCGTCGGGGTCGTGCCGTTCGAGCGGGTTTGGGGCTTGCTCGTGGATGAGTCTCTGCGCCCGGGTCTTCCCGTGGCGGCGCCCTACGACGCGCAGAGCCTCACCGGGCACACACCCGCTGACCTGCAGTCCGTTACCGCACGGCTTGGCGCCGACTGGAACCTTGGCCAGCTGATCGACATCTCGGACGACGAGGCGCGCGAGGATCTGCGGCGCGTGTCGGCTCTGATGCTCTCGATCGCGGCGCAGTCGGCTCGGCTGGCGGACGGGAACACGACTCCGGTCGCGCCCTCGGTGGTCGAAAGTGGTGCGACTGCGGCCGAGCGCTTTCTGCTCGAGTGGCGCGGCGAGGCCGATCCGTGCCACGTCGTCGCGCTCGACACCTACTGGATTTGCACAGCTGAGCACGGCCTCAACGCGTCGACATTCACGGCGCGCATCGTGGCTTCGACCGGCGCCGACTGTGCTGCGGCGCTTTCTTCGGCTGTCGGTGCTTTGTCGGGGCCGCTCCACGGCGGCGCGCCGGCGCGGGTGTTGCCGATGCTCGACGCTGCGACCGCCGCCGGCTCGATCGAGGAGTACGTCAGCAGCCTGCTCGACCGCGGCGATCGCTTGATGGGCTTCGGTCATCGCGTCTACCGTGCTGAGGATCCGCGCGCACGGCTGCTGCGGCGGACGGCGAAGGAGCTCGGCTCGCCGCGCTACGACGTTGCCGAGGAGCTCGAGCGCGCGGCGCTTGCCGAGCTGCACGCACGCCGGCCCGATCGCGTGCTCGCGACGAATGTCGAGTTCTGGTCGGCGGTCGTGCTCGACGTTGCCGACATCCCGCCACAACTTGCGCCTGCGATGTTCGCGTGCTCGCGCACGGCCGGCTGGTCGGCTCACATCCTCGAGCAGAAGAAGCTCAGCCGGCTCGTTCGCCCGTCGGCGCTGTACGTCGGTCCCGGGCCGCGGCCGCTTTCGGCGGTTCCCGCGTGACACTCGCCGAAGCCGCCGCACTCGCGGACGAGTACGCGCAGAAGGGGCTTGAGCGCGAGCTCGCGACGCTCCGATCGCAATGGGACGACGAGATCGAAGCGGCCGCGCGCAACCCGGACTATCGGGTGCGCGGGCAGGCGTATCGCGCGATCGCGCAGTTCCGCTTTCGCCAGAAGATCGAGCTTCTGCGCCGTGGGCTCGAGGACGAGAGCCCGGCAGCGCGCGGCTCGTCGCTGATCTCGCTCGAAGGGCTCTCGCGCCAGCATCCGGGCGACGTGAACAAGTTTCGGCCATTGCTGCATGACCTGGCGGCGAAGGACGGCAACGTCGCCGTGCGCCGGCTTGCGATCCTCTGCCTGAAGAACGGGAGTGCAACCCGTGAGTCGATCCAGCTGCTCGACGGGATCGCGGGAGACGACGACACCGACCGCGAGGTTCGCTCGTCGGCCCGGTCGGTGGCGCTGTTCTTGACGCGCAAGTCGCGCGAGAAGCACTGAATTGGCCGACGCGCCCGTCGTCGGCCTGATCATGGGCTCGCGCTCGGACTGGGAGACGATGCGGCACGCGGCCGACACGTTCGACGCGCTCGGCGTCGTGTACGAGAAGCAGGTTGTCTCGGCGCACCGCACGCCGGATCTGCTGTTCGAGTACGCCGAGACCGCCGAGGCGCGCGGGCTGCAGGTGATCGTCGCCGGCGCCGGCGGGTCGGCTCATCTGCCTGGGATGACAGCGGCGAAGACGGTGCTGCCGGTGCTCGGCGTGCCGGTCGAGACGAAGACGCTGAAGGGGATGGACTCACTGCTCTCGATCGTGCAGATGCCGGCGGGTGTTCCCGTGGGGACGCTGGCAATTGGTCGCGCTGGGGCCGTGAACGCGGCGCTGCTTGCGGCAGCGATTGTTGCGCGCGGAGACGCTGGACTCGGCGAACGGTTGCGTGCGTTTCGCGCCGCTCAGACGCAGGCGGTTGTGGACTCGCCCGATCCTTCTTCGTGACGGTAGTCGCGTGTTTGGGCGGCGGGCAGCTTGGGCGGATGCTCGCGCTCGCCGGGATCCCGCTTGGGCTGCAGTTCCGTTTCCTCGATCCTTCTGCTGAGGCGTGCGCGGGCGAGGTCGGCGCGCTGCTCGTTGGGTCGTTCGATGACGAGGAGCTGCTCGATCGGCTGGCCGACGGTGCCGCTGTCGTCACGTACGAGTTCGAGAACGTGTCTGTGGCGGCGGCGCAACGAGTAGGCGCCGTTCCTGGGTCGCGTGCGCTGGAGGAAGGCCAGGATCGGCTGCGCGAAAAGGAGCTGTTCAAGCGGCTCGGCATCCCGACCGCGCGGTTCGGTTCCCTCGAGGAGACCGGGCTGCCTGCGATCGTGAAGAGTCGGCGGCTCGGGTACGACGGGAAAGGGCAGCGCGTCGCGCGGTCGGCGGAGCCGCTGGCCGAGGACGAGCTGGCGGAGGAGCTCGTGTCGTTTGCGCGTGAGCTGTCGCTGATCGCGGTGCGCGGGCGGGACGGCGAGGTCGCGTTCTATCCGCTGGCCGAGAACGTGCACCGCGACGGGATCCTGCAGGTGTCGCGCGCTCCGGCTGCGGCCGGCGCCGACGACGTGGCGCAGGGCTACGGGCGGCGGCTGCTGGAGGAGCTCGATTACGTCGGCGTACTCGCGCTCGAGCTGTTCGAGGTCGACGGCGAGCTGCTCGCAAACGAGTTCGCGCCGCGCGTGCACAACAGCGGCCACTGGACGATCGACGGTGCGGTGACGAGCCAGTTCGAGAATCACCTGCGCGCGATCCTCGGCTGGCCGCTCGGGTCGACGGCGGTGGTTGCGCCGAGCGCGATGGTCAATCTCGTGGGCTCGATCCCGGCCATCGAGCAACTGCTCGCGCTGTCGGGCGCACACGTTCATCTCTACGGCAAGGAGCCTCGACCGGGGCGCAAGGTCGGTCACGTCACGTTCGTCGGCGCGTCGGAGGAGACGGTCGCCGAAGCGGTTCGTCTGGCGACTTCTTAGGACGGACGGCGCCGCGCGTGCGGGTGCGCGTCGAAGTACGTCTCGCGGCGGCGGAGATCGGAGACGTGCGTGTATAGCTCGGTCGTCGAGAGGCTAGCGTGGCCGAGCATCTCCTGGACGCTGCGCAGGTCGGCGCCGCCTTCGAGGAGATGCGTGGCGAACGAGTGCCGAAGAAGGTGCGGGTGGACGCGGCCCGGCTCGAGCCCGGCGCGGTCGGCGAGCTTCCGCAGGATCAGGAACGCGCCGGCTCGGGTGAGCGCGCCGCCGCGGGCGTTGAGGAACAGGTCGGGCCGGTGACGGCAGTCGAGGTGCGGCCGACCGAGCGCGAGATAGCGGCGGACGGTCTCGACCCCGGGGCGACCGAGCGGGACGATGCGCTCCTTGCTGCCCTTGCCGAGGACGCGCACGGTGCGCCCGTCGAGGTCGACCCCGGTCTTCGCCAGGCCGACCGCTTCGGAGACGCGCAGGCCGGCGCCGTAGAGAAGCTCGACAAGCGCACGATCGCGCATTCCACGCGGGGTGCTCCCGTTCGCGGCTTCGATCAGGCGCTCGACCTCGGCGGCCGAGAGCGTGCGCGGAAGTTTTCGCTGGCGGCGGGGTAGAGCGATCTCGGCCGCGGGGTTGTCGGTGCGGGATCCGGTCAGCATCGCGTGCCTGTAGTACGAGCGAGTGGCCGCAACGCGGCGCGCGATGGTTGATGCGGCGAGTCCGTTAGCGCGCATTTGCGCGACCCACTTCTCCAGATCCTCGACCGTTGCCTCGCTGGCCGGCCCAGTGCGGAAGGCTGTGAGGGCGGCGAGGTCGCGGCGGTAGGCGTCAACCGTTCGCGGTGAGCGCTGGACGCCGAGGAGGAGCAGAAAGCCTTCGACATCGCGGTCTACGACAAGCTCGGATGAGTTGCATGGCATTTCCCGCATCGGCGAGGAACGATTCGGCGGCGTGGCCACCGCTCCTGCGCGGGGCCGTGGACAGCTTGTGTCATTACGAGCGCGGGTGCGCGAGGTCGTACACCTTCCGTAGCCGCTTCGAGTCGACGTGGCTGTAGATCTGCGTCGTCGACAGCGAGGAGTGGCCGAGCAGCTCCTGGATCGTTCGTAGGTCGGCGCCGCCCTCGAGCAGGTGCGTCGCATACGAGTGGCGCAGCCGATGCGGGTTCGGGACAAGACGACGCAGCGTGCTCGTATCGAGTCGCCGGCCGCGCGTCGAGAGGAACAGCGCATCGCACACGCGCTGCCCCACCAATCCTGGCCGCGCGTCACGTGCGTACCGCGCCACAGCCAGCGCCGCAACTTCCCCGAGCGGCACGATGCGCTCCTTTCCGCCCTTGCCGCGCACGTGCAGCGCCTCCTGCTCGAAATCGACATCCGCGAGGTCGAGCGTCACCGCCTCGGCGCTGCGCAACCCGCACGAGTAGACGAGCTCTACGAGCGCACGATTCCGCTCTGCCAGCGGCCCGTCACCCGCCAGGCCTTCGATCAGCGCCTCGATTTCCGTGATCTTCGGCGCGTTCGGCAGTCGTCGCGGTTTGCGTGGCGCGAACGGCGCATCCGGCACGCGCGCCGACCCGAGCGTGAAACGGAGAAACGATCGTACCGACGCGAGCCGGCGCGCGATCGTCGTCGGAGCTAGCCGCTTCCGGTCGCGCCCGAGATCAGCCGTGTACGCCGCGAGCGCACGCGTGTCGACATCCTCCAGCTCGATCCCGCGCGTGCTGAGCCAACCCGAGAAGTCGCGGAGGTCGAAGCCATACGATCGCCGGGTAGACTCGCTCAGGCCGGGGCTTGCGAGATACCGGTCGATCGCGCCAGCAAGATCCATGTGCACCGATTTCGCCCTGGGCCGCACGTCGCCTGCCGATGCGAAGACGCTCGCTTCTCATATTCGCTCTCGGTGGAGTCGTTGCGCTCATCGCTGCGGGTGTTGTCGCGCGCGACCGAACGCGGGCCCACCGAGGGACAACGCTGCCGGCGAGCGCCGTCTCGATGGTCGGTGACTCGCTCAACCTCGGCACCGAACCGCTGTTGCGCGACGCTCTGCCACGCTGGACATTCCGCACCGACGACGTTGTGGGGCGTTCGACTGCGACCGGATTGGAGCGGCTGCGAGCGGCGACTCTTGCTCCGTACGTCGTGATCAGCCTCGGCACGAACGATCCTGTCTCTGAGGTCGAAGCATTCCGGGCCGCGGTTGCCGACGCGCTGCAGATTGCCGGCCCAAACCGCTGCGCCATCTGGGCGACGATCCACCGCGACGGCAACGCCTACGACCCGTTCAACGACGTGCTGCGCGCGGCCACCGACAGGAACCGGAACCTTCGTCTGATCGAATGGGCGCAGATGATCGACAAGCATCCCGACTGGCTCGCGTACGACGGCATTCACGGCAACCCCGACGGCTACGCCGCGCGGGCCGAAGCCGTGCTCGGCGCGATGCGTTCGTGCCACGCGGCCGGATTCGCCCAGTGACAACCGCGCGGCTACTCGCCAGTGGCGCCGAGGCACGCGTTCGTAACGAGGGCGCGCCGCTGTGGGCGATCCTCGTCAATGGCGGAACCGCCAAGCACGTTCCCGGAACGTGGAGCGCGACCAGCGAGCTACTCGCCGTCGAGCTCGCGCCGCGCTTCCCGGAGATCTGCTTTGTCGAGGTGCGCTACCGGCTGAAGACGTGGCGTGAGCTCGACTCGTGCATCGCCGATGCAGCCGCGGCGCTCGACCTCGCGCAGGCCGAAGGCGCGAGCGACGCGCTGCTTGTCGGCTTCTCGATGGGTGGCGCCGTCTCGGCCGGCGTCGCCGCGCACGAAGCGGCGTCAGGAGTTCTGGGCCTGGCGCCGTGGCTGCCGAGGCAGTTGCCGCTCGACGGCCTGCGCGGGAAGCGCCTCGATGTGATTCACGGCGCGTGGGATCGCTACCTGCCGGGCGTGCCCGGAGTCAGCCCGGCTAGCTCGCGCGCTGCGTTCGATCGCGCGCAGGAACTCGGCGTCGAGGGCACCTACACGCTGATCCCAGGCGGGCTGCACGGCTGCGCTGTCCGTGCGCGCTCAGGGCGACTCGTCAAGCTCCCGCGCTGGCGTCGCTGGGTCGAGCAGGTCGCCTCGGAGCTCGACGGGTTTCAAACTTCGACGAGCTTGCGCCGTTCGAGCTGATCGCGATCCGGCAGGCGCACGTTCCACGCGAGCCCCATCTTCTCGAGCAGTTTGATCGTCCACCACGATGCGTCGATCTGCAGCCGCCCGAGGCCGTGACGCGCCGAGCTTGGGAACGCGTGGTGGTTGTTGTGCCAGCCCTCGCCCATCGTCAGCATCGCGACGACCCAGTTGTTGCGGCTCTCGTCGCGTGACCGGTACGCGCGCTGTCCGAACATGTGGCAGATCGAGTTCACGCTGAACGTCGCATGCTGGTACGCGAAGACGCGGACGAGTCCGCCCCAGACGAGCGCCTCGACGCCGAGCTGCCAGCTGAAGCCGCCGACGAGATACCCGACGAGGAACGGCAAGCCGAACGTGACGACGACCCACAGCAGGTAGAGACGGTCGATCCGGCGGATCAGCTTGTCCTCGTAGAGGTCGCGGCCGTACTGCCAGCCGCGCTCCATCCCTTTCAGCGTGAACAGCCAGCCGACGTGCGCGTGCGCGAAGCCCTTGACCGCGCCGAGCACGCCGTCGCCGTGACCGGCATGCGGCGAATGCGGGTCGCCGTCCTTGTCCGAGAGCGCGTGGTGCTTGCGATGGTCGGTGACCCACTGCGTGACTGGGCCTTGCATCGCGAGTGAGCCGAGGATCGCGAACGTGGCGCGCAGCCACTTCGTCGTCTCGAAGCTGCGGTGCGTGAACAGGCGATGGAACCCGACGGAGTTGCCTAGCGCGCTCGCAGAGTAGAGAACCAAGAACAAGATGATGTCCAGCCACGAGAGCGCGACGCCCCAGAGCAGTCCCATCGCCGAAAGGAGTCCGAGCGGCGGGACGCCCACCGCGATCAGCGTCACGATCTGGCTGACGCGGCTTGTCCGCTCGCGTACTGTCCCAATCGCGACCTCGGAGGCACTATCCGACATGTCCTCGATCTCCCGTCTTTCGATCACGCCTTGACGCTGACTCCCAACCGATTCGACCGGTCGCGACGAATACAACCCGGATGACGATAGCGGTCATAGGAACCGGAGTCGCGGGGCTGGGCGCTGCTTACGCGCTGTCTCGGTTGCACGCGGTCGAGTTGTTCGAGGCGGACGAGCGCCCAGGCGGGCACGTCAACACGATCAGCGTCGGAGCCCTCGAGCTCGACACCGGATTCATCGTTCACAACTCCGAGAACTATCCGCAGCTGACGCGTCTGTTCCGTGAGCTCGGAGTTGCGATCCAACCGTCGGAGATGTCGTTCGCGGTTTCGTGCGCGTGCGGGCTCGAGTGGTCGAGCAGGCGTCCGTGGGCATGTGGACCGAAGCTGCTGCGCGAGATCGTCCGCTTCCTGCGCACGGCCGACGCCGACGATGCACGTGGCCTGACGCTCGCTGAGTACGTCCGCGAGCACGGCTACTCCGAAGGCTTTCGGCGCCACTATCTGGTCGCGATGACAGCCGCGCTCTGGTCGACCGCGCCGTCGCTCGCGCTCGAGTTCCCGGCCGAGGCGCTAATCCGCTTCTTCGAGAACCACCGGATGCTTGGCTTCCGGCGACACCGGTGGAGGACGGTTGCCGCTGGCAGTCGCGCGTATGTTCGCGCGCTGCTCGAGAAAACCGGCATGCCCGTTCATCTCGGCCGGCCGGTTCGTTCGG
Source organism: Actinomycetes bacterium (assembly GCA_025358355.1). Lineage (GTDB taxonomy): Bacteria > Actinomycetota > Thermoleophilia > Gaiellales > Gaiellaceae > Gaiella. Next base: position 2,705 of record JANYJX010000049.1, on the reverse strand, counting down.
TGCGACGAACCGCGGACGGAGTCGAACTCACGACCGACGAGGGCGCAGAGCGTCAGTACGACGGTGTGGTCATCGCGACGCACGCGCCGCAAGCGCTTTCCCTGCTCACGGATCCTTCGGACGACGAGCGGCGCCTGCTCTCGGCGTTCGCAACGACCGCGAACGAGACGGTGCTGCATACGGACGCGAGCGTCCTTCCACGCGCCGCGAACAAGCACGCGTCGTGGAATGTTCGCCTCGAGACCTGCGGCGACGACCAGGCGAAGCCGACGATGACCTACCTGCTCAACCGACTCCAGAAGTTGGATGCCGACGAGCGGTACTGCGTCACGCTTAACGAGACAAATGCGATCGATCCGGCGAGAATCATCCGCACGATCCAGTACGCGCATCCGCAGCTGACGCTCGCGAGCATGGCCGCGCAGGCTGAGCTGCACAAGCTCAACGGCCCGCGCGCGACCGCGTTCTGCGGCGCGTGGCAGGGGAACGGCTTCCACGAGGACGGCCTCGTCTCGGGCTTGCGCGCGGCGGAAGCCTTCGGAGCGAGCTGGTGAACAGCGCTCTCTACGTCGGCACGGTGATGCATGCGCGCCACTCGCCGCGCGATCACGTCTTCCGTTATCCGGTCTATCAGTGGCTGATCGATCTCGATGAGCTGCCGGAGCTTGATCGCTGCTTCCGCCTGTTCGGTTGGAACCGCCGCGCCGCGACAACGTGGCACGACGCCGACCACATCGACATCCATGCGTACCTGCGCGAGCACAACGTCGACCTCGGCGAAGGCTCCCGCGTCGTCTGCCTCGCCAACCTGCGCGTGCTCGGTTATGTCTTCAACCCGGTCTCGTTCTGGTGGTGCTACCGCGCCGGTGGCGAGCTCGCATGCATCGTCGCCGAGATCAACAACACGTTTGGCGAACGGCTGCCGTATCTGCTCTCGCCCGCGAACGAAGTCGCCGACTCGCGCCGGCACGCGTACGCGACCGACAAGCGGATTCACGTGTCGCCGTTCATGTCGATGGATCAGCGCTACACGTGGTTCTTCTCCGAGCCTGGTGAGCGACTCTCGATTCGCATCGACGTGCACGAGGAGGGGATGCGGCCGTTCCACGCGACGTTCGTCTCGCATCGCGTGGAGTTGACGCCGGCGGCGGTGCGCGCCGCTCTCGTCCGGTATCCGCTGATGCCGGCGAAGGTGATCTCCCTCATCCATCTGAACGCCGCGCGGCTCGCGCTCAAGCGGGTGCCGTTCTTCCACAAGCCGCCGTTCGTTTCTGGCCAAGGGACGGTGAAGCCATGAAGCTCGCAGGCGCCGTCGCGCAGCGCATCGTGTTCCGGGCGCTGGAAGAGCTACGCGGAGGCGAGCTGGTAGTCCGCTATCCGGACGGGCGGGGGAGACGGTTCGGCGACGGCCTCGGACAGCGTGTGGTGATCGATGTGCACCGCCCCGGCGCGTTCTGGTCGAAGCTCGCGCGGCGGACGCGGATCGGCTTCGGCGAGTCGTACGTCGATGGCGACTGGGACGGCGATCTCGTTGCATTCTTCGAGCTGCTGTCCGTCAATCTCGAAGCCGCAAGCGAGCACCCGATGTTCCGCGCGCTGAACAAGCTGCAGGAGAAGCGTCCGCACCGCGCGCAACGGCAGTCGCCGGCGGCGGCGCGCGACAACATCCACGCGCACTACGACCTCGGCAACGGCCTCTTCCAGCTGATGCTCGACGAGACGATGACCTACTCGTGCGCGATCTGGGAGCGGCCCGAGATGACGCTTGCCGAAGCGCAGCGCGCGAAGTACCGGCTGATCTGCGAGAAGCTCCAGCTCGGTGCCGCCGACCACGTGCTGGAGATCGGCTGCGGCTGGGGCGGCTTCGCGATCTACGCGGCCGGCGAATACGGCTGCCGTGTGGCGGGGCTGACGCTCTCGCCGAGCCAGGCGTCGTTCGCGCGCGAGCGGGTGTGCGCAGCGGGTCTGGACGAGCTGGTCGAGATCCTCGAGCAGGACTACCGCCACACCGAGGGCCGGTTCACGAAGGTGGTGTCGATCGAGATGCTAGAGGCAATCGGCCTCGCCGAGCACGAGACGTACTTCCGCGCGATCGACGAGTTCCTCGAGCCGGACGGGATCGCCGTGATCCAGATAATCGCCGTCCCGGACGCGAGGTTCGCGCGCTACAGCCGTCGCAGCGACTGGATCCAGCAGTACATCTTCCCCGGCTCGCTGATCCCTTCCGTCGGTGCGGTTGGGCGAGCCGCGGCGCCCACGCGTCTGCGGATTGTCGGCCTGGAGGAGATCGGCCCGGGCTACGCCGAGACGCTGAAGATCTGGCGCGAGAACGTCGAGGCGCGCGAGGCCGAGGTGCGAACGCTCGGCTACGACGAGCGCTTCCTCCGCATCTGGCGCTTCTACCTCTCGTTCTGCGAGGCGGCGTTCAGGGTGCGCGTGCTCCGTGACGTCCAGCTCGTGCTGGCCCGCTCGCCGTCCGGAGCGCTCGCTGCGCCGCTTGCCCTACCGATCGAGGGCCAGTTCGTCGGTCGCGAGAGCTAGAGAGACGATCGTCGCGTGCCACAGTGCGGGAATGACGCCTGAACGGACGGCCTCATTCCAAATGGCCGACTCCACGCTAACCGAACCAGCCGCGCATGCAGAGGATGCCGAGGCGTGTGTAGACCCTCGCGTGCTGGCCAGGGTGGGTAAACAGCCAACGGACG
>JANYJX010000027.1 GCA_025358355.1 Actinomycetes bacterium | reverse complement strand
AGCAGCGGCCGGTAGAAGCAGTCGCGGAAGCGCTCCAGCGTGTGCGTCGCGCCGAGGAAGTGGCCGCCGTGCCCGATCTCCTCGTGGGCCGAGAAGGCGATCGTCTCGTCGGTCACCTCGAGCGGCTGGAACTCGCTTTGCAGCATCCGCAGGATCTCGACGTCGACGATGAACTTCTCGAAGCACGAGACGAGCCCGGACTCGAGCCAGCCGGCCGAGTGCATGACGAAGTTCGCGCCGGCGAGGAACGTCGGCAGCATCGTCATCATCGCCTCGTACGCGGCCTGCGCGTCGACGGTCTGGCTCGCAGTGAGCCCGCCGCCGCTGCGCCACGGCAAGCCGAAGTGCCGCGCGATCTGGCCGGTGCAGAGGAGGCCGATCGCCGACTCCGGCGTGCCGAAGCTCGGCGAGCCCGACTGCATGTCCGTGTTCGAGAGGAACGAGCCGAACACGACCGGGCAGCCAGGACGCACAAGTTGGGACAGCGCGATCCCGGCAAGCGCCTCGGCGATCTGCTGGGTCAGTGCGGCCGGTATCGAGACGGGCGACATCGCGCCCATAAGGATGAACGGCGTGATCACGACCGCCTGGTTCGCGCGGTTGTACTCGAGCTGCGCGGCGAGCATCCGGTCGTCGTAGCGAAGCGGTGAGTTGACGTTGATCAGCGAGATCGACGCCGGCGTTTTCTCGATCGCCTCGCGGCCGCCGAAGAGGATCTCCGACATGCGGATCGTGTCCGACGCGTTCGGGCCTGACGTGACTGAGCCCATGTACGGCTTGTCGGAAAGCGTCTGCAGCGCGAAGACCATGTCGAGGTGGCGTGAGTCGAGCGGGCGGTCGTTCGGCTCGCAGATCGTGCCGCCCGGCGAGTCGAGCTGATCGAACGACTGCGACAGCCGGACGAGGTTCTCGAAGTCGTCCATCGTGGCCTCGCGGCGCTCGTCGCCCTTGCGGACAAACGGGCAGCCGTAGACAGACGCGAACGCCATGTGGTCGCCGCCGACGTGGATGTTCCGCTCCGGGTTGCGCGCCTGCAGGTCGAACTCGCGCGGTGCCTTCGCGATCTGCTCCAGCACGAAGTCGGGGTCGAGCTTCACCGCCTGGCCCTCGATCGTCTGGCCCGCTTCTCGGAAGTATTCGAGTGCTTCGGGGAGGATGAACTCGATCCCGAGCTCGCTGACGATGCGTCGCCAGCCGCGGTCGAGCGCCGCCATCGCGTCCTCGGACAGGATCTCGTACCGCGGCAGCTTGTTGACGATCATGCGACCTCCTCCAACTGTGGGGCGTTGATGAGTTGCTCGAGCTGGCGTTCGAGGCCGACGTCGCCGACGTCGCGGATCTCGAGCGGCAGACCGAGCGCAGTGGCTGCTCGCTCGGCTGCGGCGCGGAGCGAAGGCGTTTGTCGTTGCGCGAGCCAGACGACACGCGTGTAGTTACCGAAGTACGCGTCGCGTAGCCCGGGATACCGGTCGAGCCCGAGCGAGCGCAGGACAGTGCGGTCGAAGCTGCGCGCCAGGAAGTCAGTGAGGAAATACGTGCCGGGCTCCTCGGCGAGCGCCTTTCGAACCTCGGCGTGGCCGAAGACGTCGTAGCAGTGCTCGCCGGCGAGCCGGCTGACGCCACGTCGCGCGAGTACCTCGTCGAGCGCTCCCCGCGTGCCGCAGTCGGCGTAGGCAACCGCGAGCTGGTCGTAGCTCCCGGCCAAGCGGTCGAGCTCGCGCTCGACGCGGTCGGCGATCTTCTCCGGCCGGTTGTGCAACGTCGGCGGCAGCGGGTGGACGTCGATCTCCCAACCACGGCGTCGCGCGATCTCGTTGAGATGCAACGTCAGCACACCGCACGCGATCACGCCGACGCTCACGCTGGAAACGTCAATTCCGCAAGGAACAGATCGTTGTACTCGGCGTTGCCGGATGCCTCGACGTATTCGACTTCGTCGAGCAGCGCGAGCGCGGCGTGGCGCTCCGGCAGCGAGAGGGCGGCGATCTTCGCGCCTTCGCCCGCGACGTTTCCGGCCGCGACGATTCTCGTCACCGACAGCTTCGGGACAAGGCCGATACGGACAGCGCTCGCCGGAGTCAGGTACGCGCCGAACGAGCCGCCGAGCAGCACCTGCTGGATGTCGGATTCCTCGATCCCGAGCCTTTGGACGAGCATCCGCCAGCCGGTTGCGATCGCCGCCTTCGCCTCCTGCAGCCGGCGGACATCGACCTGCGAGAGATAGACCGCTCGCGCCGGATCGTCTCCGCGCCAGGCGAGGACAAACACGCGCTCCTCGCCGCCTTTGCCGTTCGGCACGCGGACGAAGCGATCCGCCAAGCCGGGCAGACGCTCGCGGACGTCCTCCACGCCGAGCAAGAGCCCGGACGGCGCGAGTAAGCCGACGCGCAGCAGCTCTGCGACGACGTCGACGAGTCCCGAGCCGCAGATTCCAACCGGCTCGGTGTCGCCGATCACCTGGATCTCGACCCCGGCGTCGGTGATCTTCACGCCTTCGATCGCGCCTTCTGCGGCGCGCATGCCGCAACGGATCGTCGCGCCCTCGAAGGCCGGGCCGGCCGGCGCCGCCGTTGCCACCGCCTCGGCCGACGAGCCGAGCACGATCTCGCAGTTCGTGCCGACATCGACAAAGAGCCGGATCCGTCGGTCGCGCGCGAGGCCCGTCGCGACAATGCCGGCGAGGATGTCCGGCCCGACATAGGCGCCGAGCGCCGGGAACGTCACGGCCGGCGCGCGCGGGTGCACGAGGACGCCGAAATCCACTGCGCGCGCGGGCACGGGCTGGCGCGTTGCGACGATGAACGGCGCCATCCCGAGCGGCCCGGGATCGATCCCGAGCGCGAGCGAGATCATCGTCACATTGCCGACCACGACGATCTCGTAAATCTCCTCCGGCGCGACGCCGGCCTCGGCGCAGACCTCGGCCGTGAGCTCCGCGAGCGTCTCGTGCGCAAGTCGTTGCAACTCGCCGAGCGCGTCCGGCTCGATCATCGTCGCCGAGATCCGCGCGATCACATCTGCGCCGAAGCGATGCTGGCCGTTCAGCATGCTGCGCACCGCGAGCGGTTGGCCGGTGGAGAGGTCGAGCAGCGTCGCGACGACAGTCGTCGTGCCGAGATCGAACGCGAGCGCATGCACGCGCGCGGTCGTGTCGCCGGGTTCGAGCGCGATCAGCTCATCGTCGACGATCACGGCAGTCACGTCGTAGTACGCGCCGCGCAGGATCCCTGGCAACTCGCGTAGAACGTCGAGCGACGCGTGCAGCTCGAGGTCGTCCATCGCGGCGAACACGCGCTCGAGATCGCCGGCCTGATCCTCCAGCGACGGCTCGTCGAGGACGAGATGCCGCTTCTGCACGGCGGGTCGAAGGATGACGTGGCGGCCGACGCCGACAAGCGCGGCCTTGGGCCGAGTCTGCAGCGGCGGCACGTTGACGACGAGATCGGTCGTCGCGAGCGCCCGGCACGCGAGCCGCCAGCCTTCGCGCAACTCGTCCGGCGTGAACGCGCGCGGGTCGAGATTCGAAATCGCAACGCCGCCCTCGACGACCTGGACTTTGCACTTCTTGCAGGTGCCGTGGCCGCCGCAGGTCGAGTCGATCGCGATCGCGTTCCAGCTCGCCGCGTCGAACAGCGTCGTGCCGGCGGGGACGCGCGTCTCGGTGTGCTTTGCCGCATCGCCCTTGCCTTCGACGAAACGGAGCCGGACGCGACTTGCCACTGCCTCGGTCATGAAGCCGCGGCCGCCGCCTTCTGTTCCCGATAGCGCCTGATCCACGTCGCGCCCCATTCGTCGCGGCCGAGCAGGAGATCGCTCGCACGTACCGCATCGACGCACTGCAGCGAGCGGGCATCCATGATCGCGCTCGTCAGGCCGTGGCTCTGCGCGATCGCGAGGAACGTCGCGCCTAGCGCATGGCGGCTGGGCATCGCGAACGACGTGTTCGAGGCGCCGCAGGTCGTGTTGACGCCGAGCTCCTCGCGCAGCAGTTCTAGCGTTGCGATGAACGACGTGACGGCGAGCGGCTGGGCGCCGATCGGCATCGCGAGTGGATCGATCACGACATCCTCGGGGGGGATGCCGAAGTCGCCGGCGGCCGACACGATCTTCCTTGCGATCTCGAGCCGCTCCTTCGGCTCCATCCGGATCTCGTCGTCGTTCGCGAGCCCGATCACCGCGGCCCCGTACCGGGCGACGATCGGCAGGATGGTCTGTAGCCGCTCGTCCTCGCCCGTGACCGAGTTGACGAGCGCCTTACCCTCGTAGGCGGCGAGACCCGCTTCGAGCGCCTCGATGATCGAGGAATCGATGCAGAGTGGGAGATCGGTGAGTCCCTGGACGAGCGGGATCGCCTGCCCCATCAGCCCGACCTCGTCAGCGAGCGGGTCGCCGACGTTCACGTCCAGCACGTCGGCGCCGCCTGCCAGCTGTTCGGCGACGTCGATCTCGATCTGCTGGAGATCGCCCTTCTGCAGCTGGGCCTGGAACACCTTGCGGCCGGTCGGGTTGATGCGCTCGCCGATGATGCAGAACGGCTGGCCGGCGCCGATGACGACGGTCTTAGACTGCGATCGCAGAACGGTATCCACTCGTCTCCCTTTCGCTGCGTGGCGGAATGCCGAGGCGGGCGCAGAGCTTGGCGATGCCGGCGTCCTTGCGGAAGCTGATGAAGTGGAGGCCGGCAACACCGGGCAGCTCGAGCGCGTGCCGGGCGAGGTCGTACGCGACATCGAAGCACGCTTCGAGGGGGTCGTCGGCCGCTTCGACACGCTCGATCAGCTCGGGCGGCACCGAGATGCCCGCCACCTTCTCGTCGATGAAGCGAAGCGCGGACGCGGAGCGGACGATGCAGATCGACGGGATCAGCGCGACCCGCTTGGACAGGCCGGCGGCCGCGGCCTCGGTCATGAACCGCTCGAGGTGGTCGCGCTCGAAACAGATCTGAAGCTGCATGAACTGCGCTCCCGCGTCGGCCTTCTTCAGCGAGCGCTCGACGCGATACTCGAACGGTGGGGCGCCCGGGTTCTCGACCGCGCCGAGGAAGAGGTGCGGAGCGGGGTCGATCGCGCGGCCTGAGAGGTAGCGGCCGCCGCGGATCGCACGCGCGGTCGCCAGGAGCTGCGGGCTGTCGAGATCGAAGACGCGACGGGACTCGGGCTCGTCGCCCGCGGTGACGTCGTCGCCCGTCAGGCAGCAGATGTTCTCGATCCCGTGGAGCGCGGCGCCGACGATGTCGGCCTCCAGGCCGAGCCGGTTCCGGTCTCGGCAGACGAGCTGCATGATCGGCTCCACCCCCAGTTTCTGAAGGGCGATCGAGACCGCGAGCGGTGAGGCGTGGGCGTGGGCGGCGGTGTTGTCGGTCGCGTTCGCGGCGTCGAGGTACGGCTCCATCGGCTCGAGTTGGACTCGCACTACATCGATCCCGCCGCCGTCGATCGTGGGCATCTCGGCGGTGACGACCAACTCACCCGCGTTCAGGCGCTCCTCGAGTCGGGACATCGTCAGCCCTCTCCCGCGCCAGACCAGCCGTCCGGGGCCTGGCGGTCGCGCTTCGTGAAGTAGTTCTTCCAGGATGAGGTGTTCCACAGGCGGTTGTCCACGGGTGGCCGCAGCTGGTTGAACTCGTCCTTCCACGGCAGCTTCTGCGAGCGCTCCCAGCCTTTCAGCCAGACACAGCGCATCTCAGGCTTCACCTCGCAGCCGCCATCGGCGCAGACGCCGCCACATGGCCCGTTACGGAGCTGCTTCGGGCAGTTCATCGGGCAGGTCAAGCCGGTCGAGTGGAGGACGCACTGCCCGCACATCTGGCAGCCGAAGACGGGCCCCTTCGTGACTTTCTCGAACGCGGTCAGCAGGCCCATCAGGCCACCGCCACCGCGCTGCGGGCCTTCGCGATGAGCTCTTTTGCAAGCCTGACAGCCGTCGACGCGTCGGCGGCGTAGCCGTCTGCGCCGACGACATCCGCGTACTCCTTCGTCACCGGCGCGCCGCCGACCATCACGATCACCTTGTCGCGCAGCCCGGCCTTTTCGAGCGCGTTGATGTTCGCCTTGAACATCGGCATGGTCGTCGTCAGGAAGGCCGAGAAGCCGACGATGTCCGGCTGGTGCTCGGCGACCTGCTCGACGAACTTCTCCGGCGGCACGTTCACGCCGAGGTCATAGACGGTGAAGCCGGCGCCCTCGAGCATGATGTTGACGAGGTTCTTGCCGATGTCGTGCACGTCGCCCTTGACCGTGCCCATCACGAAGGTGCCGATCGGCTTCGCGCCCGTCTCGGCGAGCAGCGGGCGGAGAATGTCGAGCGCACCCTGCATCGCTCTCGCGGCAATCAGCATCTCCGGGACGAAGAAGTCGCCGCGCTCGAACCGCGCGCCCACTTCCTCGAGCGACGGGATCAGCGCGTCATAGAGGAGCGTCTCCGGGCCCATCCCCGCGGCCAGGCCCTCCTCGGTCAGTGCCTTCACTGACGGCGCGTTGCCAACCAGCGTGTCGTCGAACAGTCCCTGCAGGATCTCTTCGTTCGTCATGCGGCTCCTCGCTTCGCGTCGTGGTGGTCGAGTCGTGCCGAGAGCCCGCCCGCGTGGTCGATCAAGAGCGCCCCGAGCTCGTCCAAGCGGGTGGGGGTGAGGCGAATCGTAGGCCCCGAGATGCTGAGCGCGGCGACGACCTCGCTGCCGGCCACGTCGAAGACCGGCGCCGCGACCGCGACGAGCCCGGGCTCGAGCTCCTCCAGTGTGGTCGCGTAGCCGCGGGTGCGGACGGCGGCGAGCTCGGCTTCGAGTGTTGCCCGGTCGATGATCGTGTGAGGTGTGAGCCGCTCGAGCGGCTCGGCCGGGATCGGTGCCGCCCCAAAGGCGAGCAGCACTTTCCCGTTCGCGGTGCAGTGCAGAGGGGCGGCGCGACCGACCCAGTTCGTGCCACCGATGAAGTGCCGGCTGTCGCGCTGCGCGAGATGGTCGACGCCTGCGCGACCGGGGACCGCGAGGTTCACCGTCTCGCCGCACACCTCCGACAGGCGACGCAGCGTATCGGCGGCCGACGCGACGAGGTCGGCCGTTCCGACCGTCCCGCGCGCGAAGCGCACGAGCACGTGGCCGGGGCGGACGCTGCCGCGGCTCCCGTCGCGCTCCACGAGGCCCTGGCGCTCGAGCGCGCGCACAAGACGCGAGGTCGTGCTCTTCGGCAGCCCGGCCGCCGTCGCGAGGGCGCCAACAGTTGGCGGCTGCGTGCTCTCGAGCACGTGCACGAGTAGCTGCGCCGCGCGGTCGATCGACTGGGTGCCGGACTGGGTGCTGTCAGCTGCGCTCATGAATCACCATGTGGAACTGCCAAACCACATCGTGAGTCTAAGAAGCAAAGGCGCAAGCGTCAAACCCCATCGCAAACAACGTGGCGCGCCGCGTGACTGGCGGCGCGAACAGGTCTATGATCGTCCGCTCGTGCTGCTCACATCGTTGCCGGGGACTTCCGCGTGACCACGACGACCGCGCCCGCGGCGCTCGACCGCGCCGAGCGGATCGACCGCACCGGCCCGCCGCTGATCCATGCGGAGGGCGTGTGGAAGATCTTCGGTCCGCACGCCGACCGCGTTCTGGGCACGCCTGACGCCGACCTGCCGCGCGCCGAACTGCGCGCGAAGACCGGTTGCGTCGCCGCCGTGCGCGATGTGTCGTTCGATGTTTGGCCCGGCGAGGTGTTCGTCGTGATGGGTCTCTCTGGCTCGGGGAAGTCGACGCTCGTACGGACGCTGATCCGGCTGATCGAGCCGACCGCGGGTCACATCACGATCGCGGGGCAGGACGTGACGGCCGCCAGCTCGGCCGACCTGCGGCAGCTGCGGCGCCACACGGTGTCGATGGTCTTCCAGCACTTCGGCCTGCTTGCGCACCGGCGCGTGATCGACAACGTCGCGTTCGGGCTCGAGGTCCAGGGCGTCTCGAAGGCGGAACGGCTTGCACGCGCGACCGAGGTGTTGAAGCTCGTCGGCCTTGAAGACTCCGCGAACCAGTTCCCCGATCAACTCTCGGGCGGCATGCAGCAGCGCGTCGGCGTGGCACGCGCGTTCGTCGTCGATCCGAAGGTGATGCTCTACGACGAGCCGTTCAGCGCGCTCGACCCGCTCATCCGCCGCGACATGCAGGACGAGGTCTGCAGGCTGCAAGAGGAGACCGGGAAAACGATGGTCTTCATCACGCATGACCTCCCGGAAGCCTTGAGGCTCGGCGACAGGATCGCGATCATGCGCGACGGCGCGATCGTCCAGCTTGGCACACCGGAGGATCTCGTCGGCTCGCCGGCCGACGAGTACGTCGCCAACTTCGTCCGCGACATCCCGCGCAGTCATGTGCTGACGCTGCGCTGGATCATGCGCCCGCCCGCGCCTGGCGAGGAGGACGGCCCGACGCTCGATGTGCGCACGACGGTGAAGAACGCGATCTCGGTGATCGCTGCGAACGAGCGGCCGGTGTCCGCCATCGAGAACGGCCGCGTCGTCGGCGTGGTCGATCGCGACGCGGTGCTGCAGGCGATCGCCGGCGAGGACGGGTAGGCGTGTCGACGGTCGACGAGGTCGTCGGCGCGGTTCCGGCCCCCGTCGTCCTCGAGCACCGGCCGTGGTGGCGCAGCCGGGCGGTGCTCTCGGCGCTCGTCGTCGTTGGGATGCTCGCCGGCTACTACGCGGCGAAGGGGAAGTACGGCTGGCCGGCGGTGCTCGAATGGAGCTCGCTGAAGACGCACCTGGACAGCTTCCAGATCTGGCTCTCCGACCAATCGAACGAGACGAGCCCGAACCTGTTCTTCCGGATCGTGAATGGGATCAGCGGCGGTCTCGACACACTCGTCCGCTGGCTCTACGACGCGCTCACGAAGCTGACGTGGGTCGGCACCACGGTGGTGGCGACGTTGTTCGCGTGGCGGTTCGGCGGCCTTCGCGCCGCGGCGTTCATGGCCGGCGGACTGGCGTCGTTTGCCGCCTTCGGCCTGTGGGACGAGAGCATGCAGACGCTCTCGCTCGTGCTTGCCGCCGTTGCGTTGTCGCTGGCGGTCGGGTTGCCGCTCGGTATCGCAGCCGGCCGTTCCGAGCGCTTTGATCGCGCGCTGACACCGGTGCTCGACGCGATGCAGATCATCCCCGCCTTCGCCTATCTGATGCCGGTCGTGATCCTGTTCTCGGTCGGCCCGGGCGCTGCGGTGATCACGACGATGATCTACTCGGTGCCGCCTGCGGTGCGCATCGCGTCGCTTGGGATCCGCGGCGTGCCTTCGAATACCGTCGAGGCCGCGAAGGCGCTTGGCTCGACCGGCAGCCAGCTGCTTTGGAAAGTGCAGCTGCCGCTCGCGCGTCGGATGCTGCTGCTGGCGGTGAACCAGACGATTCTGTTCGCGCTGTCGATGGTCGTGATCGCCGGCCTGATCGGCGGCAGCGGGCTCGGCGACCCGGTCACGAACGGGCTGAACACGAATCCGGCCGTCGCGATTCTTGCCGGCGCGGCGATCGTGATCATGGCGATCATGCTCGACCGCGTCACGGAGGCGATCGCGGAGCGCACCGACCCGACGCGCCGTCATCTCGACGAGGCCGGCCGCCGCCGGGCGCGTATGACCACGATCGGAGTCCTCGTCGCGAGCGCCGTCGCGATCGGCGTTGGGTTCGCCGCGAACGCGGGTGACATCTACACGCGCTACACGATCGCGGACTGGCTCATCGCCAGGATTCAATCGGTGCTCGATTTCATCGCCGATCCGACCACATTCAGCTTCCAACACATCACGAACCCGCTCGGCAACTTCCTTACCCAGCACATCCTGCTGCCGCTCGACACGTTCCTCGTCGCGACGCCGTGGTTCGTCACCGTCGCCGGCTTCGTGGCGATCGCGTTCATCCTCAGCGGCCTGCGGCCCGCGCTCGTGACGGCCGCGATGCTCGGCCTCATCGGCCTCGTCGGCGAATGGCAGTCTGCGATGGACACCGCGTCGCAGGTTCTCGTGGCGACGGCGATCTCGGTCGCGCTCGGGGTCCTCCTCGGCGTGTGGGCGGCCGAGAGCGAGAAGGTCAGCCGGATCCTGCGGCCGATCAACGACATCCTGCAGACGCTGCCGCAGCTCGTCTACGTGATCCCGTTCGTCTACCTGTTCCCGATCTCGTACGTTCCGGGGATGATCGCGTCGGTGCTCTACGCGTTCCCCGTTGTCGTGCGGCTCGTCGAGCGCGGTGTGCGTGATGTCGCCCCGCAAGCCGTCGAAGCGGCCGGCGCATTCGGTGCGACCCGCCGCCAGGTGCTCCTCAAGGTGAAGATCCCGCTCGCGCGCGATGCGATCATGCTCGGCGTCAACCAGGGGATCATCATGGTGCTCGCCGTGGTCGTGATCGCCGGCCTCGCGAGCACACCAGGCCTCGGCTACGAGGTCGTGCAGGGTCTGCAGCGCAACGAGTTCGGGCTCGGAGTGGTCGCGTCGATCGCGATTCTGGCGCTCGGCATCGCACTCGACCGTGTGACGCGAGGCAACCAGGGCAACCGTCGCACGCGAGAAGACGTCTCATGAGAAGCAGGCATATCGACAGGGAGGGTCTGATGAAGGTCGGTTTCCGAAAGAGCCATGTACGAATCGGCGTGGTCGCGGTCGCGCTCGCCGCGGTCGGCGTGCTCGTCGCGACCAATGCCGCGACCGCGCGGAACGGCGCGAGCTGCGGCACGGTGACGTTGAACGAGCAGGCGTGGGCCGGCTCAACCGCCAACACCTACGTCACGAAGTACGTGCTCGAGCATTCGCTCGGTTGCAAGGTGAAGATCACGCAGATCGCCGAGATCCCGGTCTACGAGGCGCTCGCACACGCGAAGGTCGACGCCGTGCTAGAGGACTGGCAGCACGTCGACCAGTACAAGCAGTACGCGACGAAGCAGAAGTCGGTCGTCATCGAGGGGTCGAACGGCGTCAACGGCCACATCTTCTGGGGCATCCCCGACTACCTGATGAAGCAGTACCCGCAGTTCAAGACCTGGAAGGGCCTGAAGGGCAAGGAGAGCATCTTCAAGAGCCCCGAGTCAGGCTCGCAGGGCATGTTCCTGGGCGGCGACCCGTCGTACGTCCAGAAGGACAAGGAGCTGATCCAGGCGCTTGGGCTGAACTTCAAGTTCGTCAGCGTCGGTGCCGAGGCCGCGCAGACGGCCCGCTGGACGCAGCTCGTGAAGCAGAAGAAGCCGGTCATCTTCTACTGGTACACGCCGCAGTACTTGAACGCGCAGTACCACATCGTCGAGGTGCAGCTGCCGAAGATCTTCAAGGGCTGCAAGGAAGACGCGAAGGCGGGCGGCGCCGTTGCGCAGTACAGGTGCGCGTACAGCACCTACCCGCTGGAGAAGGTCTTCGGCGCGAAGTTCGCGAAGAGCGGCTCGCCTGCAGTCGCGTTCCTGAAGAAGTTCAGCTGGACGAACGACCAGCAGAACACGGTCGCGACCTGGATCGCCGGGCTGCACATGAAGCCCGATGCGGCCGGGGAGAAGTGGGTCAAGGCGAATCAGGCGCAGGTCAACAAGTGGCTCGGCAAGTAGCCGCGACCTAGATCGGTAGTAAGAGAGGGCGGCTTCGGCCGCCCTCTCTCTACCATCGTGTGATGGAGCCGGCGCTATCGTGGAGGGATGAGGCGCTTGGGCGCCTCGTGGCTGAGTCGTTCGATCTGCTCGTGATCGGCGGTGGGATCGTCGGTGCGGGCGTTGCGGCGCGGGCGACCGAGCTTGGCCTGGCGGTGGCGTTGGTGGATCGCGCCGACTTCGCCTCCGCCACGTCTAGTGCGTCGTCGAAGCTGATCCACGGCGGCCTGCGCTATCTGCGGATGGGCGACTTTCGCCTTGTGCATGAGGCACTCTCGGAAGGGCAGGCGCTGCTCGAGACGGTCGCGCCGCATCTCGTCCTCCGGCTGCCGTTCGTGCTTCCTGTGTATGACGATGGCCCGTACGGGAAGACGGCGATCCGCTCGGCGCTATGGCTGTATCGAGCTTTGGCGGGGCAGCGGGTCGGCGGCAGCATCATCACCCCGAGCGAGGCCGCGGCGCTCGTTCCGTCCCTGCAGCTCGACGGGATGAAGACCGCGGGGCTCTACGTCGACGCGCAGACGAACGACGCGCGCTTGTGTCTCGCCAACGTGCGTGCCGCGGTTGATCGCGGCGCTGTTGTCCTGAACTACGCGGAGGTCGTTTCGATCGATGCCGGTGGCGCCGAGGTTGCGGACCGCGTCGGCGACTCGGTCGTCGCCGTTCGCGCGCGCGCGATCGTGAATGCGACCGGGCCGTGGGTCGATCACGTTCGTCGGCTCGAAGACCCGAGCGCCGGCACGTCGGTGACGCTGAGCAAGGGAGCACATCTCGTGCTCGACCGGCCGGCAGGGTGGGAGGCTGCCGTGACGATCTCGATCGACAAGGCACGCGTCTCGTTCGCGATCCCGTGGGAGGGCATGCTGCTGCTCGGGACGACCGACGAGCCATTCGACGCCGCTCCCGAGACGCTCGCCGTGACCGACGCCGACGAGCGCCAGATCCTCGACGAGGCCGCTCGCGGGTTGGTCGACGACGCTCTTCGCCCCGAAGCTGTGCGTGCGCGGTTTGCCGGTTTGCGCGTGCTGCCGGCCGCTCGGCGCGGAACTGCGAAGGCGCGGCGCGAGACGACGATCACCGTCGGGCCGCGCGGCGTGGTGACTGTCGCCGGCGGCAAGCTGACGACGTATCGGCGCATCGCTCGGAACGTGCTCGACGTGTTGCGACCGCAGCTTGGGTTGCAACGGTTGGACTCTGGTTTGACGCCGCTCCCCGGGGCTGCGGATCCCGAGTCAGTCGCCGTGCTGTTGTGTCGTGACCGGCCCGAGCTCGATCCAGTCGTGGCGAGCTCGCTCGCGCACACGTATGGCTCGCTAGCGGCGGACGTTCTCGGAGCCGATCCCGACCCGTTCGTCGCACAGGTTCGCTACGCACTCGACCAGGAGTGGGCGTTGACCGCGGACGACGTGCTGCGCCGGCGCACGACGCTCGCCTTGCGCGGTCTCGCTACGCCGGAAGTACGAGCACAGGTCGACGAGTTGATGCGCTCGTGATCCTCGCGATCGACCAGGGCACAACCGGTACGACCTGCTTGGTCATCGACGACGAGCTGCGGGTGCGCGGTCGCGGCTACGTCGAGATCGAGCAGTTCTTCCCGCAGCCGGGCTGGGTAGAGCACGATCCGGAGGAGCTGTGGTCGAGCGTGCTCACAGCCGCGGAGGGCGCGCTGAACGCGGCGGGCACGAGCGCCTCCGGCCTGAACGGGATCGGGATCACGAACCAGCGCGAGACGACGCTCGTCTGGGAGCGACGCACCGGGCGCCCCGTCGCCCGGGCGATCGTCTGGCAGGACCGGCGCACGGCCGAGCGCTGCCGCGAGCTGCCCGCTGAGCTGATCCGCGAGCGCACCGGACTTGTTCCCGACCCGTACTTCTCGGCGACCAAGCTCGAGTGGCTGCTCGCCCGGACGGATGTCCCACGCGCGGAGCTTGCCGCTGGAACGGTCGACGCGTGGCTCGTGTGGAAGCTGACCGGCGGGCGCGAGCACGTCACCGACCTCACGAACGCGTCGCGGACGATGCTCCTCGATCTCGCGACGGGCGACTGGGACGACGAGCTGCTCGCGCTCTTCGGCGTCGAGCGCGAGTTGCTGCCGCGGGTGGCCGGGTCGGCGGAGGTCGTCGGCGAAGCGGAGCTGTTCGGCGCGACCGTGCCGGTGGCCGGGATCGCGGGCGACCAGCAGGCGGCGCTCTTCGGGCAGGGCTGCTTCGCGGCCGGCCAGGCGAAGGCGACCTACGGCACCGGGAGCTTCGTACTCGTCAACGTCGGCTCGGAAAGTACCGCCGCGCCCGACGGTTTGCTGCGCACCACAGCCGCGGTCGGGCCAGGCGCAGCGCCGCAGTTCGCCGTCGAGGGATCGGTGCTGGTCGGCGGCGCGGCGGTGCAGTGGCTGCGCGACGGGCTCGGCCTCGTCGCGAGCGCCGCGGAGACCGAGGCGCTCGCACGGAGCGTCGACTCGAGCGACGGCGTTGTGTTCGTCCCCGCGCTCACAGGTCTCGGCTCGCCCTGGTGGGACGCAGAAGCGCGCGGCCTGATCAGCGGCCTGACCCGCGGCACGACACGCGCCCATCTCGCGCGGGCAACGCTCGAGGCGATCGCGTTCCAGGTGGCTGACGTGCTCGATGCGCTCCCCGGAGGCGTCGAGGTCTTGCGCGCCGACGGCGGCGCAACTGCGAACGGGTTCCTGATGCAGTTCCAGGCCGACCTGCTCGGCTGCCCGGTCGAGGTCGCCGCGGAATCAGAGGCGACCGCGCTCGGCGCTGCGGCGTTAGCGGGCCTGGCGGTCGGTGTGTGGCCGGATCTCGCTGCGGTCGCAGGGCTGGTCAGGAGAGGCGCGCGCTACGAGCCGGGGGAGATACCGGCCGGACGCGATGCATGGCGGCTAGCTCTGCGCCGTGCGCGACTCCGCTAGGCGGTCTGCCTCGACGGCATGACGGCGGTCGCGACAACCGAGACGAGCGCGCCGCCCAGCGCCATGGCGAACACCGCGCGGAAGCCGGTGAGCCCGTGCCCGGAGTCGAGCAGGCGCGCGAGCGCGATCGAGCCCGCGAAGCTCCCGATGTAGCGGCACGTCGAAAACAGCCCCGACGCGACGCCCGCCTGCGTGGGACCGACCGCCTCGACCGCCGATGTCTGCAGCCCGGCCGAGGAAAGGCCTACACCCGAACCGGCGAGTGCGAGGCAGGCGAAGAGACCGACGGAGCCGAGACCGGGGGAGACAGCGAGCGGGGCGAGCCCGGCAACGAGGAGCGCGCAGCCCATGACCGACGGTGCGCGCCGGCCGTAGCGGTCGGCAAGTCGGCCGCCTACCGGCGAGAGGGCCACCATCGGCGCCGAGAGAAAGGCAAGAACGAGTCCTGTCTGGAGGCTCGACCAATGGTACTGCCGGGACAGCAGGACCGGGGTCGCGAGCAGCATGGTGTAGAAGCCGAGGTTGCTTGCCGCGACGCCGGCGCTCGCAGCCGCGAAGCCCCGTCGGGTGAAGTAGCGCGGTTGGAGCACCGGATCGGGGTGCCTGAGCTCGCGGCGGATGAAGACAGCAGCGATAGCGACCAGCGCGATCCCCGACAGCACAGGAACGAGCGACGACGACGCGTGACGTCCTTCGATCACAAGCGCGGCGACACCGCCGAGAACGACAGCGAACAGCGCCGAGCCGAGCCAATCGAACGGTGCTTGTGACACCGCGACAGCCGTTCGCCGAGGAATCGATCGCCAAGCGAGCACGAGCGCAGCCGCGACCAGTGGGATGTTCACGTAGAAGATCGACTGCCAGCCGCCGACGGAGATCAGCAACCCGCCGAGGGGCGGCCCGAGCGCCGCGGCGAGCGCGATCGCCGCCCCCACCATCCCGAAGGCGCGTGCCCGCCGGCCGGCAGGAATCAGCTCGCGAACCAGCCCTGCGCCGTTCGGGAAGACGACGGCTCCCGCAACCGCCTGGGCTACCCGGAACGCGATCAGCAGTGCGAGGCTCGACGCGACCGCGGCTCCGAGCGACGCGAGCCCGAAGACGAGCAGCCCGCCGAGCACGAACGGCCGTCGGCCGTGCCGATCACCGAGCTTCCCCGCCACCGGCTGCACTACAGCGAGTGCGAGCAGGTACGAGGTGACGAGCCAGCCGGCCGAGCCGACGCTCGAGTGGAAGTCGTCGACGACCCGCGGCAGCGCGACCGCGATCATCGTCGAGTTGAGAGGAGCAAGGATCGCGGCGAGCGCGACGGTGGCTAGCACCGCGCGCTCGCCGCGCACCTGCGACTGGGTCACTCCTCCACGATCCGAACCGTCCCGCTCGTCCCGTCGACCTCGACGAGCTGGCCATCGCGGAGCGTCGCCATCGCGTGCCGTACTCCTACGACTGCCGGGATCTCGTACTCGCGGGCGACGACGGCGCAGTGGCTGAGGATGCCGCCCGTGTCGGTGACGATTGCTGCCGCCCGGGCGAAGAGCGGCGTCCAGGGCGGGGCGGTTGTCGGTGCTACGAGCACTTCGCCGTGCTGGAGCTGCTCGCCATCGGCAAGCGCGTGCACGAGACGCACACGACCCTGCGCGACACCCGGAGATCCGGCCATCCCGTTCAGGATGCTCGCGCTCCCCGACTCGGCGGGCTCGCCGCCGAACATCTTCGTCACCGCGCGAGAGATCGGGTCGTCCGGTCCTGGCCCCGGCGGGAAGACGCCGAGGAAGCGCGGCGCGGCGACGTCACGGAACCGCTCGAGCTCGGCCTTCTGCGCAGCGACGTCCGCGCGACGATCCGTAGAGAGGTCGTCGAGATCCTCAACGGTGAGATGGAAGACGTCGTCGGCGCGGTCGAGGCAGCCGTTTGCGACGAGACGACGTCCTACGGCGAGCATGACCTGGCGCACCTCATACGTGACCTGCGTGTCGATCCAGTAGTTGTGGTCCTCCTGCATCACGGAGCCCTGCTGGGCGGCGGAGAGAAGGAACTCGAACTGTCCGCGTACCGGCTCCGGGAACGAGCCCAGCCGCTCGCGAGCCGAGGCGGTCAGCAGCTCGCGGTCGTGGGCGGCGGCGGCGAGAGTGGCTACGTCGTCGCGCTCCGGCTGGGTGATCGCGTTCTGCAGCGAGACGATCAGCGGCGTCGGATCCTCGATGTACGAGGGTGCGCTGACCGTGACGTAGAGCGTGCTGCGCCGCCCGTGATCCTGGAGGAACGCGTCGAGCCGGTCGAGGAAGGCTTGCCCTTCGGTCGAGGTGCCGAGCGCGGCGACGACCTCGCTCGCCCGCGTCGAGTCGAGAACGGCCCGCACCGTCACGGAGTCGGCCGCGACGCGCGACAGGGCGTAGAGGTCGCGGTCGACGCGCAGCGACTCGTTGTCCTGCCCTTGCAGCAGGCGATAGGCGCCGTAGGGGTCGCCGTCGCCGAGCAGCTCCGCGTAGAGATCGGCGAAGAGACTCATCGAGACGAGCACGGAGAAGACCGTCTGGAAGTGGATGTGCCAGGCTCGCTCGCACCAGGCGACGGAGTCGCGCACGTGCGCAACGAGCTCGGCGTCCGTCGCACCGTCGGAATCGAACGCCCGCCAGCGCTCGAGCAGCGACTTGATCTCGGGCAGGCGTTCCCCGTCCCATAGCTCGCGCTGCCGGCCGATCGCCGCGCCCAGCCGCTCTTGCGCTTCCCGGCCGAGTCCTTCGAGTACCGCGTGGTCGTGGCTGACGGGGGCGATCGACTGGTAGACGTACGTGTTGAGCCGTCGGTAGGCGTTGCGTATCGGCATCGAGAAGTCCTCACACGCGGCGTTGAAGCCCTTGTCGCCGATGCGCCGCACGAGCGACTCGTCGAGCGCGGTCGACTGCCCCGGAAGGTGCTGCAGCTCCAGCTCCCAGAGGGCATGCGCGTCGTCGGGCTGCTCCCAGTTGACCGGGAAGTCGTGTGGGATCGGGATCGGCTTCAGCGTTGCGGCGTCGGACATCGTCAGCTCCTTCCGGACCCGTTCTCGGGTCGCAGAGTTGTGATCGGTCTCGCTTGCAGGAGGTACAGGACGTCGCCGTGCAGGGCGCACTCGACGTCGACAGGCGCGTCCATGGCGTCCTCCAGGCGGCATGCGAGCGCGGCCATCTCGACCGCCTGGTCGTCGGTGATGCAGGGCAGCGTGCGCAGGAGCGCGGGCGTCTCGAGCTCCTTCGTGCCGCCCGGCGCGAGGACCGTCATCAGCCGCTTCTCACCGACTGTCCTTGCACGGATTTGGAGATCGGCCTTGCCGACGACGAACGTGTCCGGCGTCGTCGTCCCGCCGACGATGCTCTCGCCGAGCCCGAAGCCGGCGTTGATCACGATCTCCTCGCGGCTGCCGTTGATCGGGTTCGCGCTGAAGACGACGGCCGAGACGTCGGCGGTGACGAGCTCTTGGATCAGAACCGCGAGTCCGATGTGCTCGACCTGGAGGCCGACGTGGAGGCGGTAGTCGAGCGCGCGCTGCGTGAACGCCGAGGCGAAGCAGAGCACGACGGCGTCGGCGATCGCATCCGTGCCGCAGATGTTGAGAAACGTCTCGTGTTGTCCGGCGAACGAATGTGCGTCGCCGTCCTCGTCGACCGCCGACGAGCGAACGGCGACCGGCGGCCGCCCGAGCGACTCGTAGGCCGCGTCGATCTGCTCGTGCAGACCGGCGGGAACCTCGCCGCGTGCCAGGTCGGGCGCGGCGAGCCCGAGGGCTTTCGAGGTCAGCGCGAAACCGGGCGGGACGCGATGTGCGGCGGCGAGCCGGCTGAGGCTGGCGGCTTTGCCGCCGACAAGGGCCGGCTCATGGGCGGCCGGGTCGCCGAGCCAGGCGATCTCCATCTCAGCGCGACGATCTGCGCGAATTGGCAGGCGGACGGTCGTGCTCGTAGGCCGGCCCGTTCACAGGATCGATACATATACCAGAGGGCGGGCGCCGCCACGAGCGAGGCGTCGCGAGGCGGGAGAATGGCTACCATGCTGGCCTCGCCGACGTAGCTCAGCTGGTAGAGCACTTCACTCGTAATGAAGGGGTCCCCGGTTCGAGTCCGGGCGTCGGCTTCAAGGATTGATGCGGATTCCGAGGATTTGCCTTCACCTTCGGTTCTGGGTTCCGCGTACTCTCCGCGTACATCGAACTCGGCTCGGGCAGCCTCGATCGCCTCGACTGCCTTGATCCGCGATCCCAGCTCGAACTCCTCGAACACGTGAGAGTAGGTCTCCAGCGTGACAGCTTGCGAGTTCCCCATCTGACGCGCAACCTCCGCAATAGAGAGCCCTTCGTTGATCAGGAGAGACGCGAACGAGTGGCGCAGGTCATACGGTGGGCTGTCAACGAGTCCAACAGCCACGGCGGTCGGGACGTAGACACGATTGCGCCAGTTACGCCAGTCAAAGTCAGTCCACAACGTTCCGCGCCGCGTAGGGAACACCAGGCCGTCGTCGGACGGATAGCCACAGTCCTCGCGCCAGCGGCTGAGATCACGGGCTAGTGGACCTAATAGCCGAACCGTGCGAATCTTTTGTGTCTTCGTTGCCTTGATCGTCTTGCCGGCCGCTGCACGCTCGATGCGGATCGTGCGAGCACCGATGTCCCCCCACAGCAGCGCACGAACTTCCTCAGGTCGTATGCCCGCGTAGGCAAGCACTGCGATAAGCGTGGCGTCGAACAGTCGCCCTCCGTCAATCAGAACCTGTCTCATCGATTCGACACGTTGCGGCGAAACCGGGAGAACGTGGCGTTTGCGCTTAGCCTGAAGGAGTTTCACCTCGCGTACCGGGTTCCGGTCGACACGATCCCACGTGACGGCACAGCGGAAGATCGCGGAGAGGAGAGCAAGTCCCTTACGAACAGTCGGAGAGCCAACCCCGTTCCCGATCAGTTCAGCTTTCAGTCCATCGACGACGGCCGGCGAAATGTCGCGGAGCCGGTAACCGCCGAGCGGGATCCGGAGATGCTTATCCCATACGCTGAGGTAGCTAAGACGTGTGTTCACCTGTAGCTCAGTCAGCGCATACTGCTGCCACCAGCGCTCCACGAACTCCGAGAGCGTTTCCTTGCCGCGATCGAGGTCGAGCACACCGCCCAGCTCGCGAGCCCGCTGAACCTGCGCCTCGAAGCGCGACGCGTCGGCCTTGCGTGTGAAGGATCGTGAGGGGTGGCGGCCGTTCTCCCACCAACGAACCTCCCACTTCTCGATGTCCTCACGCCACCTCACCGCGTACCACGCTCAATAGCGCGGAGCGCCTGCATCGATCCAGCCGCCGGGGGAACGGGAGAAGGTCTTCGCGGAACGGGTTTGGCTGCCGTACCGGGCGTACCCCAAACGTCTAGATCATCCGACCAGATACGCCAGCAGCCCCGGAATTTACGCGCCTTCAGCTGACCGTCCCTGATTGCCCGACGCACGGTCTTCTCACTCACCGCTGTGTGCCGAGCCACCTCCGCGACGCTCATCCATTTTGCCATAACTTGCAAGATAGACGAAACGCACCACCTCGCGCAACTCGACCTATGGACTCCCCCAAGACACGAGATCCGGTGGCGGCGGCACCGATGCGGAGAGAAGTTTGGCGACGTGGCGCATCGATAGCGTCTCCTTGCGCTTCCTATAGTCCGCGATCAGGTAGTCAGCCAGAGTGTCTGGCGTGTCGTAACCAGGGAAGTCCCATACCTCGCGAAACTCCTCAAGCCGCCGATACATAGTCCGTAGTGGCTCGTCCCACATCTCGGCGAGGTTTTCCATAGTAACCACGCCGTTCTGATTCTTGGCAATAGCCCATAAGGCGATGAACTCCCCGACCCTCGTAGCCTTAGGCATAGCCTTGACCATGATCCGCGCCTGCTCAATCAATGGCAGACGGCGAGGATTCGCGAGCTGCTCCTCGGTAAGGAAAGTACGAGCCGCCAGGAGAACGTTCACCTCAAGCAGTGTCTTAGGCTTTCTCTTCGGTG
>JANYJX010000022.1 GCA_025358355.1 Actinomycetes bacterium | reverse complement strand
CGTCGCCTCGACCTCCTTCACCTCACCAAGATCGAGACGCCCGTGCTGAACGTTCGCGACGCGAAGATACGGAACCGTTCGAGTATCGCCAGACGAGCGACCCCCTACTGTAATTCCGCCGCCCACATCGGCGACTTCATCAAGGCGACGGATCGGCCACAGCGGATCGTTCATGAGAGAGTCGATCACTCGGGCCGACAAAACCCGAGCCGCAGCGACTCTCTGCACCTGACTCTCAAGCGCCGTGTCCACCGCCGAAAGAAGGTCAGCGATCCGACGCTGCTCCTGGATCGGCGGGACCGGAATCGATGCCTTGAGCAAGAGGCTCGGACTGATTCGCGGCATCCGCGTTCCAGCAGAATGGTCGATCGAGTAGCGGAGGAGCGACGGCGATGCACACAGGTAGTAGAGGAACTCCGGAATCATGGCTGTGTCTCGCGGTCGCAGCACGATGATCTCGGTGGAGCACACGCCATCGCTGTCGGCGAGCGCGACTTTCCTGAGGTACGGACGGAGCTTCCCGTAGAGGACATCACCCGCGCCGAACGGGGTCTTCGAACTCGCGGCCTCGTCTGAGCTTCCCCACCTCACGATCGCGCGCTGCTGAGATTCGAGGTGCTCCATGCCTACGTAAGGCGCCGAGGCACGTGACCTCGGATCAAAGGTCCCAGCGGGAGCGGCAGCGGCAACGTCACCCAGTACCGCCTGACGCCATCCGTCAGGCAAGGAAACCAGCCTCCCGCAATCGCTCGTCGAGAGCCTCCTCCGCTTGCCCGACGGCCTCGCGGGCCTCGAGGTAGGCGGCGAGAGCTTCGTCGACGTCGAGCTCCTCTGCGGTCTCACCGCGAACGTAGCGGCCGATGTTCAGGTCCCAGTCGTTCGCCTCGATCTCCGCAAGCGCGACGAGGGAGAGTGCGAGACCACCGGCGCCGTCGGGATCCTCACGGCTCGCGACAGCCGAGGCGATCGCGGCGACA
The DNA here is from genome assembly GCA_025358355.1 of Actinomycetes bacterium. Classification (GTDB taxonomy): domain Bacteria; phylum Actinomycetota; class Thermoleophilia; order Gaiellales; family Gaiellaceae; genus Gaiella. The sequence goes on along the minus strand of JANYJX010000022.1, from coordinate 9,180 downwards.
TCGGCGGGCTCGAGCTCGTTGCGCGGGCCACGCTTGACGAATCGCTTCGAGGCGTCCACGAACAGCACCCTGGTCTCACGTCCCGTCCGCGCCGTCGCACGGAGGACGAGCACGCAGGCGGGAAGGCCGGTGTTGTAGAAGAGGTTCGCGGGCAGGCCGATCACCGCGTCGAAGAGGCCGGCCTCGAGCATCCGCTGGCGGATCTGCTTCTCCTGGCCGCCCCGGAAGAGGACACCCTGCGGCATCACGACCGCCACCCGACCGATGTCGGGTTTCATTGAGGCGACCATGTGCTCGACGAAGGCGAAGTCGCCCTTCGTCGCCGGCGGCACCCCGTACCGGGAGCGGCCGAACGGGTCGCTCGCCCAACCGTCCTGCCCCCACGGGTTGAGGCTGAACGGCGGATTCGCGATCACCAGGTCGAACCGCTCGAGCTGCCCGGTTGCGGTCTTGAACTTCGGGTCGCGCAGCGTGTCGCCGCGGCGGATGCGGAAGTCCTCGATGTCGTGCAGGAACAGGTTCATCCGGGCGATCGCCGCCGTCGTCAGGCTCACCTCCTGGCCGGAGAGCTTCAGCGTGCGCGCGTCGCCGCCGTGCTCGCGCACGACGCTGGCCATCTCAACCAGCATCCCGCCCGAGCCGCAGGTCGGGTCGTTCACGCTCTCCCCCTCCTTGGGGTCGAGCACCAGTGTGAGCAGCCGCACGACCGAGCGCGGTGTGAAGAACTCGCCCGCCTTCTTCCCCGACTCGTCGGCGAAGTACTTGAGTAGGTACTCGTACGCGGCGCCGAGCACATCACCGGGCGCGTTGTCGGGGGAGAGGTCGAGCGTCGAGAACTCCTCGATCACGTTCATCAGCGCGTGCTCCGGCAGCTTCTCCCGGTTCGCCCACTGCACATCACCGAAGATCCCGGGCAGCGTGTCCGAGTTCGCAAGCTCGATCCGCTGCAAGATCGTCTGGAGGCCCACACCGACGTTCTCGGACAGCGCCTGCACGTCGGCCCAGTGGCACTCCTCCGGCAGCACGAAGCGGAAGTTGTCGTCCAAGCGGGCGAGAGCCTCATCGCCGCCAAAAGCCTCGAACGCCCGCGCGTACTCCCAATCCCAGTAGTCCGAGATCCGCTTCAGAAACAACAGCGGGAAGATGTACGCCTTGTAGTCAGTCGGATCAACCGGCCCGCGCAAGCAGTTGCAAGCCGCGAGAAGACGTTGCTCGAGTTCTTGCTGCGTGATCACGTCTGTTCTCTCATACGCCTGCGCCTTCTCACCTTACGAACACAACAACGGACCTTGCTATTGGGATGATGTGTGATGTTGTTGGGATGATTGGTAGTATGCTGCTGTGCAGCGGGCCGATCTCATCGATCTCCTCTCGCGGCTCCAAGCCGGGCTGGGGGAGATGCAGCTCGTCGAGGCAAAACAGGCGCGTACGACGATGCCGGACGATCTTCTCGAGACGGCGAGCGCATTCTCGAACACTTCGGACGGTGGCGCGATCCTGCTCGGGATCGATGAGACCACGGGGTTCGGCGTAACAGGAGTCGAAGACGTGGATCGCGTCAGCAACCGCGTGGCGCAAGCATGCCGAGACGACCTCGAACCTCCAATCGCGCCTGCCATATCGTCGGAAGAGGTCGATGGCCGCCGCATCGTAGTTGTCGAAGTACCTGCATTACCGCCGGGTCAGAAGCCGTGCTACATCCGGAGCCGCGGTCTCACCAACGGCGCCTTCCTCCGAGTCGGAGGCAGCAACCGCAAGCTCAGCGGGTACGAGACCGCTGTTCTGCTTGCCAACCGGACGCAGCCACGTGATGACCTCGCACCGGCCCGAGGCGCCACGATCGAGGATCTCGATCCGGACCTGTTATCTGCCCTCACAACGCGAATCCGCGCACGAAGGCCGACGTTTCGGTCGGTGGACGACCGGACGCTACTCGGGCGTCTCAATGTCCTCACCAGTGCCGGGGACGTCACGCTCGGTGGATTGCTGGCTCTCGGGCGCTATCCCCAGCAGCTCTACCCGCAGCTCGACATTACATTTGCCTTCTACGCGCGGAGCGACCGTGAGCCGATGCCGGACGGCACACGGTTCCTCGACTCTGCCTCGATCGACGGCGCGATGCCGGCAATGCTCGAAGAGGCACTTGGACACATCCGCCGCAACATGCGGTATCGCGCGGTCATACAGGGGAGCGGCCGACTCGACGTACCCGACTACCCGGAGGCAGCGTTGCGTGAGGCTCTCGCGAACGCGCTCATGCATCGCGACTACTCCGAGCGCGCCCACGGCACCCAGATACGTGTGGAGATGTTTCCCGACCGGATCGTGATCGAGAGTCCGGGAGGCCTGTACGGCCCGGTGTCTCCCGATGCACTCCAGGCGGGCGATCCGCCATCGTCGTCGCGCAACTCGGCGCTCGCGAAGCTGCTCGAAGATGTCACAGGAGCCGACGGCCAGGCGATCGCCGAGAATCGCGGCTCGGGTATCGCGACGATGCAACGTGCGTTGCGGGAGGCGGGTCTCGCACCGCCAGAGTTCGATGATCAGGTGCGACGCTTCGTAGTCCGTTTTCAGAATGGCACGCTCGTGGACGAGGAGACGCTCGCCTGGATTTCCTCGGTTGGACAAGCGGGACTGTCGCAGGGGCAGGTCGCAGCCCTAGCCCTCGCGCGGCGCGGTGCGGTCCTTACGAACGCGCGGTACCGCGCTCTTGCAGGTTGCGAGCCTGCGACAGCAACGCGAGAACTAGGCGATCTTCGCAACCGACGGCTTCTGGTTAGGACAGGTGCAGGACAGCGTTCTTCTTGGCGTCTCGCGCCTGACCTGATGTCGGAGAGCCGCCAGTCCGAGCTACCTCTTCCTGGCCGTCTCACAGCCGAGATCCGCCGCCAGCAGGTCCGTCGACTCCTGGAACTCGGGGATCGATCGACTCGTGAGCTCGCAGATGCGACCGGGCTCGGAAGACAGTCGATTCTGAACTACCTAAACGATCTCCGCGCGGCGGGACTTGCCGAGCCGACGAGCGACCGCCTCAAGAGCCCCGCAACACGGTGGCGCCTCAGCAACCATCGCGCCGACACGTGAATCGTGCGTTAAGTTGACCCGATCGAATTCTTTGAAGATCGGTCAACTTCGCGGTGCGTCGGGCCGGTACGCTTCATGCAAGGTTCGGCGCGACGCTTCCACCGTCGCGTTGAGCCTTCTCTCTTCCTCAGCACCTTTCCCACGGCAGCCGCGTTACCGCGGTCGTTCAGCTCACGTGCCAGCCGAGGGCGATCGAGATCGTGCGGGCGCTCTCGAGCAGCAGCGGTAGTGCAGTCTGCATCGCGGTCTCGTCGAAGCGGCTCGTCGGGCCTTGGAGCGCGACGACCGCTGCCAGCTCGCCGCTTGTGCCCCAGACGGGGGCGGCGATCGCGCTAAGGCCGACCTCGCGCTCCTCGACGGCCTTCGCCCAGCCTTGTTCGCGCACGCGGGTGATCTCCTCGGCGAGCGCCGTGGGGTCGGTGATCGTGCGCGGCGCGTAGCTCGCGAGCTTCCCTCGCGGGAGCGGGACGTTGCCGAAGGCGAGCATCACCTTGCCCGCCGACGACGCATGCCCAACGCTCGGCCGGCCAAGTCGCGTGACGCCCTGGAGATAGTGCTCGCTCGGGACGAAGTCGACGGTGATCGCGTCGCCGTCGCCCGGGATCGAAAGCGTTGCCGTCTCACCGACCTGGCGGACGAGCTCCTCGAGGTTCGGTCGCGCGACATCCCGCAAATCGAGCCGGCCGAGAACGGCATTTGCCAGACGCAGGATCCGGACGCCGAGCCGGTAGCGGCCACTCGCCGGCACGTGCTCGACGAGCCCGAGCCGCGCGAGCGTGCCGAGCTGCCGCGATACCGTGCTCGCGCTGATCCCCGTGCGGCGCGCGATGTCGGTCGTGCCTAGCTCGCCGCCTTCCGCGAGAGCGTCCAGAACCTGAACGGCGCGGACGGTGGCCTCGACGTCGCGGGATGATGGTTGACCGGTTCGTGCCATCGCGCTAGTCTATCGCCACAGATAGCACGCTATTTCCACCACCGCAAATATGTCGATGCTTGTCACCTGTCCGAACTGCGGCCCTCGCGAGGTGCAGGAGCTGCGCTGTGCCGGTGAATCGACGACGCGTCCGAAGACGACGCCAACCCAGCGCGAGCTGAACGAGTACATCTACTTCCGCGCGAACGAAGCCGGGCTGCAGCGCGAGTGGTGGTTCTGCCGCGCCTGCGAGGACTGGTTCCTCGCCGAGCGCAACACCGTCACGAACGAGGTCTCGCGTACGTGGCATCCGGCGCGCTCCCCGGAAGGATCGGCGCGGTGAGCCGCCTCGATCCCCAGCCGCACGAGCGGATCGACCGCTCGAAGCCCGTCTCGTTCACGTTCGAGGGCAAGGCGGTCGACGGTTTCGAGGGCGACACGATCGGGTCGGCGCTCTACGCGTCTGGGCGCCGGGTATTTTCTCGAAGCTTCAAGTACCACCGCCCGCGCGGCCTCCAGTGCTGTTCCGGCCACTGCGCGAACTGCCAGATGACGGTCGACGGGATCCCGAACGTCCGCGTCTGCACGACACCTCTCCGTTCGGGCGCGGCCGTCAAGGGCCAGAACTACGTCGGCTCGCTCGAGCGCGACCTGATGCAGGCGACCGACAAGCTCGGCGGCCCGTTCACGCCGCCCGGCTTCTACTACAAGACCTTCATCCGGCCGCGCAAGCTCTGGCCGCTGTACGAGAAGATCCTTCGCAACGCCGCCGGTCTCGGCAAGCTCGACCCGGCCGGCGCGCGAACGGAGCGCGTCGACGGCGAGTACCGCCATGCCGATGTCCTCGTCCTCGGCGGCGGGCAAGCGGGGCTCGATGCGGCGATCGAGGCTGCGGCGGGCGGAGAGTCGGTCGTCGTGATCGACGAGGGGCCGGAGGTTGGCGGCGGGCTGCTCGCCGACCGGGCCGGTGTCACGACCGCTCGCGCGCTTGCCGACAAGGCGCGAGCCGCCGGCGTCGAACTAATCGCGCCAGCGATCGCGATTGGCCTCTTCGAGCAGGGTTTCGTCCCGGTCGCCGTTGGAAATTTGCTGCTGAAGTTTCGGGCGGAGCGCGTGATCGTCGCGGCCGGGATCGTCGAGCAGCCGCTCGTGTTCCCCGGCAACGACCTGATCGGCGTGATGCTCCCCGATGGCGTGCGCCGACTCATCAACTACTGGTCGATCAAGCCGGGCGAGCGCGCGGTCGTGATCACCGCGGACGAGCGTGGGCTGAAAGCCGCCGAGGACCTTGAAGCAGCAGGTGTCGAGATCGCAAAAGTGATCGACCTGCGCGAGGCCGAGCCACCGAACATCGAGGCACGGGGACGCAGAGGTCGCGTCACGGAGATCCACGTCAACGGCCAGTCGACGAAGTGCGACCTCGTCGTGATGTCCGGCAGCCCGCAGCCGAACTACAAGCTGCTCGCACAGGCGGGAGCGCGCGTCGCGTACGACTCGGCGCGCGGCATCTTCGTCCCGACCGATCTCCCCGAGAACGTCGAAGCCGTTGGCGCGGTCACGGGCGATGTCGGCACACCCGCCGTCCCAAGCCCTGTGCTCGGGTACAAGGGCGACAAGTGCTTCGTCTGCTTCTGCGAGGACCAGACGACGAAGGATCTGAAGTACGCAATCCGCGAGGGCTTCGACTCGATCGAGCTTTCGAAGCGCTACACGACCGTGACGATGGGTCCGTGTCAGGGGCGCCTCTGCCACGTCAACTCGATCCGCGTCTACGCGAAGGCGACCAAGCTCGACGAGAACACGATCGGCACGACGACCGCGCGCCCGCCGTACACGCCGATCTCGATGGGGCTGCTCGCAGGGAATCCGCAGGAGCCCAAGAAGCGCACGTCGCTGCACCATCTCCACAAGGATCTGGGCGGCCGGATGATGTGGACAGGGCAGTGGCGCCGGCCACACTCTTACGGCGACGACCCTGGTGCCGAGGCGCAACACGTCCACAAAGCGCTCGGGCTGATCGATGTCTCGACGCTCGGCAAGATCCTCGTCAAGGGCCCCGACGCCGGTGCGTTCCTCGACCGCGTCTACCCGAACCGCTTCTCTGATTTGAAGGTCGGCCGCACCCGCTACGGCGTGCTCACCGGCGATGCGGGGCGGATCATGGACGACGGCGTCGTCGCGCGGATCGACGACGACACGTTCTACGTCTCGGCCACCTCGACCGGCGCCGACGGCGTCTACCAGTGGTTCACGTGGTGGAACGCGGTCTGGTTCATGGACGTGCAGTTCGCGAATCTCACGGGCGCGCTCGCCGCGATCAACGTCGCCGGGCCGAACGCGCGCGCCGCAATGGAGCGCGTCTCGGGCGACGACTTCTCGGCCGAGGGTTTCGCCTACCTCGATGCCAAGCACGTCACCGTTGCGGGCGTGCCGATGCTCGCATTGCGGATCGGCTTCGTCGGCGAGCTCGGTTACGAGCTCCACTTCCCGAGCCCGCTTGCGGAGCACGTTTGGGACACGATCATCGCGGAGGGCGCCGACCTCGATCCGAAGCCGTTCGGCCTCGAGCCGCAGCGCATCCTCCGGCTCGAGAAGGGCCACGTGATCATCGGCCAGGACACCGACTCCGAGTCGAACCTGCTCGAAGCCGCCATGCCGTGGCTCGTCAAGAACGACAAGGAGTTCGACTGGGTCGGCAAGTGGGCGACGCAGCAGGTCGACGATCGCGGGCTGAACTGGCTGCTCGTCGGCTTCGAGAGCCCGACCGGCGCGATGCCGGTCGAGGGCGGGCAGGTCGTCGTCGACGGCAAATCGTCCGGCCGGGTGACGAGCGTGCGCCAGAGCGACGAGCTCGGCAAGGTGATCGGGCTCGCGATTCTCCCGACCGCGCTGGCGGTCGATGGTGGGCGCTTCGACGTGCAGGTGAACGGGAAGCCGACGCCCATGACTGTCAGGCTCGGCGCGTTCTACGACCCAGCGGGCGAGAAGGTGAAGTCGTGAGCGGGCTCGACTTCCTCTCCGTCGGTGCGGCAACCGGCAACGCTGTTTCGGTGTCCGCAATCGCGCGCGTGCAGCGCGACCTCGGTGCGCGGTTCGAGCAGCGCGACGGCTGGGACATCCCCGTTTCGCTACCGGACGAGCAGGAGCATCTCGCCGCGGTCGGTGTCGCTGACCTTTCTCATCTGACCAAGCTGGAGCTACGGCCGGCGGGCGAGCCGATCGACGAAGAAGGCGTCGTTTGGTACGCGATCTCGCCGCGGCGCGCGCTTGTGTTGTGCGCCGCGGCGAGATCCGCGTCCGTGCGCGAGCAAGTTGGTGAGCGGTTCGCGCTCGACGTCACCGGCGCATACTCGATCATCGCTCTCACCGGCCCCGAAGCCGCCACCGTCCTGCGCCGGATGACGCACCTCCACCATTTCCCGGCGAGCGGCGAGCTTGCGCATATCCAGGGCCACGTGCTGGAACGGAGCGGCGGCTACTGGATTATCTGCGCGCAGGAGTACGGCCAGTACGTGTGGGAGGTCGCGGTCGATCGCGCCTCGGCGCTCGGCGGCGGGCCGATAGGAGTCGACGCGCTGTGAAGGACATCTTCCTCAAGAAGCAGATCCTCAAGCGCCCCGACGAGCTGAAGCGCCACTACGACGTGGTGATCATCGGCGGCGGCTCGCACGGCCTCGCGACCGCGTATTACCTCGCGACGCACCACGGGATCACGAACGTGGCGATCCTCGAGAAGAGCTACATCGGCTCCGGTGCGGCCGGCCGCAACACGACGATTATCCGCGCGAACTACCGCACTCCCGAGGGCGCGGCGTTCTACAAACAAAGTGTCGAGCTGTACGAGCGGCTCTCCGGCGAGCTCGATTTCAACCTGATGTTCTCGCAGCACGGGCACTTCACGCTTGCGCACTCGGACCGCTCGCTCGTCGTGCAGCAGGAGCGCGCCGAGGTGAACAAGCTGCTCGGCATCGACTCGTACGTGATCGACGCCAAAGAGGTGAAGAAGCTCTGCCCGCAGATCAACATCAGCACCGACGTGACGTGGCCGATCCAGGGCGCGCTCTACCACCCGCCGGGCGGGATCATCCGCCACGACGCGGTGGTCTGGGGCTTCGCGAAGCAGGTCACCCGCGCCGGGATCGAGATCCACCAGAACGTCGAGGTCACCGGCTTCGACATCTCCAACGGCCGGGTGCACGGGGTGAAGACCACGAAGGGCGATGTCTCGTGCGGCGTCGTGCTGAGCGCGACGGCGGGCTGGTCGAGCATCGTCGCGAAGATGGCCGGCGTGCCGCTGCCGATTATCGGCAGCATCCTCCAAGCATTCGTGACCGAGCCGGTGAAGCCGTTCCTGGACAAGATCATCGTCTCGGCGCAGATGCACATCTACTGCTCGCAGACCGATCGTGGCGAGTTCCTTATTGGCGCCGAGGTCGAGCCGTACCCGACGTACTCGAACAAGGGCACGTTCCCGTTCGTCGAGTACGCCTGCCGCCATGTCCTCGAGCTCTTCCCGCAACTGCACGCGACGAAGATCCTGCGCCACTGGACAGGGCTCTGCGATATGAGCCCCGACTACAGCCCGATCATGGGCCTCACCGAGCTCGACGGCTTCCTCGTCGACTGCGGCTGGGGTACGTACGGCTTCAAGGCTGCGCCTATCGTGGGAGTCACGCTCGCCGAGCTGATCGCGAAGGGCAAGACGCCCGCGCTGATCGAGCCGTTCAAGCTCGACCGCTTCTACACCGACACGCTGGTCTCTGAAGCCGCCGCTGCGGCCGTGAGCCATTGAATCCCACCAAGGAGTAGCGCAACCGATGAGCAGTCTCGAAATCGCCCAGGCCGCGGTGATGCGGCCGATCGTCGACGTCGCCGCCGATGCCGGCATCCTGCCCGACGAGCTCGAGCTGTACGGGCGCTACAAGGCGAAGGTCGATCTCTCGATTCTCGAACGGCTCGCCGACCGGCCCGACGCGAAGCTGATCAACGTGACGGCGATCACGCCGACGCCCGCCGGCGAAGGTAAGACGACAACCTCGGTCTCGCTGGCGCAGGGGTTCGGGAAGATCGGCCGGCGCGCGATCCTGGCGCTGCGCGAGCCGTCGCTCGGTCCGGTCTTCGGCGTGAAGGGCGGCGCGGCCGGTGGCGGCTACGCGCAGGTCGTCCCGATGGAGGACATCAAC
>JANYJX010000015.1 GCA_025358355.1 Actinomycetes bacterium | reverse complement strand
GTCACGGCAGAATGCGAGCACGGACGACGCGCGCGAGATCGGTACCGCCCAGAGCCCGGCGTCCTTCCCGATCTGCGCGAGGCAAATCAAGAACAGCCCGAAGCAGAGGCCGGCGACGACCGAGAAGCTCAGCCCACGCCGCGCGTCCCGGGCCGCTCGTCACGTGCCAGCCCGACCGCGAGCGGCAGCACCGTGCCCACCAGAGCGGTCACCGGGCAATGACGCTGATCTGTGCGAGCACGAGCGCCGAGTAGAAAACGCAAGCCCGACTCCGACTGTGACTCCGCTGCCGAGTGACCAGGCTATGTCTCCGTTTGTGACGCGGTCGGCGCTGACGACGGCGGTTACCGGAAGGGCCAGCGCGAGCCCGAAGGCCTGCGCGCGCTGCGGCACGGATCGGCCACATCCGGCGTGACACGAGCCGGCCGAGGAAGTCCGCGCCGCCGACAAGAGCAGCCGAGAGCAGTGCGAAGAACGCCGACATGCGCGCCGGATCATCGCAGGCCTTGGACGTGCTCAGCCAACCTGATCGATCGCCTTACGGTGGCCGCGACGAGCTCGTCTTCGCAGTACGGAGGTAGGTGTTGGCTACGAACCGATATCGGTCGTCTTCAGCAACGGTTGGCGTTGCGGATCGCAAGCTGATCGGTGAGCTCGTAGTTCTCCTTCGGGAACGCGACAGGATCAAGCGCGACGTTGACATCGACGGCGACGGTCGGCAGGCTCCCGCTCGAGCAGGTCGCAGGAGTCGGCCAGATGTTCCCCACCCAGCTGGTCGGCACGGAGGTCGTCTGAGAATTCGTCGGCCAGCTGTTCGGGGGCAGCGCGATGTAGTCGACTTGGAACGACGAGCCGCTACCTCCGCTTCCGCAGTCGCTCGCGTTGAGACCGAGATAGCGGTAGAGCACAAAGCGCGTCGTGCTGCCCAAGAAAGGAACCGTGCACCATTGCACCCCGGATGAGGTATCGCCGCTTGGGATGACCCCGGGGCACCAGCCATTCTGTCCGGAATGGTTCTCGGTGAGCGTCATAGTGAAGCCGCCGTACACGTTCTGGTCGACCTGCGGTGAGCCGCCGGCGCAGTTGATGTCCACCCGGAGGCGATCGATCGCGAGACGGGTATTGGCGTACGCTTGCTCGCGCCGCGTCTGATCGACCTCATGTCGCATTCCTGTCGTGAAACTCGCGACGAGCGCGGTCAAGACCGTGCCGAGAATGACCATAACGGTGATCAGCTCGATCAGCGCGAATCCGCCCGTCTGCCGGAGTCGGGCAACCGTCACTCTCGAACGGGCAGAAGGCCAACGCATCACGCACGCTCATCGGCAGGCAGCGGAACCGACTTGAGCAGCCGTCGACCATCAATGGAGTGAAGTCAGCGTCCCAATAATCGGTAGCCGCGGCAGATCACCCGAACGAGGGGCGACCAAACGGCCTCGGCGGTCGACTGTTGGATCGACATGAGAGAAACCCCTTCGCCGCGTTCACGGTGGCTGTCGAGATACCGGCCTGACTTGCGCGCTTGGCGTGGGCGATCGTTCGAACGTCTGGCCGATGAGCGCGGGATCTCGCTCGTGCTCTCTCTCCTCGTAGTAGCGGCGCTGTCGATCACGACAGCCGCTCTCGCTCAACTCGTCGCCTCGAATGAGCATGCCTTCGGCCGCGACCGGCAGGCGAGGCTCGCGTTCAATACTGCCGAGGCGGGCCTGAACTACGGCATCTCGTACCTTGCGCAGACAACAGATCCGAGCGGCGTGCAGTCGACCGGGACGACTGTCGGCTCGAGCGGCTCGCCGATCTCATACGGCACTGCGACCCCGCAGGGAACGGGCACTGGGGGTTGGTGGGCTACGAAAACCTCGTCGACCCAGTGGCAGGTCTGGGCGACGGGCACGTCGCCCACCGGCGACGTCTTCCGCGAGCTGTCCGTCCAAGTCGTCTCGAAGACCCAGCCCGGCACGATCGTCCCGGCATCCCTCGCCTGGGGCTACGGATTGTTCATCGCGAATCCAGGCGCCGGGTGCTTCACGCCCCAGGGAACCGCGAACCTCACCATCTCCGTCTACGTGAACGGCTGCATGAAGCTCTCGGGCAGCGCGGGCATCGCCGAGCCGGTCGGCTCCACGGGCCCGTCGATCAAGGTCTACGCCGCGACGACCATCTCGATTCAGGGCAACTCGGCGAGCATCGGCGCGAACGGGACGCCAGTCCTGTCGGTAACGGCGCCCGGCGGTTGCACAGGCGCCACGGGCGTCATCTGCTCGAACACCCCGCCGTCGAAGGTCTGGGCGCAACTGCCCAACGGCTATGTCGGCGCCTCGCAGAATCTGACCAAGCCGGCGCTGTACCCGAACACGGTCTACGCCATGGCCGACTGGAAAAGCGGTCCCCTGTGCACAGGATCGGGATATCCGGTTTTCGATAACGACACGGTTCGCAACCTCAGTGCGGCGAGCCCGAACCTGTTCCCGGGCACAAGCTACAACTGCACGATCTATGCGACGTCTGCGCACACAGGCACACCCGTTGGCACCCTCACTTGGAATGCGACTACGAGCAGGCTGACTGCGACGGGGACGCTCTTCTTCGACAGCAACCTCGATATGAACAACGGCGCAGTCTCGTACACGGCGGGAACCTTGGCAACCTTCTACTTCGACGGCACTGTGACGGTCAACGGCAACTCTGCTCTCTGTGGCCCCCCCGCGACGCCGAGCGGCAGTTCGTGCGCCGGGAAGTGGGACGCGACCCAGGGCGCAATCGTAATCGCTGCGATCAACGCCGGAAACGCGTCGCCCGCGTGGAAGGTCAACGGCACAGCGGAGTACGACATCGCCGCGTACGTCGTAGGGGACTACTCGAACAACGGCTCCGCGAACGTGACGGGCCCGGTGATCACCGACACCGCTTCGGTCGCCGGCAACGGCAGCTCGTCGGACGTGACGAGCCCGCCGCCCAGCGCGCCTGGAGGCTCGTACACCAACCCCGGCGCGACCGACTGGGGTGTCATCCCCGGTACGTGGCAGCAGCTGAAAGCGAGCTGACGGGTTGATGCCGTGCTCGCAAAACTCGTCTGCTGGCGAACGCGCACTTAGGCGCTTTCGCTGCCTTTATCGACGGCTGTCTCGGGAAACGTCGGGGACCATGCTCATCGAGCTTTTGATTTCGCTGACGTTCCTGACAGTCGCGGTAGGCGCACTGCTCGCTGTGTTCGTATCGAGCGCCTCGTCGCTGAGACACGTGAGCATCGAGGGCAACGCGCTGGCTCTCGCCGACAAGCAGATGGAGACGTTCAAGACAGTTGCGTTCCCGTCAATTGCGATCGACACGACAACCCTCCCGCCGAGCAGCGACGTGTATGTCACGTCGCCGGCATCCAATCTCACCTCGAGCCAGCAGGCGGCGATCACGAGTGGCCAACGAAGCGGTGGGATCACACCGGCGACGCAGACGGTCACAGGCCCGGACAACCGGACCTATCGAATCGATTCGTACGTCTACGACAACCCGACGGGGAGCGGATACGAGCAATACGTCCAGGCGACGGTCGCCGTTCGCTCGGTCATCGGCGGCACGGTCGGCCCGGTGCGGGCACAGGTGACGAGCGCGTTCAACCAGGCATCGACTCGGCCGCCCCCGGCCTAGCTGTGCGCGGCCGCCGACGCGGAGGGCGCGGTCACTCTCCCGACACGTCGAAGTTCGGCGGTGGGCTCCACGACGCGAAACCAGGGGTGCCCGGTTTGCGTCCAGCGACGAACGCTTGCAGACCCTCCTGACCTTCCGGACTCGTCCGCCGCTCGGCGATGCGACGCGCTGTGTCGGGGCCGTCGGGTCGATCGAGCACCAAGCGCTTCGCGGCACGCGACGCCCTCGGCGCCGCGGTGCTCAGTTCGCCGAGTATCCGTGTGAGGGCAAGGGCGAGATCGACCGTCACCTCGTGGACGAGACCGAGCCGCATAGCGGTGTTCGCGTCGAAGCGCTCGCCGGTGACGAAGTAGCGGCGGGCGGCACTTTCACCGATCTTCCGTAGGACAAACGGCGAGATCACGGCCGGGATGATGCCGAGCTTCACCTCGGAGAACGCGAACATCGCACGCTCGTGCGCGACGACGATGTCGCAGCACGCGACGAGGCCGGCGCCGCCGCCGAGCGCGTGCCCCTGGACGGCCGCGACGACTGGTGCAGGGCACGAGTCGATCGCTTCGAGCATGCGTCGGAGCGCGGTTGCGTCGGCGACGTTCGCGTCGTAGCCGAGGTTCGCGGACGCGCGCATCCAGGAGATGTCGGCGCCCGCGCAGAAGCTCGGCCCGTCGCCCCCTAGGACGACTGCCCGCGAGGTACCGACGTCGACGAACGCTTCGGCGAGCTCGGAGATCAGCGCCGCGTCGAACGCATTCCGGGTCTCGGGTCGCGCCAGCGTGATGCGGAGCAGGTCGCCGTCTCGCTCCACGCGCAGCGCACTCATCGCGGCGGAGCCTAGCGGAGCTTTCGCCGCGGTCGGTCGATAGAGTCGCCACATGCTGCGAGGCGCTTTGGCTGCGGCCGTGACTCCGCTGCGCGATGGTGGAGCCGCGCTCGACGAGGACGCCTTTGGACCGGTCGTGGAGTTTCTGCAGCGCGGCGGGGTCGACGGGCTGCTTGCTTTCGGGACGAACGGCGAGGGGATCTTGCTCTCGGTTGCTGAGCGGAAGCGGGGCCTGCGGCTGTTCATTGATGCCGCCGCTGGCCGGCTCCAGATCGCGGCGCACTGCGGGGCGCAGACGACGGTCGATACGGTTGCGCTGGCGGCGGACGCGGTTGAAGCAGGCGCGGACGCGGTTGCGGTGATCGCACCGCCGTATTTCGTGCTCGACGAGAACGCGCAACTAGCGCACTTCGGCGCTGCGGCACACGCCTGCGCGCCGACTCCGTTCTACGTCTACGAGTTCGCGAAGACGAGCGGTTACCCGGTCGCGATTGATGTTCTCGCGCGGCTTCAGGACGCGGCGCCGAACTTCGCCGGCCTCAAGGTCTCGGACGCACCGTGGGAAGCATTCGAGCCGTATCTGCTGCCCCATCTGCTGCCGCGCCTCGATGTCTTCGTCGGCCCAGAATCACTGATCTACCGGGGGTTGCGGGCAGGCGCTATCGGCGCGGTCTCGGCGCTCGCGTCAGCCTTCCCAGCCGAGGTCGCCGCTGCCGTGCGCGAGCCAACAGAGGCAGCTGCAGCGAGCCTCGGCGAACTGCGCGCAATCGTCGACACATTTCCGCGTCAGGCTGCGCTGAAGCGCATCATCGCCGGAAAAGGCGTTCAGCTCGAGTCAACTGTCCGTGCGCCGCTCCGCGATCTGACGCCGGCCGAAGCGACACGCCTCGACGCCTGGCTGGAGACGGTCTGAACCTCGTCGACAAGCTGCTTCGCCGGGCGATTCTCGGTGCCGCCGAAAGCGCTCGCGCACAACGGACCGTCCGCAAGCACGGCATGCGCTTCGGCGCCGGCCGGTTTGTCGCCGGCGAATCGCTCGACGAGGCTGTTCCTGTCCTGCGGCGGTTGAACACGCTCGGGCTCGCGACGAACACGACGCTGCTCGGAGAAGGCGTCAGCGAGGAAGCCGAAGCGCACGCCGTTGTCGACGCGTATCGCGCGATCTTCGACCGGATTGCGGCCGAGGGTCTGCGAACGAACATCGCACTCAAGCTCACGCAGCTCGGGCTCGTGCTCGATGAGGAGCTTGCCCACGCAAACCTGCTCGAGCTTGTCGACCATGCCGCGACGCTCGGCAACTTCGTCCGCATCGACATGGAAGAGTCGGCGCACGTCGACGCGACTCTGCGCATCTTCCGGCGCCTCCGCGAGGCAGGCCACGACAACGTCGGCACCGCGCTGCAGTCGTACCTCTACCGCACCGAAGCCGATCTCGAGGCGTTGCTCGACCTCACGCCAAACCTGCGCTTCGTCAAAGGCGCATACCTCGAGTCGCCCGAGATTGCGTATCCGAAGAAGGACGATGTTGACGCCGCGTACGGCCGGCTGGTCGAACGCTCGCTTGTCGCCGGCGGCTTCACTGCGATTGCGACGCACGACGAACGGCTGATCGAGGCTGCGATCGCGTTCGCCGAGCGGGAAGGCCTCGCGCGCGACCGCTTCCAGTTCCAGATGCTGTACGGGATCCGTTCGAAGTTGCAGGTCGATCTCGTGCGACGCGGCTACGACGTGCTGGTCGCGACGCCGTATGGCCCCGAGTGGTACCGCTACCTGATGCGGCGGCTGGCCGAGCGGCCGGCAAATCTGCTCTTCTTCGCACGCAGCTTCGTGCGCCGCTGATCGAGGCGACTCAGTCGAGGACGTCGAACTCCTCGTACAGGTCGGGCTCGCAGCCGACGAGGGCGATGATTTGGTCAAGCTCCGGCGACTCGGCGAGGCTCCACAGGATGACGCGTGCGACTGTCGCCATCGGCTAAAACGGGCCGCGCGGCGTGTACAGCGCTGTCGCGCCGAGCTCGCAACGGACGAAGCGGACGACGCCGCTCGGGCCTGAAGGCTCGATCTGGTCGAGGTCGACGAAGCTGCAGCTCATGGTGGCTCTGTCCTGACTCCTACATTCGGAAGATGCCGAAGGTCGTCTCCGGCACGGGAGCATTCGCGGCCGCGGCCAGGCCGAGCGCCAGCACGCGACGCGTGTCGAGCGGGTCGATCACGCCGTCGTCCCACAGGCGGGCGGTCGAGTAGTACGGGTTTCCCTCGGCTTCGTACGTCGCCTTGATCGCATCCGGATCGGCGTCGCCGACCATCGTGAGAACAGTTGCCGCCTGCTCGCCACCCATTACCGAGATGCGCGCGTTCGGCCACATCCACAGCTGCCGCGGTGCGAACGCGCGGCCGCACATTGCGTAGTTCCCTGCGCCGAACGAGCCGCCGGTGACGACCGTGAACTTCGGCACCTCGGCGCAGGCAACAGCCATCACAAGCTTGGCACCGTCGCGCGCGATCCCGCCTTCCTCGTACTCCTTGCCGACCATGAAACCGGTGATGTTCTGCAGGAAGACGAGAGGGATCCGGCGCTTGCAGGCGAGCTCGATGAAGTGCGCGCCCTTCTGCGACGACTCCGCGAACAGGACGCCGCGGTTCGCGAGGATCCCGACGGGGTAGCCCTCGATTCGTGCGAAGCCGCAGACGAGCGTTGCGCCGTAGAGCGCCTTGAACTCGTGGAAGTGCGAGCCGTCGACGATGCGCGCGATGATCTCCAGCGGATCGAGCTCGGTCCGGTGGTCGTCGGGGACGAGGCCGTAGAGATCGGCCGGATCGACGGCCGGTGGCTCTGGCGCGGAGAGCTCCCAGGGGCACGGCGCCGGATCGCCGAGGTGGCGCACGATCTGGCGCGCGAGAGCGAGCGCGTGCTCGTCGTCGACGGCGTAGTGGTCGGCGACGCCCGAGCGGCGGGTGTGGACGTCGGCGCCTCCGAGCTCCTCCGCTGTCACGTCCTGTCCGGTCGCGGCCTTCACGAGCGGCGGCCCGCCGATGAAGATCGTTCCGGTGCCGCGCACGATCACGGTCTCCTCCGACATCGCGGGCACGTAGGCGCCACCGGCGGTGCACGAGCCCATCACGACCGCGATCTGCGCGATCCCAGCTGCGGAGAGGCGCGCCTGGTTGAAGAAGATCCGGCCGAAGTGGTCGCGGTCGGGGAAGACATCGGCCTGGAGTGGCAGGAACGCGCCACCCGAGTCGACGAGGTAGATGCACGGCAGCTCGTTTTGCGCGGCGACTTCTTGCGCGCGCAGGTGCTTCTTCACGGTGAGCGGGAAGTACGAGCCGCCCTTGACGGTCGCGTCGTTCGCGACGATGACGCACTGGCGCCCCGCGACGACGCCGATCCCGGTGACGATTCCTGCGGCGGGTGCCGCGCCGTCGTACATCTCCCAAGCGGCAAGTGCGTTCAGCTCGAGAAACGCTGTGCTCGGGTCGACGAGCCGGTCGATTCGTTCGCGGGCGGTGAGCTTTCCGCGCGATCGATGGCGCTCCAGTGCCTTCTCGCCGCCGCCGCCCGCGACGAGCGCCGTGCGTTCGCGCAGCTCGACGGCGAGGGCCTCCATTCGCGAGCGCCGCCGCTCGAACACGTCGTCGTGCGCAACTTGCGTCGAGAGCACCGTCACGCCTCGAGCCTATCGCGGTACCGTCCTTCGGATGACGGCTCCGGCGCTCCAAGGCGAACGAGTTGAGCTGCGGGCCGTTGCTGCGGCGGACCTCGACGAGTTGCACCGGATCGTCTCGACGCCCGAGGTCACACGCTGGTGGAACCCGCATATGCGCGAGAAGCTCGAGGCGTGGCTCGGCGACGGCGGTCCGATCCACTGGACGATCCGCGTCGACGGCGTGACCGTGGGGCAGATCCAAGCGCACGAGGAGAACGGCTCGGACTTCCGCCGCGCCGGCATCGATCTGTTTCTCGATCCCGCTCGCCACGGTCGAGGGCTTGGCAGGGAGTCCGTGCGTGTTGCCGCGCGATGGCTGTTCGACGAGCGCGGCCACCATCGGCTTGTGATCGACCCGGCCGTTGCGAACGAACGCGCGATCCGCTGTTACGAGGCTGTTGGCTTCCGGCGCGTGGGTGTCATGCGGAGCTACTGGTTCGATCGCACGCTGGGCGAATGGGTCGACGGCGTCCTTCTCGATCTGCTCCGCGACGAGTTTCGCGGCTGATGAGGCGGACAGTACGGAACGCCGTCGGGCTGCTTGCCGATCTGGCGATCGGCGCGTTCGGCCTTGTGCTTCTCGCGCGTGGCCTCGCGATTGCCGGTGCGTTGTTACTGATCGTTGCCGGCGCCGACCTGCTGATCCGGCTCGGCCTGCTGCCGTTTGCGCGCCGCGGCTCCCTCTCAGCGCGACAACGCGGCGACCTGCTTTGGGGCGTCGTTCTCACGCTCGTCGGCTCGGCGATCCTCATCGAGGAGCTTGTCGTCGTGATCGGCGGAGCGCGGGGAGGACGGCATCTTGCAGTGATCGCGATCGGTGCAATCGCTGTCGTCGGTGCGCTCGTCTGCTTCGGCCGGCTGGTGCGCTCGCGTCGTTAGATAGCCGCCACAGCCCTCGTTCGAGGGATTCCGCCTCCCCTTTTCGGCGCCTACCCTCTGTCTAGCAACGGGGGGTTATCTGGGGATGGAGTACACCAACTTCGACATAGTTGAGGTGCCGCGGCGCTGCTCCGGCTGCGGTCGCGACGCCGATTCGAGCGGGATGCGCCACGTGGGGTGGGCGGTTCCGGTCGCCGTCTCAGGCTCGGCGCAGGCGTATTGCCTGGGCTGCGCGTCGGTGCTGCGCTTTCTTCCGTGGTCGGCAGAGTGCGCCGGCTGTGGGCGCGAGGTGGACGACGAGAACGAGGCCGAGGAGAAGGGCTGGCGGTTCTTCCGCAACGGGGACCGCGAGCTGATGTCGATGTGCGCTGACTGCGCCGCGCTCGAAGTTCGCAGACGCGCGACCGCGTAACGGGACTGCCCGCACGCTGGATCGAGACAGGCCGAGACCCGATTGCTCGGGCGGGTCTCGGCCTGTTACGTGTGCGGCTTCGCATCAGCAGGGGCGAAAGGACTCGAACTTTCAACCCCCGGTTTTGGAGCCACGGGGCTTCCGGCTTTAGCGAGCCGTTCCCACCGCTTGTGCGCCACTCGGTGCGCCAGTCGCAGCCGCGATGTACGCGTCGATGCGCTCGACGGCTTCCTCGGCGTGGCCGGGCATCAGGTGCCCATAGCGATCCATCGTGATCGTGATCGAGGAGTGACCGAGGTAGGTCGAGATGGCCTTCACGTTCACCCCGGCTGCGATCAGGAGCGACGCGAACGTGTGGCGGCACTCATGCAGCCCGATCGGGTTGAGCC
>JANYJX010000011.1 GCA_025358355.1 Actinomycetes bacterium | reverse complement strand
GGCAGCTCGTGCGTAGGCGAGCGCCGCTTCGACCAACCCGCGCAGCTGCTTCTGACCTAGGTCCGCGTTCGCTGGAGGAAGCCGAGGAAGGTCGGCGGCGGCTGGCGTTCGAGGAGTTGCTGACGCTCCAGCTCGCGCTTGCCCGTCGCGCCGCTGCGCATGACGAGGCCTTCGCCGAACCGCTCGAAAATGCCGGTGACCTGATCGCGAGCTACCGCGACGCGCTCCCGTTCACGCTGACCGATGCGCAGGAGCGCGCGATCGCCGAGATCGACGTCGATCTTGGGCGGGAGACGCCGATGCAGCGCCTGCTGCAAGGCGATGTCGGCTCGGGCAAGACTGTCGTCGCGCTCTACGCGCTGCTCCGCGCGGTCGAGGCTGGACACCAGGGCGCGCTGATGGCGCCGACCGAAACGCTGGCCGAGCAGCACTTCCTCACCATCGAGGGCCTCTGCGCGCAGCTCGGCGTCCGGGTCGCGCTCCTCACGAGCTCGGTCGCGGCCAAGGAGCACGCGTTGGTGCGCCAACTGATCGCGTCGGGAGACGTGCAGATCGCGGTCGGCACCCACGCGTTGATCCAACGTGACGTCGAGTTTCGCGATCTCGCCGTCGCCGTCGTCGACGAGCAGCATCGCTTTGGCGTTGCACAACGCGCGGCCCTCACTGAGGGTCGCAGCCCGCACGTTCTGCACATGACTGCAACGCCGATCCCGCGCACGCTCGCACTCACGGTCTTCGGCGATCTCTCGGTGTCCGAGATCGACCAGCCGCCGGCGAACCGGAAGCCGATCGTTACCGCGTGGGTTCAGGAGGAGCGCAGCTCGGTGGCGTATGAGCGCCTGCGCCGTCATCTCAGCGACGGACGGCAGTCGTACGTGGTGTGCCCGTTGATCGAGGCGTCGGAGACGACGGTAGCGCGCGCGGCCGAGGACGAGGCCGAGCGCCTGCGCGCGGGTGAGCTGAAAGGGTTCCGCGTCGGCTGCGTGCACGGGCGCCTGCGGCCGGTCGAGCGGCGCGACCTGATGGCCCGCTTCAAGGCTGGCGAGCTCGACGTGCTCGTCGCGACAACCGTGATCGAGGTCGGTATCGACGTGCCGAACGCGACGATCATGATCGTCCAGGAGGCTGACCGCTTTGGCCTCGCGCAACTCCACCAGCTGCGCGGCCGAGTGGGTCGTGGCGCGGAGCAGTCGTTCTGCCTGCTCGTCTCGCGCGCGAAGGACGAGCTGACCGAGTCGGCCCGCGATCGGCTCGAAGCGATGGTCGAGACCACCGACGGGTTCGAGCTAGCTGAACGCGATCTCGATATTCGTGGAGAGGGGCATCTCCTCGGCGCCCGCCAGTCGGGGCTCACCGATCTCCGCTTCGCGGACTTGCGGCGCGATCGCGATCTGCTCGAACGTGCGCACCAGATCGCGAGATCACTCGACGACGAGGGGCTGCTCGCCGAGCAGGTCGATCGCCTGCTCGGCGGCGCAGATCACCTCGGCGACTCCTGACGCGCGGCTACGCCTCGACGAGGATGACGAGCGTCTCCGGCAGCACGCCGTCGTGCGCCATCGCCTCGGCTACCCCGGGACCCTCCATCGCGGCCATCAGGACGTCCATGTCGGCGACGTCCATGACCAACGCGACGCGGTTCGAGCCCTGCGGGTCGACGAACGTGCGGATGTTGGTGACGCCCAGCGGGCCGAAGAACTCGGCGCGCCTCGGCGAAGAGAGCCAGTGCGCGGTGTCTTTTACGTCGGGTAGCCGAGAACGGTGGGCATAGCGTCTCCTGTGTTGGTTGAGGACATCGCGGACTATCTCAGCTCGCCGAGCGGCTTGCGGAAGCAGAGGCTTGTGTGGGGCGAGCGGAGGTACTCGCCCCACAGCGGCGTTGTCTCGTAACCGGCCTTCTCATACAGAGCGATGGCCGCCAGCTGGCGCGTGCCGGTCTCGAGTACGAGCTCTGTGATGGCAAGCTCGCGGGCCTCGGCCTCCAGCCGGTCGAGCACTGCGGCGCCGATCTTGAGACCACGCGTCGACGGGTCGACGTACATCCGCTTGACCTCGGCCCGGGTTGCGTCGAGCACGCGAATCGCACCGCAGCCCACTGACGTGCCGGCGAGATCCGCTCGCACCATCACGCCGTTCGGCGGCAACACGGATTCCGCGTCAAGCGTGAAATGGTTTGCGCCTGGCTCCGGGTACATTGTTGCGAGTTCGTCGTTTAGTCGCAGCACGAGGTCGACTGTCGCGGTGTCGTCGAGCGTCGTGCGCGTCACGAGCAGCGGCTCCGGCGTGGCTGCGCCGAAGCGGAACGTGTACGGCGACGGTCCGTGCAGGTCGAAGAAGTCGAGCCGCGCCTTGCCCTCGTTTACCTCTGGAATGGTCCCGGGCGCGACGCGCCAGAGCGCGTAGCGCGATGTTCCCTCGACGAACCACTCTCGCCGCCGGGCGACGAAGTCACGGTGCGCCGAGCTGTAGACGTACGCCCTCAGCGCGTCGACCGAATGCCATACGCTCATGTTGACGAGCGTCAGCGGATCGGCGAACGCCTGGATCGCGGTGGCGTTGCCGCCCTCGGTTTGCAGTCTCCAGACGAATCCGTCGCTCCCGTCGGCGACTGCGTTGATCGGGTCGAGGTTGTTCGCGAACTCGGCCGTGACCGGGTCGTCGATGGGCGCCCGGAGCGTCGCGACGTTGATCTGAGCGAGCTGCGGCACGGCCCGCCCGATCGTATCCATACGCTCAGGAAATGAGGATCATCTCGGGCACGCACAAGGGGCGCCGAATCGCGGCGCCATCAGGCGACTCAACGCGACCGACGAGCGACCGCGTGCGCGAGGCGCTGTTCAACATCCTCGGCCCGGTGGACGACGCGTCCGTGCTCGACCTCTTCGCAGGCTCCGGCGCGCTCGGGCTGGAGGCGTTGTCTCGCGGTGCGAGGCGCTGCACGTTTGTCGAGTCGGATCGTGTGGCGGCACGCGTGATTCAGGCGAACCTGGCGACTCTCGAGCTGACTGGCGCCATCGTTGACACGCGCGACGCGCTGGTCGTCCTGCGTGAAGCGGCGACCGGCGGGACGATTTACGACCTCGTCCTCTGCGACCCGCCGTACGGCGATTGGACGCGACTCGAACCGCGGCTCGCCGAGCTTCTGCCGCCCGTGCTCGGAGCGGAGGGAACGCTCGTCGTCGAGACGGGCGCGCGCACCGAGCCGCAACTTCCGCTCGACCTTACGACAAGCCGCCGGTACGGTTCGGCACGCATCACCCTCTTCAATCGATGATCACCGCAATCTGCCCAGGCTCGTACGACCCCGTCACGAACGGCCATGTGGACGTGATCAGTCGCGCTGCAGCGATCTTCGACCGTGTCGTAGTCGGCGTCGTTCGCGACCCGACCCACAAGCAGACGCTGTTCACGATCGAGGAGCGCGTCGTCTTCCTCGAGCAGGCGCTCGCGCACGTGGAGAACGTCGTGGTCGATGTCTTCTCCGAGCTCGTTGTCGATTTCGCTCGGCGTCACGACGCGCGCACGATGGTGAAAGGCCTGCGCGTGTTCGCCGATTTCGAGTGGGAAGCGCAAATGAACCAGCTCAACCGCCTCCTCGCGCCTGAGATCGAAACCATGTACGTGATGTCGAATCCCGCCTACAGTTTCGTGTCCTCGAGCGGGGTAAAGGAGATTGCGTCGTTCGGCGGAAAGGTGGATGAGCTCGTGCCAGAAGCTGTTGCGCGGCGCTTCCGCGAACTCCACCCGAACGGCCGACCCGGCGCCCCCGTCAGCCCGCAAGAGTAAGATCACGGAGGCTTTATGGATGTCCTCGTTCTCATCGACAAGCTCGACGATCTGGTGCACAACGCGAAAGCGGTGCCGCTGACCGATCAGGTACGCATCGATCGGGAGGAGATCTACGACATTCTCGATCAGATGCGCGCGACGATCCCCGAAGAGATCAAGCAGGCGCGCTGGATTGTGAAGGAGCGTCAGGAGATGCTGGCCGAGGCGAAGCGCGAGTGCGACCGGTTGATCGGAGAGTCCCGCGAGCAGGCTGTGCGCGAGGCGTCGCAGACGGAGATCGTCAAGCTCGCGGAGCGCCAGTCGCAGGACATCGTCGACGAGGCACGCCGCTCCGCTCGCGAGACGCGGCTCGAGATGGAGGACTGGGCGGACGGGATCCTCTCGACGCTCGAGGTCAATCTCGACAAGTTCCTCGGCGCGGTCAAGCGAGGTCGCGAGCGGCTCCACGAGCGTTCGCAGGAGACGGTGGTCGCCGGGATCGGCCCGACCGACCGCGAGTTCGACGGCGACTCGTACGTCTAGCCCGGCGTTCGCTCAAGCAAGGCGAGTCTCGCGCATGTCAGACATTTCGGTTGTGTGACCGATACTGAGGTCAGTGGACGAGCCCGAGACACCGACTTTCTACCGACGGTGGGCGAGGTCGAGCGGCTTCGTCGCGGGGATGATCTGGCGAACGCTTGGCGCCGCCATTCTGGCGGTGGTTGTCATCACGTTGATCGGGTGTTCCACGGACAAGGACAAAGGGGTAGCGGGAAGCTTCGACCGAAGGGCGTGCCGTGTCGGTTTCGGGTCTCCGGTCACGGAACGTCTTTTCGTGCACAGCATCCGTGTTCGGGGCGTCGCGCTTTACCGTGACCACCAGCGCTGTTATGGCGACGCGAGGGTTCTGTCTGCGCTTTCGGATAACACCGGCAGTGTCTATTGCGAGGTCTTGAAGTCGAACATTTTTGGGCGGCGAATCGAGCGGTGGGTCTGGCGGGATCATCCGACCGCGGTCCATCTCCGCGTACTCAATGTCGACTGCGATGTCTACCCGGGGAGCCCACGCAGCGCAGACGCATTCGAACTCGCGTTTCGACTATTCCCGGGAGTGAGCGCACAGCCCACGGCACTACCCAACAGCAGCCAAGCGATTCACGACTGAGCACGCTCCGGCGACATTCCCGCACTGTGAGTGTGTGGCTGTCCCGTCTGGGGCTGTGGTCAGGGTTGCCCCGCTCCCCGGTCCTGCGTTGACAGGTAGCTGACTTGGAGTGCCGGACGGTCTCGGAGGGGCGGAGCCCCGGAGAGACCGTCCGGCGCCAAGCTCAGCATGGGCCGCTCGACCGACAAGGAGACTGGGTTGAGCGAGCAACGCAAGTACAGGACATTCACTGCGCAGCGGAAGCTGGAGATCGTGCTGGCCGGGTTGCGCGGCGACCGCAGTGTGCGCGAGGTTTGCCGCGAGCACGCGATCTCGGAGACGCTCTACTACGGCTGGCGCGACCAGCTGCTGGAGGCGGGAAAGGAACGCTTCGCCGGCAAGGAGGAGCGTCAGGGCGACCGTGAGCTGCGCCGTAAGGTCGCCGAGCTGGAGCGTGCGCTTGGCCGCAAGACCTATGAGTTGGAGATTGCGGGAAAACTGTTGCGGGAGTGGAACTGAGCGTGCGCGTCGCCCGCTCCCGTGAGCTCGTCGCCGAGGGCTACCCGCTCTCGGCCGTGGCGCGTGCAGCAAGGATCAGCCGGCAGGCGATCTACCGAACGCCGAGACCGCGGAGCGCGCCGCAGCGCCGGCCGGTCTCCGACCCGGTCGAGGCCGCCATCGTCGAGATCGCCCAGGCGAACCAGACCGACGGCTACCGGATGGTGACGGCGTTCGTGCGGCGCAAGCTCGGCGTCGCGGTCAACCGCAAGCGCGTCTTGCGGGTGATGCGGGAGCGGAAGCTGATCCAGCGGCGGCGTCCACTCGAGCGCAGGAAGCGGCCGGGCTTCTTCCGGGTCGAGCGGCCGCGGCAGTTGTGGCAGCTCGACATGACCTCGGTCTGGGTCGCCGAGCACGGCTGGTGCTACCTGAACGCGATCATCGACTGCTGCACCCGCGAGATCGTCGGCTGGCAGCTCGAGCTGCGTTGCCGCACCGACGAAGCGATCGCCGTCGTCGAACGCGCCGCGGCGGTGCACGGGATCGAGCCGGGCGAGCTCGTCCTCGGAAGCGACAACGGCTCGGCCTTCACCGCCCGCCGCTTCAAGGCGAAGCTCGCCGAACTCGGGGTCCGCCACCGCCGCGGCGGCTACCGCGACCCCGAATCGCAGGCCTTCATCGAAAGCTGGTTCGGGAAACTCAAAGAACGGGAGGTGTGGCTGAACGAATACGAGACCCTCGACGACGCACGACAAGGGATCGGCGGCTACGTCGACCGCTACCACCACCGGCCGCACTCGCGGCTCAACTACAAGACGCCCTACGAGGTCAAGGAAACCTGGGAAGATCTACAAAACATCGCGGCCTAACCTGTCAACCCCGGCGGGGAGCACGTCATTCGGGCACCCAACGGCAGTGGTGCCGGGGCGGCTCCCGTCGGGCAGCGACTGGCCGGCTGTCCTGTTGCATCACGTAGATGTTCCCGTCGGGACCACGGAAGAAGAACCAGCCAAAGCCTTCCATGCTCGCGTTGTCGAACAGGTCGTTTGCCCAGACGAGGTCGCCGACCAACTCGACTCCCGCGGCCGCAAGTTCTTCACGAGCGCCGACGATGTCGTTTACGGAGAAGGCAACGACGATCCCCTCGCTCACTTCAGTCGGGAAGAGGCTCGCATTCTCGTTCTCCGGGCCGAAGACCTCGACGTAGTCGCTTCGTCCGGACGGGAGTTGGAATATCGACCAGCCAGGCTCGGCATGAGTGTTACGTAGTCCAAGGACGTCTCGAAACAGGGCCGCAGTCGCTTCGAAGTTCCCCGTGCGAGTACCGAGGAAGCAGATCCGTTGCACGTTCATGCCAACTTCATACCGCAACGCGGACAATCTTCCGAGACTTAAAGGAACAAACCATCTCGCAGCGTTCCTACGTTCGCCTGATGCTTCCCAAGACCTAGCGCCGTCAAGGAGCATTCCCGCTCACTGGGGCATGGCGGGGTTGCCATTCGCGCCGTAGGATCGGTGTCTGTGCCGAGTGCGCAGGAGAGGTACCACGTGATGTTGCGCGACCAGATCGCTCCGGCGCTGCGAGTGCTGGGTTTC
>JANYJX010000098.1 GCA_025358355.1 Actinomycetes bacterium | reverse complement strand
CATCGGAGAAGCCCGATGTCTTCTCGGCCGTCCTCGGCATCGATCTGGGCTACGACGATGCGGCCGGCGCGCGCCAACTCGACCTGATGCGGGAGATCTTTCCGAACACGCAGGGCATCCGCATCACGGGCAGCGCTGCGCTGGGCATGGCGTACGCGGCGTGCGGGCGTCTCGATCTATATGCCCATTTGAATGTCTCGCCGTGGGATGTCGCTGCGGGCATCCTGCTCGTGCTCGAGGCCGGCGGTGCGGCGTCCGATCGCGCTGGCGGACCCATGCGCATCACGAGTAAAGGCTTCGCCGCGGGCGGCAGGCATGTGCACGACGACTTCATGTCCCGCTATGCTGGGGGACAGGGCAAGTAGACGGATCGCTTCCATCCGTCGAAGGAGCGCCGCGTCCCGATGAACACCCCGCGTATCGCCGTCCTCGCAGCAGTGTGCGTCGCCATGCTTTTCGCAGCAGCATGCGGCGGCGGCAGCTCGAAGCCCGCAGCCTCACCCACGCCGAAAGTGCTCGGGCCGCTCGACGCCCTAGGCGATTGGGTGCGCGCCAATCGCAACGTCGATTTCGTCGGCGAATGTGCGAGCGCCAAACCCGGAGTTGACGTCGGCAAGGTCTGCGGCACGCAGATCGGCAGCCGCGGTACGCGCCGGGCATACAGCCTCGGCCCAACGTTCTCCGATGGTACCGGCGTCGCGCTTCTCGAACAGAAGGCCGAAGGCTGGACGGTGCTGAGTGTGAAGAATCGCGATCTGAGCTCGCCCGCCGTGCCCGGCATCGACTGGCCCTTGCAGGTAGGCGACCAGGTCGTCGTCATCGGCCTTGGCGATCCCGACTGCCTCCGCGTCCGCGAGCAGCCGACGCAGCAGGGCAAGCAGCTCGGCTGCGAGTACGACGGGACGAAAGCCATCGTGCAGGAAGGCCCGGTCGAGGCGGAGACGTTCACCTGGTGGCGCATCGCTGGCGACGGCTTCAACGGCTGGGCCGCCGGCACGTGGCTGCGGCTGCCCGAAGCGATCGCGCAGGCGCTCGCGACGCCGGTGCCTGCGACGGTGACGCCGTAGGGCGGCGACGGCCGCGCGAACTCCATTCGAGCCGAGAGAGATCGTCGCAGGCCTACGCCGAACGCTCGCGTCGGCCCTCCTCCTGCATGAGGCGGTCGAACGCACCCCAGTCCATCACCCTACCGAGCTTCTTGTTGGCATGGCGCCAAACGACCGCGCCCTTGCTGATCTTCAACAGCCCGAGACGCTCGCCATCGCTGTACACGGCGAACTCGATGTCAGCGTTACCGAGTCCTCGCTCTGGGATCGTGAACCGTACGTCGTGACGCGCCATCGCACACCTCCTTGTTAGCGCGATGATACATCCGCCACATCTGGCCCAGCGATGTCTTCGGCCCGCGATTGCTCCGAGTACGGTCTGCTATGCTTTTCTAGCCGACCGAGCGGGGGTAGCTCAATTGGTAGAGCGCTAGCCTTCCAAGCTGGATGTTGCGAGTTCGAGCCTCGTCCCCCGCTCCACTTCATTGCCAAACTGAACGAACTCGGGACGAGCAAAAAGAAACGCGGGCCAAGTCCGCGTTTCGTTCGTCTTGCGATGATGTTCCGGCGCTGGTTAGCGGCGGCTGAAGGCCGTCGTCCGCCGCCGTCGCGTCCCGAAGCCACCGGCTCGGGGAGCACCCGCCGCGCGCGCTGGCGCGACTTTGACTTCCTTGCCATCGGGCGTCATGCGCGGCAGCGTCTTGCCAAGGCCGCGCTCGATCTCGCGCCACTTCGGCAGATCGCCGGGGCCGAGGATCGTGATCGCGCGTCCGGAGCGCCCCATGCGGCCGGTGCGGCCGACGCGGTGCGTGAACAGTTCATGCGTTTCGGGCAGTTCGAAGTTGATGACGCGCGTGATGTGCAGCACGTCGAGGCCGCGCGCTGCGACGTTCGTCGCAAGCAGGATCGGCGTCTTGCCTGCGCGGAATTTCTCCAGCACGCGATCGCGGGCGCCCTGGCTGAGGTTCCCCTGCAGCACGTCGATCTGGTAGCCGAGACGTTCGAGCTTCACGCCGAGATTGCGGACGCCGTGCTTGGTGCGGCCGAAGACGAGCGTTGTGCCCTCGGTCGGTTCGTTGAGCAAGCGCTCGAGCACGGTGAACTTGTCTTCGTCCCACACTTCGTAGACGACGTGGTCGATGTCGGGACCTTCTTCGTCATCGTCGCGCTTTGTCTCGATGACGACGGGCGTGTTGAGGTACTTGGTCGAGACCTTGTGCACCCACTCCGGCGTCGTTGCCGAGAAGAGCGCCGTTTGGCGCTCGCGGGGCGTCTGCGAGAGGATACGCTCGACGTCCGGTGCGAAGCCACGGTCGAGCATCTCGTCCGCCTCGTCCAGCACGAGGTAGGTGATGCCGTCGAGCCGCATCGTGCCGCGCGTCAGGTGGTCCAGCACGCGGCCGGGTGTGCCGACGACGACCTGCGCGCCGCGGTAGATGGCGTCCTGCTGCGGGCCGAACGCGCGTCCGCCGAAGATCAGCGTCGTCTTGATGCCGGAGCCGCGCGCGAGCTTCTCGAGCACGTCGCCGACCTGCTGCGCCAGTTCACGCGTGGGTACGAGTACCAACGCCTGCAGCCACTTGTCCTTGAGTTCGATCTTTTCGATGAGGGGGATGCCGAACGCGAGCGTCTTGCCCGATCCGGTCGGCGACTTCGCGAGCACGTCGGCGCCCTGGAGCGCCTCCGGCAGCACGAGCTCCTGGATCTGGAAGGGGCCGTGGATGTCGCGCGCCGCCAGCGCCTGGACGACCGGATCGCTCACGCCGAGCGCGGCGAATGTCAAATCGGACATAGTTCCTCTCAACTCTTCAACTTCGGGTGTCGAGATTGCCGACTCAGAAAACCCGAAGGAGAACCGAGAAGCTCAATCTCACGGGGCGGCCCAGTGCCGTCCGTAGCAGAAACAGTAGCAGAGCGGCCGGGACAGCCCTGCTACCCTGCTCTCCTGAGAGACGAGAACGTGTCGCGGTCGGCGCATCTGCGCGATTCCGCCCGTTCATGACGTGGGAGGGGCCTGTGGCCGAGAAAGAAGAGAAAGTCGAGTTCGAGGGTGAAGTCGCGGAGGCTCTCGGAAACGGGAAGTACCGGATCGCGCTCGACAACGGCCATGAGACCATCGGGTACACCGCGGGCAAGATGCGGCGCTTCCGCATCAGGATCCTGCCGGGCGATCGCATCAAGGTCGAGCTGTCGCCGTACGACCTGACGCGTGGTCGCATCGTGTACCGCTACCGGTAGGCAGCCGCGGCGTCAGCCGCTCTCGTGCTTCAGCTCCACCTCCTGCCGCTGGGCGGCTGCGAGCGTGAGCTTGCCGGCGCATACCTGGAGGCGCAGGTCACGCTCGAGCGTGTCGATGTCCTCCGCGTGCGGCCGTGGCTCCGGCCAGAGGTTGCGCGGGTCGGTGGGATGGCCGCCGATCCCGAGGCTGATGAGATGGTCCTCCTGGTAGTCGGCCGCCGTGCCGGGAAGCTGCCAGGCGGCCATCTGCTCCTGCTTGAGCCGGCTGGTGTAGTCGACCGGCGGCCGGATCGTCTTCGTCCAGCCGGTGATGCAAATGGTGGAGTGGATGGTGCTCTGCGTGACGTCCGGGTTCGTCACACCGGGCGTCAGCGTCACGCTCGCGCGCAGCCAGCTCTTGCCCGCCCGGCCACCTCCGCCCCGCTGGAGCAGCAGCACGGCACCCACCGCCACAAGGGCTAGGACGGCGAGCGTGGCGGGCGTCCTGCTTCGACGTCTGTTGTCCATGGAGGCAACGATAGCGGCCCGTGCAGCTCGCCGCACGACGCCGGCGGCAGGTGTTACGAAGTCGGCACAGAGAGGCGGGCCGTCCGGCTCGCGAGCGCCGAGCCGGCGAGCCACCACAGCACCACCGCGAGCCACGGCACGCCGATCGCGTCGGTCTGGATGGCGATCGCGAGGACGGCGGCGAAGGCTGCGGCAGCGGCAGCCGTGAGCCAGCGACCTCCCGCCTCCGTCGCGCGCCGGGCGGCAGCCACCAGCGCCCCGAGCAGGGCGAGGCTCCAGGCGATGAAGGCGAGCATGCCGACAAGGCCGGTCTCGACGCCGATCTCGGTGTAGGTCGACTCGCCCGCCTGCACGGGCACGTCGAAGCGAACGGCGTTCGAGCCTGCGTTACCCAGGCCGTAGCCCTGAGGGTGACGCGCGACGGCCTCGAGCCCGTCGCGCAAGGCCTGCCAGTGGCTCTGCAGCGAGGGCTCCGAGAGGCTGGTGGCGGTGCCCTCGGGGAGGGCGCCGTTGACCTTGGCGTTCTGCTCCTGCCAGGCGAGGTCGGCGGGGAAGAAGTGGGTGCGCGGCCCGATCTGGTGGAACTGCCCGACGAAGATATAGGCCACGGCGACGACGGCGACCGCGCCGAGCGCGGGCCACGGCCGCCGCCAGGCCAGCGCGAGCACGACG